>NZ_JAMYMZ010000057.1:0-30831 GCF_040318825.1 Mesorhizobium sp. M1006
AAGAAAGCTTGACCCCAGCACTCCGGTGCTCAGGTTCTCCTGGCTGCCGGATGCGCACGTCTGCGGTCTTCACCGGATGCGTACGACGGAACTCTCGGGCTTTCGGCAACGCTCGACCGAAGCGATGAAGCAGAAGGCGCGGAGGGGCGAACTCTTCCTCACCGTAGCGATCGGCTGTAAGCGCCAAGCTGACCCCATCTGGCGCCGCTTGAGGTGATGAGCGAGACATACTGACACTGAAGCAAGGAGCCGAGGAGCTTGCAGTGTCAATTTCTATGTCTGCGCCTATGCCTGATGATAGAAGTTTCCATGTTCTTGAAGCGGTTGCCAACCGACTGGAGGCAAGCCCGCAGCGTCCGCGCCGGCGCTGGTCGGCGGAAGCGAAGTCGCGGCTGATCGAGGCGACACTGAAGCCGGGCGCGAATGTATCGGCCATTGCCAGACAAGCGGGGATGGCGCCGGCCCAGCTGTTCGGCTGGCGGAGCAAGGCGATCACGCGCGCCGACAAGGCCTATGATGCGCAGGAGTTCGTCAATGAGAATGTCATGTCGCGCAGATCCGGTGAGCTTCATGCTTACTCTACTCCAGGATCTGCATTCCTTGCAGGACGACGCTCCAGACTGCCGCGTCGCTGCTCGACCCATAAGCGACAGCTGCGGACGTCCGGATCTGAAGGATGAACAACGGATCAGAACTGAGCTCGTTTAACGCATCGTGCGTGCTAATGGCCCTAGCCTCCCCAAAGGCGACCATCACGCGCCGGCCGCTGGTCTTCAAGTCGACGCACGCGAGTACGGCCCCGTCGGGTAGGCGCACCTCGAGCAAAGCGGTGGCGGTTGCGCCGGTGTAGGGGCGCGTCACGTCAATCGTGAGTTTGGTCGCTTTAACAAGATAACCCAGCGCCATCCTGATTGCGGTCGTAGAAATCTCTGGCCTGAGATTACTGCTCAAAACCCACTTGCCCTCATTAGCGTACTTATCCCGCCGCTTCGCAAACAGTGGCAGCACGTTCGACGTGGAGGTGGCGGCAGGCACCCAAGTTACATCATCACAGCCCAACAGTTCATTGCCCAGCGCCTCGACGTCCGGGAATGTCGGGCAATAGAGTGTGTCTCCATTCATGTAAGAGCCGCACAACATCACTCCGTCGAAAAACGTCCGATCGGAGTCTTCCCTAGCCGGAGCAGTGCAACGGAACACGGCTTCGCCACCGGCATTGTAAAGGATGGAGTTGGGGCGCATCACGCGGACCAGATTGCTCCTTATGAATAGCGACGTGCGCATGTAGAGTCTTGTAGGGCTCGCCTGATCGAAAGCCGCCACTTTCGGATCGGAAAAACGGTACGCCAGGAGGGAGTTGTGGGATTTGATGCGGCTGTTCTTGATTTTGGTGGTCGGCGTGCCGAACGTCCCGCTCAGGATTTGCTTGTTCGCTCTCGTATAACCGGCAATGACTGAATCGCGTATTTCTACCGTCTCAAGCGCGTCAATGGAGTTCATTTTGCGAATTATGCTGTTGTCTGAGAATACGAGCTGGCGGCAGCCGGTCCCCTGGGAGAATGCCGCGTAGTCGACACCCTCGAACTGCGCAAGTTCAATGAACTTGTCCACCTCCGTCTCGCCGGCGAAGTTGCTACCGTTATCTGTGAAATGCTGCCCTTGCATGACGTATAGGCCGCCCTCGCCAGTGCAGTGATTAAGAACGGCCTTCTTATAGCTTCCTATCCATGGCCGCCCGTTGCGGTTAATCGTACCGCCATCACGCTCCGACCAGCCGGAATCCGCCATGAAACGAAGGCCGTTGAACTCCATTGAAGCGGTTTCTTCGAAATTGTTGCTGCCTCGACTGCACGAAAGAATGCGCGGCGGACCGAGATACGTGCCGCTGGAAACAATGACGGGAAAATCGGAGTAGTAGCTGAATCGAAGAGGCTCCGCGATAGTCAAGTTAAGGCCATCAATCCCTGTGATCGTCACATACTCGAAGAAGAGCGTGGTGATGGGAAACCCAGCAACCTGCATGGCATAGCCGTAGATCAGGGCCCTCTTGCCCACAATGAAATCCGCGTTGCTCCCACCAGGGAGAAGAGTGATAGTCGTGCTGCCCGCCGGGACTGTATGAACTAGCGGTCCATATTCTAGCTGCGGGGAGAGAGCCTCCCACACGTTCTGCCCACCATTGTAGAAGATTGACGGAAAGACGAGGCATTGAAAGTTCGCAGCGTTACCAGAAACTCCAGTCACGGTTGCTCTGATGTTCTGGAACGCCGCATCATGCCCATCGATGATCAGGCTGTCGCGGATGCCGGTTAGAAAGTAAGGATTGGTGTAGGAGTATTTCTTTCCTGGCGCCAGCCGCAGATGAAGGCTGCCCCTTCTCCTCCCCCAGTTGCCCATCGCCGTCGCCGCGGTCGTCTCATCAACTGCGGCTGCCGCAATTGTAGTGCCCATGAAGCCGAACATTTCTGGTCTTGCAATCTCTTCTTCAATCTCCCACCATCCCCCATCAGCGGACTGCAAGTTGCCTCCGCAAGATGGCTCAAAAGCAACCTTCTTATACAGCGCTGCTCCCCCATCCCCTGCCGACGCATAGCCCTTGACACGAAGAAGGTTGACGTGACTTGGAATTGAAGTCGCCAATATACTGATGGCTGTATCAAAGACCGGGGTGTCCAAACGGGGTGAGGGTGATGCTATCGAGTCCAGATGCTTCGGAGCATGCGGCTCGTCCGCCTTCACAGACCTCATGGTCGAAAATGCGGTCATGCCGGCGAGAACGGAGCGTCTGCTAATGGAACGCATTCAACTCTCCCGTCGCCTGTTCCCTGCGAGCGATTTCTTGAGAGCTTGAGAGCGCCTAGAGTGCCCAATGAGCTCTGCATTTCAGGTCTGGCTTGAGGTCTCGACCCAGCCTGTGCCGAGTTTGTTGCTAAGTCTGTTAGTGCTCGTCAAAGGACTCACCAGGTTGGACAATTCGGAAACGTACGTCACTCTCAGGACCCTCAGTCGCGGCGCTCGCACTCTCGCTGGTCACATTGCGCATCCCTATCGGTTTTGCAGGATTTCCTGCAACAACTTCCCACGGCATGACGTTCTTAGTCACCACGGAGCGAGCCGCGACTACCGCTCCCTCTTCCACTGTGATTCCTGGGCCAACAAATGCCTCGGCGGCAACCCATGCACCTCTGCCGATATGAATCGGCGCTGTGACCAGAGGAAAGGACCGCTTGTTATAATCGTGGCTGGCCGAGCAAAGGTAGGCACGCTGACTGACAATTGCCCCTTCGTCGATACGGATTGGTGCTACGCAGTAGCAATCCACGCCGTCACCCATAACGCTGCGATCGCCCATGGTGAGATTCCACGGTGCCCAAACTACTGCCTGACGATACGGCATTGCTCCCTTGCCGATCACAGCACCAAAGCAGCGGAGCAGAAACCGACGCCAGCCGTGGCAAGTCCTCGGCGACGGCCTGAATAACAGAACGTAGATGATGCCCCAAAGTATTCGACCGATCTTGTTGGCAAAACCTGGTGGCGGGCGTTCCTCCAATGGAAGGCGACACGGCAGGGTCCCAAAATCCTTTTCCGAGCTAGCCAAGGCAGGAGACGGTTCGTGCTGCATCAACCCACTGGGCCCGTCGTGCGCATAAAATACCCGGACTGAGGATCAAGTGCCTTAACTGCAATCGCCGGGACACCGGACATTAGCTGGAATTCCTTTTTGGGAGCGCCTCTGAATACCGAGCCGGCTGCTAGTACAGTGCCATTCGGCATGTCGGCTCCCTTGAGAATTATCGAGCCACTTCCGACTAAGCAATAGTCGCCGATGTTCACCGGGCCGCATGCCTGAGCGTTAGCCGCGGTATCAATCGAGTGCGTGAGGACCTGAGAGCGGAACCCGGCAATAGTCGTGAACCGGCCAATGGACACACGGTCTGTGCAATCTATAATGTGACGCGACGTCAGCGAACTTCCTTCTTTCATGATTAGAGCAGAAACTCGGCTGGGACTATTCCGGAAGTGTGTCCGGTTGTTGCTCTCTGAGCCGAATATCCAGTTGAAGGTTCCAAGTTTGGTTCCTCTGGCGATCTCAAGCCGATCTAGGTTGCGAATGATAGTAAAATGGCCGATGCTGCTGCCCTCGTCCATGACGCACTGTGTTACAGCGACCAAGGCGATTCCGATACGGGAGGAGGGATGCAAATCATACCCAAGCCAACGGCGATACGCCCATCGACGAATGGCCCATGGGGTAAAGGGCGCGAGTAAAAGGAGGAGGATCGAGACAATCTTTCGAGAGCGCATTTGACGCCTAGAGCTGCTTCCTGACCGTCGCAGGTACGCCTGCAATTAATACGTTGGGAGGAAAAGTGCCGTGAACTACGCTATTCGCGCCGACAATGGAATTTGCTCCTATGGTCGTTCCTGGACCAATAAACGCCCCACGTCCGATCCAAACGTTTTCACCAATTTGGATGGGTGCCGACTTAAAACCGAGTCCGCGCGTGCCGAGTCCCGTTTCGAAGCGATGCGCCTGGTCTCGAATGGACACATACTCAGCGATAGAGGTGCGAGCGCCAATCGCAATTCGCTCAACCGCCACGAGTACGCAGCCTAAGTTAATGTTTACATCATCAGCTATGACGATTTCGGCGGCCCTGGCAGTCGCGAGATAGAGATCGTTGCCGAGCCGGCAGTTCTTGCCAAGGCTGATCCTGATCGGCACATGTAAACGATTTATCCGACCATAAATTGTTGTCGACCAGGGCGCGGTTTTATACCAGCCAAACAGCGTCAAATTGTAGTAGGCGAGGCGCGCCTTATAGAAGAGATGATCGAGCGCTCGGAACACCTTCTCCAGGGTCATGAGGCAATGGCCCTAATTAGCCTGTCACCATAAAGTTCCGCCGAAACGCGGCCGGCAGCTTCCACCGACCGCTCGGAAACGTCCTGCAGCTTGCCGGGATCTGCGAGTATCTGCTCGAAGATGCCTTGAATGGCGTCGATATCGCCGGCCTCAACGACGAAACCGTCGACAGCGTCAGTGACAATCGCCCCCGTTTGCCTCGTGACCAGACAAGGTAAACCGAAGCTCATCGCCTCATACACTACCATTGCTGAGCCTTCGAGATAGGAGGGAAGGATCAGCACATCGGCGTTCTGATATGCCGACTGCACTACGCCAAACGACTGAGGGCCCATCAGCCTGATTGATTTTCCGAGTCTCGCCGCAGTTTTCTTGTCCACCACTATTTTGCCCAGGGCCTCCACCTTAACTCGGTCGCCGAGCCTTTCGGCGACAACTGCCAAATCGTGAACGCCCTTGCGATAGTCGATGGCCCCGACGAACAGCACTCTTAGAGGCATCGTGCGGAGGGCGTAGTCGCGCTTTCTTGCAGGCGTCTTTGGCGTATATCCATACGGTACGAAGTGTATCTTGGCAGCAGGGCAGCCAGCCTTTACGAGCTCTTCCGTCACGTAGTCGGAAGGCGAAATGACGAGGTCAGCCAGGCGCCACTCCTCCTCCTCGCGTACCTTTAATTTCAATACATTCGCTTTCCGCTTCCGCACCATCTCGGAAGGCATTGCATCGGAGAGCCTCTCAAGCATCCGGTATTGACTTGCGCGAGGCGCCACGCACTGCTCAAGTACAAGCTTGGGTCTCGGACTGACGGTGTCGAAGGAACGGAACAGCTCGAGCGCGCCGGTGTCAAGTCCAAATACGACGTTAGGCTTTGCTCGCTTCAATCGTGCGATAGTCGCGCCCGTCAGCGCCTTCGTTGCCCAGATATGAGGGGCGGCCGAAAACGGTCCCATAATCCACATGGCCGCCCGGTAAAGCAGCCCCACCAATGGTGCGCCGTACACTTTCTCGGGCGGAAGCTCGGAAATAGCGTAGCGGCCGAGACGCCCTTTGCCGAATGGACGTGCCCAATTTGGTAGATAAAGGTCTGTTGCCATACCGGCCAAGGCCCCGTAACGATATAGAGAGCGAGCAATCTCGTAATCCCGGCGAGCCGTAATCTGCAACACAGCGACCCTGAAACCGTGGTCCGACGGGTGGCCTTCCACCAGCTTCACGGCACCGGCACAACGGTCTGCTTTGTGCTCAACACTCACCTGGAAAACCTCGAAAGGTAGGCGGGACTATAAAAAAGCATCCCTTCGCGCGTGCGTTTGAGAGAAGTCAAGTAGCCACTGAGGGCAAGAAAACCGAACAACGCGCAATAGGTGGCAAATCGGACCACCGGCGCTTGAATGTCATTTGAGACCGCAAGTACGATCGGGCCTAGCATCAGAACATACATCATCTCACCACTAAAGGATCGAAGGCGCCAATGTTCGAGTTTGCCTACGAAGGTCCCAAGCGCCGCAAATATTAGGCAGCCGAGATAGCCAAACTGGACATATGCCTGGGCGAAGCCCATCGGAGCAAGATAGAAATATCGGCTACGGTTCCATTCACTAAAATAGAAATCGTCGGCGTCAGCGCCTCCGACGTGCAAGGATTGCTTCAAATCGTTGCCAACCAGTCCAGCCGGTACGAATTGATTGACCAAGGCGTTGACGAAAATCGCTCCATACTCAAGCTGGCCTGTCTGGCTAGTCCGATGTACGAGGTAAGCAGCCGCTGCCATCTCGTTATTATCTTCAAAATTAATGAACTGGCTAAAGCGATGCCCGACGAAGCCTTCCTCTAGAGCTTCGCCACGAAACTTCGACGTCCGGATCTCGGGAAAGAGAACCACCGCCGCCATCATTACAAATACGACCGAGATTACGTACAATCGGCTTGGCCGAATTTTGTAGTACATTAGCAGGACGAACCCAGTTATAAACCCGAATTGAAGAATCTCTGAGCGCCTAAATAGTAGGAAAATGTTAGCCAACGGGTACATCGAAGCAAAAATCAAAAGACATAATATAGAGTTACTTTTCTTGTGCCAATACAGTATAAACAATAAGAGGATTGGCACGTATATGAATCTAGATATAAAAAGGTAGTATACCTCGCTTCCGCGCCAATCCAAGGTATAGCCGTCCATATCCAGGAAGAACTGAGACAGGCCACCCGCCTCCTGTGCGAGACCGATGACCCCAATATAGGAAATGATCACGAGGAATACCGAGATGTTGCGAATCCTCCTGTAGCGCAAGAGAGGAATATCAAGCGGAACGGAGGGGAACCGCCCGCCGGGTCGCACATAGTAGTAGCCGGCGAGGCATGCGAAATAGCACAGGCCCACCATTGCGGTCACGCGATCCGAAGTTTGCGCGTAGCGGTAGACTTCCGCCAGCCGAGAATCGGACAAAAGCAGGCCGGTCAGCTTGGGAAATACATAAGCAATATAAACGCTCGACAAAAGAAACGGAAGCCGGATCATCTGGACTCCGCCCGACTGGGTAAAAAAAATCCATAGGCACATGGCGACGGTACAAATCAACATCACCGCTGAGAAAGCGCTTAGCATATTGAGTTGCTCTCCATTGGCCTTGCCTCGCTGGGTCCTCGTGCAATTCTGCCAAGGACCGTGAGGTAATCTTGTGCCACCAGATAGGGCGCATGATACGCAGTGAAGCGACTGCCGGCCCGACTGTAACGGTCGTACTCGCGCCTGTCATTCAATAGCATCTTCATGGCAGCGGCGATTGCTGAGGGCTCATTTGGCCGGACGATCATACCGCAGGGACCGATCGCCTCTGGCAGCCCCCCCCCGTCCGTGCCTACCACTACGCAGCCGCTGGCGATTGCCTCGAGCGCAACGATACCGAAAGGCTCTGGCCAGCGAGAAGGAACCACCGAGATCCTGTGCCGTGCCACCATCCGGGCTAGCAATTCCCCGGTAAGCACGCCGGTAAAAGTTACGGTGTCCTGCAGACCAGCGCTCTTGACCCGCTGTTCCAGAGACTCGCGTTCGGGCCCGTCGCCGATAAGCGTGACGGTTGGCTCTATTTTTTGTGCCTTTAGGATTTTCAACGCGTCGACCAAGTCTGAGCAGCCCTTTTCGGGTATCATGCGGCCGACGAAAACGATGTCTCTGTCTTTCTCTAGTGCCGGCCTGAAAAGCTTAATATCAAAAGGGTTTCTGATCACGATCCCGCTGCCTTGATCGGCACGCATAAACCCGCGGCTGGTATAGACGTTTTGCGCTCGGGACGAAATCCATCGCTTCAGCTTCAGCGCTATCAAAGAAGGCAACGAGTGATGGACCCTTTGAGGAGGCCATCGCTCAAGATAGACGTGGTGCGATATCACGAATGGTCGCCGTAACAACAGCAGCGCCGGGGCGGCGCGGAGACTTACGCCAATCAACACGGCAACCTCGCTTTCGCGGCCCAATCGGAGAAGATCGATGAAAGTCGGCCGGCGCACGACGCGATAAGGTTCTCTCGCAATGCCTTCGCCAAGTGTGCGGGTTGCCACGACTATCTCGTGGCCGGCGCGGCAAAACTCTTCGACCAAAAGTCGGACAACTTCTTCTGTCCCACCAACGCTTGGCGGAAACACATGAGAATAGACTAGAATTTTCATCTGACTCTAATCAATTTCGTTCGAGGCAAGCTGAGGTCCAGCAACAGTCCATCTCAATCACTTATTCAGAATTTTTTCTATATATTTCAGCCATCTCTCGCCATAAATCCGCTTGGAAAACCGCTCCGAGGTTTTGTAAGATGCCTCCGACGCAGCCGACCATTCTGCCTCGTTTAGCAGAAGGCGATCGACTGCCTGAGCGGCACCTTCGATGTCACCGCAGCTGACCAGCGTCCCGGCCGGCGACCGGCACCATTCGCTTACCCCCCCCACATCGTAGGCGACAACGGGAGTGCCAAGTGCAAAGCTTTCGGGCCCGATTCGCCCGAACGCTTCGTCCCACTTGCTGCACATGAGCGTTGCCGCACATTTATCGAGAAGTTTGTCACGATCCTGCACCGATATCCAGCCATGAAAAACTACGCGATCAAGGACCCCCTGACTTGCAGCAAATCGTTCTGCGGTCGCAAGTTCCGGGCCATCGCCAACAATATGGAGAACTTGCGCAGCCTTTGAGCGTTTGAAGATACGGATCGCGTCCAGAACGCCCTTGCTCGCTGAAACTCGCCCAACAAAGATGATGTCACGCGACGGAGGAAGCCGATATCTTAGTTGCGGGTTCGGGCAAGGCGGATAAAAGACTTCTCCGCCGCGACAGTGCCTCTTGAGGCAAGCTGAACTATTCGCGGCAAAATTTTTGAAGCAGCGAATCAGCGCCATGTCCAGGCGACGATTCATTACCTTTAAAACTTGGCGATACTCCGAACTGTCGCGCAAGCAGCCCTGTTTCCTGTTCACTGCTAGGCAGGAGAGCCCCACCCTTCGGTGGCATATGGTCGACGAGTTTGGGAGGAAGCGTGTTCCTGCGGGGCAGGTCAAAATTGTGTCCAGCCTAACGAAGACCAGCGGCCGCCAAAGCTGCGCAAGCAGGAAGACGAGGCGCGGCCTTTCGCCGACCACGATCAAAAAATCTTGGCTGGCCAACAGCTTGAGAGTTCTTCGCCAGAGTTGGACAAATCCTTTTCCACGAGAACTATTTTCTAAGTTCAACACCTCGATGCCACCTTCGGCGTCCTCGGCCGGAGTGTACTTAGCCTGGGTTAAGACGGTAACGCTTGCACCCGCTTTGGAAAGTATGTCTGCTAAAATCCCGACACTGATGTTTCCTCCGAACCGGCCGCCCCATTCAGACACAAATAGACCTATCCTGAGGCCGCGAATTCGGTCAGCGCTTTGCATTCAATTTTCCTGCACAGATCTGGAGATCAGCCTTACACTATCGCGCGCCCCTTCGGAGACGATATGAAATTTTCTGCCCCAGAGTCCTGATCCCGTTGATCGATTGGCGGTATTGTGTGGCCAACCTGTAAGCGTCTGGAGACGCGATAACCTTGTTCTGGTAGTCCAGCACCGCTTTGCCAGATTGCCCAGCGATTTCCGCCGCCTGCTGAGGATCACTTTCGATGAAGAGCATGGCACCAGGGTCGCGGCGGTAAACGTCGGCCTTAAAGCTAGAATGGAGGTTCAGCTTTCTGCGCTCGGTCGCAGAGGGGACATCCAGCATGATCAGCTTTTCGAACGATACTCCGCGCGCCACGAGCCATTCCTCCGTCTCGCTGCGATAGCGTTCCAACCGGCTCGTGACGACAGCCCTCACGGAAACGCTCGGCAGAGCTAGGCGTCGAGCATTCTTAATAAACAGACGATAGTTTCGGCCGTCATCGTTTTCCTCCTTAGTCGGGTCGGCACAAAGTACGCCATCCATGTCCAGAAGCGACTTCTGCATTATCCATGAGTGCAGCAGGTTCCATTCGAAGGCTCTTGGAAACGCACATTCCTCTAACACCATATCGACATACTTCGACCACCCTTTTGAACCATAGACGGCGAGAAAGCGCGCTTGGATGTGTGGGGCCCCGGTCTCCAGCTTCTTTCGCGCTTTCACGGCCGCGGTCCCCAAGTGAACACTGTCATCAATAACGAGTGCAGTCTTGTAGTCTCGGACGGAGGGGGACCAATTGGGCAATGGTCGGCTGTCCCCGTGACCCATGACGTGCCCTCCGAGAAAACCGTCGAGATCTGCGACAGGTTTGTTGAGCAGTGCCGAAAGTACTAAGGATGGATACATTCCGCTCCGCGGTATGCCAAGAATTATATCGAAGTTCGACTGGTCAAGACGGTATATTTCCCTATGAAGAAGCTGGTTGAGATCATGGAAGCTACGAAACTGCATTGGATTTCGTTCCGCCAATACCCATATTGATCCAGCCGTGATCGTAACCACGCACCTCTTCGGCTGATAGCCGACCGCAGTCTGCGAACCCCACGCGCTCAAAAACCTCGATGAGATACCGCTCGGAGAAGAGCGCTAGGTGCCAGTTATGATGACCAGGGGTTCCGCGCCCGTCGCCATAGGAAAATATCCTTCCAGCCGCCCATTTGGCCGGATCACGTTCTTCGTTGAAGCGATACCAGCCATCCTTCTCGATATCGTTCGGCTTTTGCTCTTCTGCCATCACGAAAGCGCGACAGATCTCGAGACCGTTGGGAACCCATATCTCCAAACGTCCCCCGGGCTTCAAAATACGCCGCCATTCAGCAAGAACACTCTCAGTCTTATACCAAGGGATGTGTTCGAGCACATGACTTCCATAAACAAGATCAAAAGTATTATCAGGAAAGGGGAGTTTCGTAGATGCGTCGGCCACATAGTCGACGTTAGGCCACCATACCACGTTGAGCGACTCGAATCCTTCTATACGCTTCGGGCCAGGGCCGATTTCTAAGAAACGCTTAGGCCGATCGCGATAGCGGCGTTTGCTAACTTCATTTAGGCCAGCCCTATAAATGAAACCAACCAGGGACGGCATCCAGTTTTTCGCTATAGTTTTTATCGAGGCAGACACTCTTAATCACCTTTCTGCAGCGGCCGACCAAAGAAAACCCTGATCGATCGCGTAAGTCTACGACGTTGAACGGGATAAAACACGCTTGCTGCGGTTGTGGCTAGTACAAAGCTGAGGCTGTACAGCGCACCTTTAGAAACAAGCGCTAGGATTGTAAGCTCCGGAAAAGGCAGTTCAACCTGAGAGCAGACCGCTAAAGAGACAAGCGCTCCCAGAATGGGCCACGAAATCGCATGATAGACCTCGTAAGTGCTTATGGGTAGGCGCCTAGCAGAAAACACCGTGCAAAGGGGCGTAAGCAGCGTAAAGGTTGCAGAATAAGCCAATGCAACACCGGACGCACCCCAAAGAAGCCCGATCCCCATCGAGCAGATCAGCAACGGCACTGAAAAGGCCGCCCAAATTGCCATATCCTTAGTGTTGCCCGTTGATATCCACAGCCAGCCTGTCGAGCTCATGACTGGCTGCGCGAACATTCCGATCGACAACGCCATGAATATGGGAATGGATTTGGTGAAATTGGGACCCAAGACGATCGTTATTAGTTCTGGCGCAGCAAATATGAGAAATGAGGCCAAAGGAGCAGTTATAAACGTCAATATTAGCAGCGCATCCATATAAAGCTGTCGCCATTCGGCTTCTCGCGACTGCAGCCTACTCAAAGATGCGATGATCGCAGTTCCGGCCGGTCCGTTTACCAGCTGTAAAGGCATCGACATGATCGCGTATGCCCGTGAATAGTAGCCCAATTCGACAGTTCCGAAACGCCAACCAATAAGCAGGTTGTCGGCGTATCTATGGGCGTAGTTAATGACACTGAATACCGTAAGAAAGAGTCCGAACCGAAGGGACGGCAGCCCGGAGCGCCAGCGCGTGGTGAGCTTCGGCCGCCAGGCCGAGGTGAACCAGTACATCATCGACTGAAGCCCCGCAGCTAGCAACGACTGCACAGCGAGTGCCCAGTAGCCGATGTCCGTTGTAAGTACGAGAGTGATTGCGACCACAGCGCTCGCGAGAGTCGATAGGAGGCTGATACCCTGAAGAGAGGTCCATCGCATCCACCGCTGCAGGAGAGCGCGATGCAAAAACCCAATCGCCGTCAGCGGCAACGTCAACGACGTGAGTAGAAGGAGGTTTGCAATCCTTTTGTCGGCGAACAACATCGAAACCATCGGCGAACTGACTGCTATCAGCAAGAACAAAAAAAGCGCGAAGATATTGCCGACGATCCAAAGCACGCTCAAGGTCTCGTCCTCGACGTTCTCCGGCTGAACCACGGCAGCCGACAATCCCATGTCCTGCAGCAGCATCGCGAAGGCGGTGATCGTCGTAGCAATGGCAACCAGTCCGAAATCCGACGGTTGCAGCACGCGCGCCATAACCCCGATGCTCACCAAGGAAATTCCAATGCGAGTTAGTTGCGAGGCCAGAGCAAGAATCCCGCCGTAGGCGGTCCTCCGCCCCAAACCTTGGGTCATATCTATGTCTTGGAGCTGCGCGTTGCGGGCTCCTTCAGCAGCACTCATCGCTCTGTGACTCCGGTACACCGAGATCGACCCACTGGGGACGCTCAGCGTCACCGAGGAGCCAAGCGTAAAGATCGGCATGCTTGCGTGCAACGCCTTCCCAAGAAAATGACCGTTCCACCAACCTCCTTCCGTTTCGGCCATAGTCGGAAATATCGGCACTGGCCAGAAACTGCCCAAGGCAGGCAGCAAGTTCAACCGGATCAGGGGTTATCTCAATGGCAGCCCGGTGGTCAAAGGCCTCGGGGAGGTTGCAGGCTCTAGTGATGAAGACAGGCAACTCGTGAGCGCACGCCTCTAGCACCCCCATCGGAAGACCTTCCGAGTGCGAGGCCAGAATGAATGCGCTTGACTGCGAGAGCAACCGACCCTTGGCGGCGCCGTAGTGTGGCCCATGAAATTCGACGTCCTTCTCCAAAGACAGCCTGACCACGAGATGGCGCAAGGCCGGCAGATGGCCTCCATCGTCCCATCCCGCAATCACAAGCCGCCACTTCTGCGCGGTGAGCGGGGAGTGGACCTTCAGCTTCGCCCAAGCCTCAATGGTCTCCTGCACCCCCTTCTTGGGATGAATCCGCCCCAAGAACAGCAATACTTTGCGCTGGTCGAGACCTGGCCATTGATGGATAGGTCCGTCTCCTTTGAGTACTGGAATGTCCACTCCGTTCGGCATGATCGCAATCGGCTTTCTCAGGCCGACCTGCCGCATCGCCTGGGCTTCCGCAGCCGCAAGGGCGTGAAGACAGGCGGCACGGCGCAGATTCCTATCTTCAAAAAGCAGGCGAGCGATTTGCTTGCGCCGCGAGCTATTGCGCAGCGCCCAGGGGTCCAGCATACCTCGGGGCGAGATGACGACTGGCCGCCCCGAACTTGCGCCCCAGCGAAGGCAGACAATCGAGGGAAACGTCCAGAGACCGTGCAGATGCAGCAGATCATGATTGGATTTGCGG
Source organism: Mesorhizobium sp. M1006 (assembly GCF_040318825.1). Classification (NCBI taxonomy): domain Bacteria; kingdom Pseudomonadati; phylum Pseudomonadota; class Alphaproteobacteria; order Hyphomicrobiales; family Phyllobacteriaceae; genus Mesorhizobium; species Mesorhizobium sp. M1006. Next base: position 13,919 of record NZ_JAMYMZ010000057.1, read on the forward strand.
ACGGCATGCGACATTCCAGGCGAATACCCTAGTGCTGCTGGGCCGACGCGAGGAAAAGCAACAACGGACACCGGCGCCCAGGCTGCAAAATCGGCAGCCGAATGTTCGTCCTCCAAGCCGTACACAGTGACTCGATGGCCGAGCCGATGAAGGCCGAGTGCGCTGGCGCGGACCGATTCGAAGAGACCGCCAGCTCGGCGGGAGATGCTGGAAGTTATGATACCGATGTTCATCATTCCGTGTCGGCCCACCACCTGCCAGCCGCTTCTTGTGAATTGTTCTTCAAAAATAGAACCTGCCCAGCTTTGCGGAGCGGCTTCGCGAAAAACGCGAAGTCAAGCGTTCCGGAGCTCAGCCATTTGCGTCGCGAATCTAGTGCTTCGAGATTGTGCCGGATGCGGGACCTTATACCACCGGTGCTCGCGCCACCCTGCATCATGTCCACAATTGTGTGTTCAACCAGCGCGTTGCTGAAGCCGTGCAGTTCGACCGCTCTCAGCATCCAATCGTAATCCGATGCCACCTTGAGGCTGAGGTCGAACGTGCCGACCGCTTCCGCCACTTTCCGCCTGACGTAGAACGTCGGATGGGCCGGCATCCAACCGGTGCGAAAACCTTTGGCCGGCTTGGGAGCAGCACGCCACCGGCGCACGACCCGCTTGCTCACATGGTCTTCGACAAAATCCAGGTCGCCATGCACTATATCAGCCTGTTCGAGCCCTTCCGAGATGCGTCCAAGGGCCGTGAGGTCATGAAAGCAATCATCTGAATTCAGCACGCCCACCGCGTCACCGGTATAGAGGCGCAGCGCCTTGTTGAGCGCATCATACATTCCGCTGTCGGGTTCGCTGATCAGCCGAATCTCGTCCTGTGGGTAGGACCTGACTATTGCCAGCGTCTCGTCTGACGATCCGCCATCGACCACCACCAGTTCTTTTTCTGCATGGTTCTGGGCAAAGAAGCTGTCGATCGTATGCTTGATGGTCGCGGCCGAGTTCCGGCAGACCGTCAGAACCGAGACCTTCATGTCAATCCGGTCCGACGCTGCTTACTGGGCCGCAACGCGAACGCTATCCTCGTCAAGGCGCCGGTGTTCGGATTCCCGCTTTACCGCCTCGAGGTCGGACTGGACCATTTCCTGGATCATTGTCGCCAGCGACGTTGTTGCCTTCCACCCGAGAACGCGCTCCGCTTTCGAGGCATCGCCGATCAGAAGCTCAACCTCGGTCGGTCTGAAATAGCGCGGATCCACTTCGACTAGAACCGCACCGGATTTCGCGTCGATGCCTTTTTCTTCGATTCCGGAACCAACCCACTGGATTTCGGTCCCGACTTCGTTGAACGCAAGCTCGACAAAGCGGCGGACCGAGTTCTTCACCCCGGTTGCAAGGACATAATCGCCGGGCACTTCATGGTGAAGAATTCTCCACATGCCCTCGACATAGTCGCGGGCATGTCCCCAATCCCGTTCAGCCGACAAATTGCCGAGATAGAGCTTGTCCTGAAGGCCGAGGCTGATTGCAGCGGCCGCGCGCGTGATCTTGCGGGTAACGAATGTCTCGCCGCGCATCGGGCTCTCATGGTTGAACAGTATGCCGTTCGAAGCATGGATGTCGTAAGCTTCGCGGTAATTCACGGTGATCCAGTAGGCATAGATCTTTGCCGCCGCATACGGTGACCGAGGATAGAAAGGCGTCGTCTCCCGTTGCGGGATCTCCTGCACCTTGCCATAGAGCTCGGAAGTCGATGCCTGATAGAAACGCGTCTTTTTTGTCAGGCCAAGCAGCCGGATGGCTTCGAGCAGGCGCAATGTACCGATCGCGTCCGCGTTCGCCGTATATTCCGCGGTCTCGAAGCTCACCTGGACATGCGATTGTGCGGCGAGATTATAAATCTCGTCTGGCTGCACTTCCTGGACGATGCGGATGAGGTTGGTGGCATCGGTCATGTCGCCATAGTGCAGCGACAGTCTTACGTTCTTTTCATGCGGATCCTGATAGAGATTATCGATGCGACCCGTATTGAACGACGACGACCGCCGCTTGATGCCGTGGACATCATAGCCCTTTGCCAAGAGAAGTTCGGCCAGATAGGCGCCGTCCTGGCCGGTGATGCCGGTAATGAGCGCGGTCTTCCTAGTCATTGTGCTTTCTCCGAGGTCGATACGACGGTATTTTCAACGCTGATCAGCGTAACTTTAGACATTCCAAAATACCCATTTTAAGAAAGCTGGGGTTACCCCACCCTGCGAAGCTCGTAAGCGGCGGCTTGGCTACTCGACTAGCGATCTTTGTCGCCTTGTCAACGCGCACCATATCCCGTCAGCATGGTTCGGATGGTACGAAACACGATAAGCACGTCGAGCCAAGGGGAGAAATTCTTGATATAGTAGAAGTCGTAGTGAAGCTTTTCCAAGACGTCGTCCACGGCCGCAACATGGCCCTGGTTGACTTGCGCCCATCCGGTGATGCCAGGCCGAACGATGTGCCGGTATCGATAGAACGGCAGCTCCGCCTCATACCAATTCGAGAGCACGAGTGCTTCCGGCCGCGGTCCGATCCAGCTCATCTCGCCTCGCAAGATGTTGAAGGCCTGCGGCAACTCGTCGATCCTGGATTTTCTCAAGAACTGCCCCAAACGGGTGATGCGTTCGTCGCCGGCTTTCGTGATGGCCGCTTCCTTCTCGTCGACAGCCGTGTCGCTGAGCTTCATCGTTCGAAACTTGTAGACCTCGTAGGGATGCCCTCTGTAGCCCATTCGCTTCTGTCTAAATAGTGCCGGTCCGGGCGAATCAATCTTTACGGCGATCGCCACGAACAACAGCAACGGTGAGAAAGCAACAAGCACAAACAAGGCAGATGCCCAGTCTATCGCCTGCTTTATCTTGAGGTAGGCCTGGTTTGGATTCAGAGAGCCTAGGGTGTTTTCAGACAGATGCTCGATTTCTACCCTGCCAGTGAGCGATTCGCTGATTTGCTTGACATGGTAGACCGGCGTTCCCGAGAGAGCGCGATCGGCGATATACCGCTCCCACTCATCCGAAAGGTCGGCTCGAAGATCGGCCACCACTCCGCTCGCGTGCTCGATAACCGTGCTGGTCGAATGAATCCTGTGCCAGCTCACACCTGGTACACTCTCCAGCCTGTCGACGTCTCCGCCGGGAATTATTGCCAGCCGGTATACATCCAGCCTACGCGTCGCCAGGCTCAAGCCAAAATACCACAATGTCGACTGAATAAAGCTGGCTGCCGCCTGGAACCGGCTGTAGTCGAATCTGAAAAAGAAGATCGTCGCGAACACGAGGCCGTAGGCCAGGGCGAAGGTTGGCAGGATGTAGCCAGCCGCTGCAACGCCTGGGAAATTGCCGATGCGCTTATAAAACAGATAGCCTGTCGTGTGGGCGATGCATGCCGCAAAGATCGTAACCTGCATGTTCGATTGCCAGATCACTTGTTGATCAACCGACAGGCGTAGCAACGCCGGCAGCAGGATGGCGAATGTCAATCCGCCAAGCAGCTGAAAGCGCATCCGGAGCAGGAGATGCCTTCTATTGGGCAGTTGGATGGTGGTGGCGATCACTTTGAATACCGCGAATCGGGCCCCATGAAAACCTGGACGTTCACTGGACAGGATGCCGCTCTCGGCCGACGCTCGAATAGGCTATGCCTTCCCTAACGACGTCCTCGCCGCGGTAGACGTTTCGCAGATCAACCATCACCGGCGTCGCCATGAGTGCACGGAGCCGCTTCAGATCCAACGACCGAAACGCGTTCCACTCGGTGACGATGACGATCGCATGCGAGCCGTCGGCTACCGCGTAGGCGCTATCCCCGAACGCAATGCCCTCGATCATCTTGCGCGCCTGCTCCATGCCGACCGGATCATAGGCCTTGATCGAAGCGCCGGCGTCCTTGAGCGCCTGAATGATGGCCAATGACGGGGCATCGCGCATATCGTCGGTGTTCGGCTTGAACGTAAGGCCGAGGATACCGATGATCTTGCCACGAACCGAGCCGCCGCAGGCCTCGACCACCTTGCGCGCCATCGCCCGCTTGCGCTGGTCGTTTATCGAGACCGTCGTTTCAATCAGCCGCACCGGGCTTGCCGCGTCCTGCGCGGTCTTGACCAGTGCCAGCGTATCTTTCGGGAAACAGGAGCCGCCATAGCCCGGTCCAGCATGAAGAAACTTTGCACCGATGCGGTTGTCCATGCCGATGCCGCGCGCGACGTCCTGCACATCGGCCCCCAGCCGCTCGCAGAGATCGGCAATTTCGTTGATGAAGGTGATCTTCATGGCCAGAAACGCGTTGCCGGCATATTTGGTGAGCTCCGCCGTACGTCGGCTCGTATAGAATATCGGTGCGGCATTCAGCGAGAGCGGCCGGTAGATCTCGCCCATGACCGCTTTGGCACTTTCGGCATCGGTCCCGACAATAATGCGGTCGGGCCGCTTGAAGTCCTCGATCGCCGATCCTTCGCGAAGAAACTCCGGATTGGAGACCACCGCAAAATCAGCGGTGGGATTTTGCTCGCGAATGATTCGTTCCACCTCATCGCCGGTACCGACAGGGACGGTCGATTTCGTCACCACGACCGTAAACCCTTTGAGCGCGCGGCCAACTTCGGCGGCCGCGTCGTAAACGAAGGACAGATCGGCGTGCCCATCGCCACGCCGTGACGGCGTGCCGACGGCTATGAAGACGACATCCGATTGAGAAACGGCATCGGCCAGATTGTCGTCGAAACGCAGGCGGCCCTGCGCGGTGTTGGTGGTGACGAGGTCGTCGAGCCCCGGCTCATAGATCGGTATCTTGCCGAGTTTGAGCATGGCAAGCTTTTCCGCATCACGATCGATGCAGCAGACCTGATGGCCAAAGTCGGCGAAACAGGCGCCCGAGACGAGCCCTACATAGCCGGCACCAATCATTGTTATTCGCATACCGCGTACCCTCAATAATGAGCGCCGATGAGACGATCTCGCCAGACAGCGCCTATTTCCCACCGAACGACGGCTACCGCACTCCCGGGTGAAAACCCGAGAGCGCATCCTATAACAATTTACATCACGACGCCGCCTTGATGTTTGCGGCTACGCGATTGCTACGAGATCCCTGGCATCCAAGTCGACAGGGATTTCGCCATTCATGATGGCCACCAGAACCCGGGCTCTTCCGGCTGGATCGAGCCGGTCAAGGCGACCGATCGTTTTCGCGAGAGGGCCCGAAAGGATTCGGACCGAGGCACCGGCTGCGAGGCCTCCACTGAAATCAAGCAGCCCGTCCTCACCGGTCAATGCAATGAAACGCTCGACCAAACCCGAGGGGACCGGCAAAGGCCGGTCGCCTTGCGTAACGAGGGAACGCACACCGAATGTTCCATTGACCGAGCGCCAACGTTGCAGTCCGAGGTCAAGGGCGATGAACATATAGCCCGGGAAATAAGCTGCGGACCGTGTTTCGAGCCGCCGAGCATGACGCACGGTTTTCTCGCAGCGAGGCACAAAGGGCTCGAATCCCTGGATCCGGAGATGCCGCTCTGCGACATGCTCCTTCCCCGGAAAGACGCTGGCCGCATACCAGCGGGTTGCCGGCGCGGCGGTCGGCTCAGGCGACAAGGCTGTTGCCTTGCTCGTTGTTTTTTCCGCGCTACTCACGTGTCTTCCTTCGGCGGTCGGCGGCATGATCTCAGGTCAACGGTTACGACAGTGTGTGGATACCAGCAAGCAACCAAGCCACTAAAGTCAAGGCCGTTGGGTTAAGAATTTCCTACACATTGTCCAGAAATTTAGCTGTGCCTAAATAATCACCGAGCCGCTTTCTTTTTCAGCTGGCTGAGATGCTATGTCGAGCAATTTATTTCCATATTAGGTGCTTGGTTACGCTGGTCGTGACGAATCGCCCGTTGGTTCTGGTACTTAGTCCGTCGACTTGAAGCTAATGTGACGGATGGCGTCGCGCACAAGTCTGCCGCCAGCGACAAAGATCCTGCACGGCCACACAACTACGGCGAAAAATCACTGTCGCGCAGAACAGGTTATCACCGCTCGACCGGCTTCACGAACGCTTCAACAGCGACCAGACAGCCGGCACCAGGCTCGCGGCCAGCGCAACCTTGATCAGATCACCGACGATAAAGGGCACCACCCCGAACTGCCACGACTTTTCCGGGCCGATCAACAGCGCCAGCCAGGCAAAGCCCATTGCCATCATGACGATCTCGGCCACCAGCATGGCATTGAAGAGCTTGATAGGATGGCGATCCCAGCCACGGTCGGCAGCCCAGCCGACGATCGCCGCCATGACGACGAAGCCGGCAAGATAGCCGCCGGTCGAACCGAGCATGTAAGCGATGCCGATGCCCTTTTCGGGCGTGCTCTGGAAGACCGGCAGGCCCAACGCGCCCTCGGCCATGTAGAGAAGCAGCGTGGCGACGCCGAGGCGCATGCCGAAGGCGGCAGCGATCAGCAAGACGGCGAGCGTCTGCATCGAGATATCGACCGGTCCGAGTATGACCTTGGTCTTGGCCGACAAGATCAGCAGCAGCGTTCCGGCGATCGCCAGCAAAAGCTGTCCTGTCAGCCGGGCCGTGCCTTTTTCGGGCAAAGCGAGAGAAATGAGCGGACGCATCGTCGTTGCAATTGCCATGGTCTTCCCCGTTCCGGATTGCCGCCGAACGCGGCCTTGCGTTTTCCTATATTGGCTTCCGTGCTATGCGGCAATCGGTTTTGCCCTCGCCCCAAAAAAGGTCGCGACGTTCGCATGGCGCTGAAATTCGACACACGCTTCGAACCGTCCTATGGCAAGGACGTGATCGTTGCGCCTGGTATTCAACGCGTCACGGCCCCGAACCCAAGCCCGTTCACCTTTCACGGAACCAACAGTTATATCGTCGGTCGCGAGACGCTGGCGGTGATCGATCCCGGACCGGATGACGAGGCACATCTTAGAACACTGCTCGAAGCGATCGGGACCAGGCCGGTCAGCCATATCTTCGTCAGCCACACGCATCGCGACCATTCGCCGCTGGCAGCGCGGCTGAAGCAGCATACGGGTGCGGTGGTTCTGGCGGAGGGCCGGCATCGCCCGGCGCGGCCGTTGCGCACCGGCGAGGTCAATCCGCTCGATGCCAGCGCCGACATCGAGTTCGTTCCAGACGTCGCGCTGCCGGATGATATGGTGATCGACGGCGATGGCTGGGCGATCCGGACGGTGCTGACGCCCGGCCATACCGCCAATCACGCGGCCTTCGCGCTGGAGGGAACCGGCATCCTTTTCTCGGCCGATCACGTCATGGCGTGGGCAACCACGATCGTCGCACCGCCGGATGGCGCTATGGCCGAGTACATGACATCGCTCGATCGGCTGATCGAACGTGACGACCGGCTGCTGCTGCCCGGTCATGGTGGGCCGGTGACCGAGCCGCGAAGCTTCATGCGCGAGTTGAAAACGCATCGCAAGATGCGCGAACGGGCGATTCTGGAGCGGATCAACGGCGGTGACCGGACGATCAAGGACATAGTGGACGCGATCTATCGAGACACCGACCCGCGCCTGCATGAAGCGGCCCGCCTGTCGGTGCTTGCCCATCTGGAAGACCTGGTGGCGCGCGGCCTGGTCCACACCGATGGCGCGCCGGCTATCGACGGCATCTATTCGCCGGCAAGGTAGTACCCTTCGGGTATCATTCCGCCGGAGCCACGCCCACCTGGCCGGCGACTTCCTGGTCGAGCTCGGCAAGGAAATCGGTGATGCGCGCTGCATTGTCGCCAAGGTCGTAGCGGCCGTAACGCGAGGCCGAGCGCATATCGACGATGACCGCATCGCCGTCGTCGGTCACGCGGATGGCGACATCGGCGGGAAGACCAAGCAGCAAGCTCTTGGCCAGTGCATCGACCGTCACGTCGCTTTGCCCTGCTGCATCTGGAAACGGAGCCGTGAGCTGCCAGCCGCGCCGATCGAGCACCGTTTTGACCGCCTCCAGAACGCGATCGAAAGGCAAGGTGTAGCTGCGTGCGGTAACAAGCGGATAAGCTTCGATTTGCAGGCGCTGCTCGCCGGGTGTCGGCGGCAAAAGCTCGTTCATATCCTTTGTCCGGGTAGAAATATCGAGCACCGGTGGGTCGTCCAGATCCGTCGAGATGTCGCGCAGCGGCGGATAGGTGGCCACCCAATAGGCCGCGACGCCGTAAGGGATGAGCACCAGAACCGCCAGCAAGGCGCCGACGGTCAGGTCATGGCCGCCGCGATCACCGAAATTCCACAATCGCGCAAAGGCAAACCCGGCGAACAGAAGCGCAAACGCGGCCAGCAAGGCGACAATGGCGAGCACCCACAGGAATGCCGACGTCTCGACGAGATCATATCGGTGGCCGATGAGTGCCGTCAGCAGCAGGATCGCCGAAAAAGCACCGGCGCGCCGCGACCAACCGGCAGCCTTCGATGTCTGTCGCCCGGGGATTACCGTCATTGCTTTCCGCGCTGCCCCAACCCGAACAAAGGCATAGTGCCTTTCAGCGCCGGCTTGAAGGCGAAAAGACGCCGCATCTCCGGTCAATCCGTCGGCAGGTGATAATCCCGGAACTGCTGTCGCAAGGTAATCTTCTGGATCTTGCCGGCAGCGGTGTGCGGGATTTCGCTGACAAAAGCGACGTCGTCCGGCATCCACCACTTCGCCAGCTTGCCGTCCATGAAAGCGAGGATGTCGGTCTTGGACGGATCCCTGCCCGGCTTGCGCACGACCACGAGCAAAGGCCGCTCGCCCCATTTGGAATGCGGAATGCCGATGGCGGCGGCCTCCGCCACGTCGGGATGGCCGACAGCGAGGTTCTCGAGCTCGATGGTCGAGATCCATTCGCCGCCCGACTTGATCACGTCCTTGGCGCGATCGGTGATCTGCATGTAGCCGCCGGGGTCGATATGCGCGATATCACCGGTATCGAACCAGCCGTCTTCATCAAACTGTTCGGATCCGATGCCGCCATAATAGGCGCGCGCGACGGCCGGCCCGCGGACTTTGAGTCGGCCGAAGGTCTTGCCGTCCCATGGCAGCTCGTTATCGTCGTCATCCGTTATCTTCATTTCGATGCCGAACGGTGTAAAGCCCTGCTTCTGCTGGACGGCGAGGCGAGCCTCACCCTTCAGCCCGGCATAGTCCGGCTTCAAGGTACACAGCGTGCCGAGCGGCGACATCTCGGTCATGCCCCAGGCGTGGACGACCTGGACATCGTAACTGTCCTGGAACTTCGTCGTGATCGCGCGTGGACAGGACGCGCCTCCGATGACGACTTTCTGCAGATAGGGCAGTTTCTTGCCGGTTTCTTCCAGATGCTGGAGGAGCATCATCCACACCGTCGGCACGGCGGCGCTGAAGGTCACCTTCTCGGTGTCGAGCAGCTCGTAGATCGAAGCGCCATCCATCTTGCAGCCGGGCATGACCAGCTTGGCGCCAATCATCGGCGCGCTCTGGGCAAGGCCCCAGGCGTTGGCGTGAAACATCGGCACGACCGGCAATACGGTATCGCGCGACGACAGGCCCATGGCGTCGGGCATCGCTTCGATCATGGCGTGCAGCACGTTCGAACGATGGCTGTAGAGGACGCCTTTCGGGTCGCCCGTCGTGCCCGAGGTGTAGCACATGCCGGCGGCGGTGTTTTCGTCGAAAGTCTTCCAGGCGAAGTTGCCGTCGGCTTCAGCAAGCCATTCTTCGTACGCAACCACATTGGGCAGCGCAGTCTCCGGCATATGCGCATTGTCGGTCAGCACGATAACCTGCTTCAGCGACTTGACCGCGCCGGCGATCTTTTCGAGCAGCGGCAGGAAGGTCAGGTCGACGAAGATCGCCTTGTCCCCGGCATTGTTCATGATCCAGGTGATCTGCTCGGGAAAGAGCCGCGGGTTGAGCGTGTGATAGATGGCGCCGACACCCATGATGCCGTACCAGGCCTCGATGTGGCGCGCGGTGTTCCAGGCCAGCGTCGCGATGCGGTCGCCAAGCCCGAAACCGTCACGCTCGAGCCGCTCGGCGACCTTCAGGGCACGATCATGGATTTCGGCATATGTGCTGCGCACGATCGGCCCCTCGATCGAACGCGACACGATTTCGCGGCTGCCGTGCTGCCTCTCGGCATTGTCGATCAGCTTATGGCAAAGCAGCGGCCATTCCTGCATCAGCCCGAGCATCTTGTTCCTCCCGTTATTTTTTCGTCATTGTGGGACGAACCGGCGGATTGTCCAGCCAGGATCGGCCTGGAGCGGGGCATGGAGCCAATTGAGGCCGAATTCGCCACAATCCGGCCATGCTCGGCGTTAACGTTGATTAACGGCGGGGCGCGATTGGCGAATGAAAGAGGTTCGCATGGACGCGCAGCTCGACGACAAAGCCCTCGAAAATACGCTTGCCGAAAGCCTGGCCGATCTGGTGGCGGCCGATGTCGCGGAGGCTGATCTGGTGCCTGACGCCAAAACCGTTTCCGAAGATGAATTCGTCGAGGTCGTCGGCGGCGCCCTCGAGGCGGTCGGCGGCACGCTCTTGTTCAAGATGTGCGTCGAGAACGAGGGCGAACCCCAGCACGTCGCCGCCGCATCGGTCGGCGATGGCGGCAATCGCCAGTTCCTGCTGCTCACTTTGCCGACCAGCGGTGGTGCGCTGAAGGTCGAGACCACCTCGAAAAGCACCAATCCGGTGGCCGGCATTGCCGCCGCCTATGCCGGGCTGATGGACGCATTCCAGGCCGCCGCCTGATTTTAGGCGGGATACCGGAGGAAAGCGCAAGACTGCCACCCGCAGGCGATGCCCGCCGGTGACTGGCAGGTCTTGCGCAACGCGCTTGCCAGACACATCTCGGGGTAGAGGCAAGGAGATCCGATATGGACCAGATCGCAAATCCGTCACCCGGCTTTCAGCGCAATCCCGGCAAGGTCATCACAGTCGAGCCTTACGAGGGAACCGTGACGGTGCGCGTCGGCGATGTCGTTATCGCCTCGTCCAGCAAGGTCAAGGTGCTGAGCGAACCTCCCTATCCGCCTGTTTTCTATATTCCGTTCGACGACATCGACTTCAAGCAGCTTGATAAGACCGAGCTCTCGACCCACTGCCCCTACAAGGGCGATGCCAGCTATTGGAGCGTGCTGCCCGCCGGCGATGCAGGCGAGGATGCGATGTGGGCCTATGAGCGGCCGTTCGACGAGATGGCCGATATCCGCGACCACGGCGCGTTCTATCCAAACAAGGTGACCATCGAGGCCACGCCCGACTGATCAGTCGGTGGTGCCTTCATCGCCGATGCCGTCGGCATCGTCGAGCCGCACGAAGGTGAGGCCCTTGGCCTTCAGCGCCAGAAGTCCCTGCACTACGCCTTCGCCGGCCGCATGGGTCGGCTGGTTGATGTGAGCGATGATGACGTCGCCGTCCTTCGCCGCGGCAATGCGCCGGGCGGTCTCTTTTGCGCCGAGCAATGAGCCGCCGTCGCCATTGATCGAGAATCCGGCGATCTTGAAACCAAGCTTGCGTATCATCGCGATCGCCGACGCGCTGTATTCGGCGGTTGCGCCGCGAAACCATTTCGGCGCCGGTTCGCCGGTCACGGCAAGAGCGGCAGCACCCGATTCGACTTCGGCCAGCACGGCCTCCGGGCTGCCGGCACTGCGAATGCCGTAGATCTTTTGCGGCGTGTCGACGGCCGGGACGTGGCGGCCGCCATGGTTTTCCAATTCAAACAGTTCGGGATGCGCCCGCATGATCTCGACGGCGGCGGCGTTGTGCTTCAGCCAGATGCCGGTGACGAAAATGGTGGCAGGAATCTTGTTTTCCACCAGCGCCGAGAGAATCCGTGTGTCGGTCCTTCCGCCGCACGCATCGAGCGTCAGCGCGACGCGGCCGCCGCCCGCCTCGGCCTTGATGTGCAGCGTCGGTGCGACGAGCAACTGGGCGTTGCCAGGAGAGACAGCCCACAGCGATATCGCAACGGCGCAAAAATACTTTTGGAACAGGCGCATCGATTTATTTCCAGGTCGGCCGGATCAAAGTTGAAGCGGCGACCCCAAGACCGGCATCAAGGCGGAAATCGGGACGGTGCCCCTGCAAAAGCCTCGGCAGCGGCAATTTGACCGCCGGCCTGACCTTTGGCAAGCACGAGGTCACAATGCGTGCTCCACGTTCTTAACCTTACGTGAAAGAATCGCGCGCACCGCGTCGACAACCGCTTTGACCTCAAGTCGCCAGACGCAGCAAGCCTTGCTCGGATCGGGTCGGCGGCACAGGTCCCTGGCTATGCACTCGCAAGGCATGGAGGGCCGCGGCGTAACAGTAGCCACGCCGACAGGGCCCCAGACGGCCGGGTCGGTCAGGCCGAACAGGCCGACAACCGGCGTTCCCGCGGCGGCGGCCATGTGCATCGGACCACTCTCGTTCCCGAGAAATAGGCGTGCCTGGCCGAGGACCGCCAGCAGCGTTGCAAGCGACAGCGCCCCGACCAAGTTGACGACCGGCGAAGCGGCCTTGGCGATGATGCGCTCGGCAGATGCCCGTTCATCGGGGCCGCCGACAAGCAGGAAGTCCAACCCGGTCTGCCGCGAGATCTCGTCGATCGCCAGCGCAAAACGTTCCGGCTGCCATTGCCGCCCCCGGAAGCTCGCTCCCGCGTGAACGGCTATGAAGGCGTTACGCCGCAGATGATGCTGGTCGAGAAGCGCCAATGCCCTGGCGGTCTCCAGCGGCAGCGGCTCAATCATTGGGACCGGCGCACGCAACTCCACGCCAAGCGCCTCAAGCGGCGAAAGATAGCGGTAGAGATAATGCTGGCCACCAAAGCCAAACGGCTTGGCCAGGACGTTGGCGGGCTGGCGTTCCAGCCAGCGCAACGGTTTTTCGGGAGGATCATATCCGACGCGGGTCTTGGCGTTGACGAGCCTGACAATGATGCGTGAGGTTTTGGAATCGGCCAGGTCGATGGTCAGGTCAAGCCGGAACCGGCGCAGAGCGCGCACCATCGCGTAAAGCTCGCGACCACGCTGCACAGGGGTGCCACGCATCCGTACGCGTCGGAACGCCACCACGTCCGAGGCGATGCCATGAGCCAACAGGAAACCGGCAAAGTTCGCCTCGCAAAGGAACACGATCCTGGCCTTTGGATATTGGAGGCGCAGGTTTCTGGCGAGCGCGGAAGCGAGGACAAGATCGCCGATGAATTTCGTCTGGAGGATGAGAATCGAGCGGACGTGCGTGGGCGGGTTCTGCAACATCTGTTTCTGGCACCGGGGCGGGTTCGGGGGCCGGAAACTGGGCAGAAACGATGTCGGGATTTGGAGCCGACACACGCACGTTCGCGTGAATTCGGTTACAAATCGGTAAGGTCAGATGCCGGTGGACTCCAACTCCTATCCGCGGCCGTTCTTTGCAGCCTGCACCGCCGCTTGCGCAGCGGCCAGCCTGGCGATCGGCACCCGGTATGGCGAGCACGAGACGTAGTCGAGGCCGACCTTTTCGCAGAAATGGATCGAGGCCGGGTCGCCGCCATGCTCGCCGCAAATACCGAGCTTGATGTCGGGCCGCGTCGCCCTGCCCTTTTCGGCCGCCATTCGCACCAGTTCGCCGACGCCCTCTATGTCGAGCGACACGAACGGATCCTGCTCGATGATGCCTTTTTGCCGGTAGGTCTCGAGGAACGAGGCCGCGTCGTCGCGCGAGATACCGAACGTGGTCTGGGTCAGATCGTTGGTGCCGAAGGAGAAGAATTCGGCCGCCTCTGCGATGATTTGGGCGCGGATCGCGGCACGCGGCAGTTCGATCATCGTGCCGGTCAGATAGTCGATCCTGACACCGGTCTCCTCCATCACGCTTTTGGCGACCGCATCGATATGTGCCTTGACGAAATCGAGCTCTTTCACCAGCCCGACCAGCGGCACCATGATTTCGGGGACCACCAGTGCGCCGGCCTTCCTGCCGGCCTCCACGGCCGCCTCGAAAATGGCGCGCGCCTGCATCTCGGCGATTTCGGGATATGAGATGGCAAGCCGGCAGCCGCGGTGGCCGAGCATCGGATTAAACTCGTGCAACGCTTCGGTACGCCGCCGGAGCTTGTCCGGCGACACATTCATGGCGGTGGCGACCTCGGCCACCTCCTCCTCGGTCTTGGGCAGGAATTCGTGCAGCGGCGGATCGAGCAGGCGGATAGTCACCGGCAGCCCGGCCATGATCTCGAACAGTTCGAGGAAATCCGAGCGCTGCATCGGCAACAGCTTGGCCAGCGCCGTTCGTCGGTCCTTTTCGGTATCGGCCAGGATCATCTCGCGCATAGCAACGATGCGGTCGCCGTCGAAGAACATGTGTTCGGTGCGGCAAAGCCCGATGCCTTCGGCGCCGAAGGACCGCGCCATGCGCGCATCGAGCGGCGTCTCGGCATTGGTGCGCACCTTCATGCGGCGCGCGCCGTCGGCCCACTCCATGATGGCGGCGAAATCGCCCGAGAGTTCGGGCTGCAGCATCGGTACCGCGCCTTTCAGCACCTGGCCGTTGCCGCCGTCGATGGTAATGATATCGCCCTTGCGGAACGTCGATCCCATCGCCATCAGCGTGCCGGCCTTGTAGTCGACGCGCAGCGAGCCTGCGCCCGAAACGCAAGGCTTGCCCATGCCGCGCGCAACAACGGCGGCGTGGCTGGTCATGCCGCCGCGCGTCGTCAGGATGCCTTCCGCCGCATGCATGCCGTGAATGTCCTCGGGGCTGGTCTCGATGCGCACCAGGATCGCCTTGCGGCCTTGCGCCTTAGCCTCCTCGGCGTCGTTCGAGGAAAACACGATTTCGCCGGTGGCAGCACCTGGCGATGCCGGCAGGCCGACGCCGATGATATCGCGCGCCGCCTTCGGATCGATCGTCGGATGCAGCAACTGGTCGAGCGAGGCCGGATCAATGCGGGCGACGGCCTCTTCTTTCGAAATCAGTCCATCCCTGGCCATGTCGACGGCAATCTTCAGCGCCGCCTTGGCGGTGCGCTTGCCGGACCTGGTCTGCAGCATCCACAATTTGCCGCGCTCGATGGTGAATTCGAGATCCTGCATGTCGCGGTAATGCTTTTCCAGGCGGTCTGAGATGCTGACGAAAGCCTGGAAGGCGTCAGGCATCAGCTTCTGCAGCGACGGCTTGTCGGAGCCGGCGGCAATGCGCGCCGCCTCGGTGATGTTCTGCGGCGTGCGGATGCCGGCAACGACATCCTCGCCCTGGGCGTTGACCAGGAACTCGCCATAGAGCTGCCTTTCGCCGGTCGACGGATTGCGGGTGAAGGCGACGCCGGTGGCCGAGGTGTCGCCCATATTGCCGAAGACCATGGCCTGGACGGTGACCGCCGTGCCCCAGCTTTCGGGAATGTCGTGCAGGCGCCGGTAGGTGATGGCGCGGTTGTTCATCCAACTGGAAAACACGGCGCCGATGGCGCCCCAGAGCTGCTCGTGTGGATCCTGCGGAAACGGTTTGCCGAGCTCCTCCTCGACCTTGGCCTTATAGAGCGCGATCACGCCTTGCCATTCGATGGCCGTCAGCTCGGTGTCGAGCTCATGGCCGAGGCCGCCCTTCTGGTCTTCGAGGATTTCCTCGAAGACCTCATGGTCGAGACCCATGACGACATCGGAATACATCTGGATGAAACGGCGGTAGCTGTCATAGGCAAAGCGCGGATCGCCTGAATCGGCGGCCAAGGCTTCGACCGTCTCGTCGTTCAGGCCGAGATTGAGCACGGTGTCCATCATGCCGGGCATAGAGGCGCGGGCACCGGAGCGAACCGACACCAAAAGCAGTTTCGACGGATCGCCGAAACGGCGCCCGGTCAGCCGGCCGATATGGTCGAGGGCGATCGCAACGTCCGCTTCCAGCGGGGCCGGATACGCGTGGCCGTTGGCGTAGTAGGCGTTGCAGACCTCGGTAGTGATGGTGAAGCCCGGCGGCACCGGCAGGCCCAGGCTGCACATTTCGGCAAGATTGGCGCCCTTGCCGCCGAGCAGATTGCGGTCGCCGGCACGGCCTTCCGCCGCTCCATCGCCAAAGGTGTAGACCCATTTGGTCATGCTTGCTCCCCGGTTGCAGGAGATTGGAAATACTGACAAATCGAGCGATATGATGCTGCAGTGCGAAAGGCAAGGCATCGACCAAGCCGGCCGGCCTCTACAATCGATTAATGAAAAGCGGCGCCGAAAAGACTTGCTTTTTGGAAAGCTTTGTTGTAGAACATAACGTGAACAAAAGGCTGAACGAATGAGAGTGACCGGAAAGCTCGATTATCTGGAAATGCCGGCGACAGGCGGAACGCTGGACAGGGTGAAGGCTTTCTACAGCGCGGTCTTCTCGTGGTCATTCACCGATTACGGGCCGACCTATTCAGCTTTTGCCGAAGGGCTGGACGGCGGTTTTCAGGCGGATGGCCAAGATGCGCCGGCCAAGCCGCTGCCCCTGGTCTATAATGTCGGCGGCACCATCGTCGAGCCGATCTTTACATTCCCGCGGCGGCAGGCGATTCCATTTGTCGATCCGGCAGGCAATGAAATGGCGGTCTGGGCCGAATAGGCCCGTTCAAAGTGACGTTTGCGAATCCAGCCTTGGGCTCGTACGGTAGTAGGTATTCGTAATCTCGGTATCTTTGGCCGTTGAGGTTTTCCTCGGCCCGTCTTATAAGGCCGCGCGCAGTGGGCACGTCCTGGCTGCTGGGGCGTCGCCAAGTGGTAAGGCATCGGTTTTTGGTACCGACATTCCCAGGTTCGAATCCTGGCGCCCCAGCCAGTTCTCCAATTGTCCAACCCGGAGACATGGGTAACAGATTGTACTTAAGACATGGGTGACAACCTCATGCCGAACGGGTTGTCGATGGTCTGCAAGGTCCTCTGTTCCAAGTCGATATACCCGAGATCGTAATGCATGAAGCTGACGAGCCA
>NZ_JAMYMZ010000058.1:0-30454 GCF_040318825.1 Mesorhizobium sp. M1006
GCCTGATCAGACCAGATACCGTTCCCGATTCGAAGGCCATCCGTCGAAAGCGCTCGCGTCAACGTGCAGCGAAAATAGCGCTTACGCCGAAACCAGGACCGTCTCGTCATCCTGGGACAAGTCCGCCGGGTGCCTGATGACAGGGCGGGCGGCGACCGGCGTTGAGGCGGCGTGAGTCGGACACAGGCATTCGCGCGGAACTGCAGGAACCAGGCTCCTGATGCAAAGGGAGAAGCTCAAGCGGGCCAAACCGCAAGGCGAGAGTACCGATGCAGGAGACTGGGGCGGATCGGCCCGTATGAGCGTTGAGGCCCTGTAATGGGGCCGGAGCAAAGGGGCCGGATCAGGTGGTCGTATTGTTTGGAACAACTGGAAACAGGATGACTTCAGAAGATACGACAGACAAGCCGTTTCGAATTGCGAAACGACAAGTGTACGAAGCTTACAAAGCGGTCAAAGCCAACCAGGGCGCAGCCGGGGTGGACGGGCAGACCCTGGAGATGTTCGAGAAGGACCTTGCAGGAAACCTCTACAAGGTCTGGAATCGGATGTCCTCAGGGACGTACTTCCCACCGCCGGTTCGCGCTGTCTCCATTCCGAAGAAGAGTGGGGGCGAAAGGGTTTTGGGTGTGCCCACCGTCAGCGATCGGATCGCACAGATGGTGGTCAAGCAGATGATTGAGCCGGATTTGGATATCCTCTTTCTTCCAGACTCCTACGGCTACAGGCCGGGAAAATCGGCTCTGGATGCAGTTGGCGTCACGCGTCAGCGATGCTGGAAGCATGACTGGGTTCTGGAATTCGACGTCAAAGGGCTGTTTGACAATCTTCCGCACGATCTCCTGCTGAAGGCGGTCAGAAAGCACGTCACATGCAAGTGGGCTCTGCTCTACATCGAAAGATGGCTGGCAGCGCCGATGGAGAAGAACGGGGAAGTCGTCGAGCGCACACGCGGTACCCCGCAAGGGGGCGTTGTCAGCCCGATCTTGTCGAATCTCTTCATGCACTATGCTTTTGATCTGTGGATGACCCGGACGCATCCTGACCTTCCATGGTGTCGATATGCGGACGATGGCCTTGTGCATTGCCGGAATGAGCAGCAGGCAGAAGCCCTCAAGGCGGAGCTTGGTGCTCGACTGGCAGCATGCGGGCTTCAAATGCATCCGACAAAGACCAAGATCGTCTATTGCAAAGACCAAAGGCGCAGGGGGGAATACCCGAATGTGTTCGACTTCCTCGGGTATCAGTTCCGGCCGCGACGCGTGGCGAACACACGGCGAGATGAGTTCTTCTGTGGTTACACGCCTGCGGCCAGCCCAACGGCAATGAAGTCGATGCGGGCCACGATCAAAAGCTTGAACATCCCGCGGCAGACGCCGGGGACGCTGGCTGAAATCGCCCAACAGCTCAATCCACTCCTTCGCGGATGGATAGCCTATTATGGCCGCTACAGCCGTTCGGCCCTGTCCACTCTGGCTGATTACGTCAACCGGAAGCTCAGGGCGTGGATCATGCGGAAGTTCAAGCGCTTTCAGTCCCATAAGACGCGTGCCAGCCTCTTCGTGAGAAAGCTGGCGCGGGAAAATCCAGGACTGTTTGTGCACTGGAAGGCGTTCGGAACGAATACGTTTGCCTGATGGGAGCGGTGTGAATCGAGAGGTTCACGCACCGTTCTGCGAGAGGCCGGCAGGTGAAATCCCTCCGGCCTACTCACCCCGGGCTGTCTACCAAGATGGCTCGCCTGCGCGGAAGAGCGCCGCGCGGCGGACGCTGCCGGGCAGGCGTGCCGCACGGCCACTGGAAGACCACGACCTTCACCGGCGCGCTCAGGCTGACCGGAATGACCGCGCCCTTCGTCTACGACGGCGCCATGAACGGGGTCGTGTTCCTCGCCTATGTCAAGCAGGTGCTGGCGCCAACCCTGGCGCCAGGCGACGTCGTCGTCATGGACAATTTGCCGGCGCACAAGTCCGGGGGCGTGCGCGAGGCGATCGAAGCCGCCGGTGCAAGGCTGATGTTCCTCCCGCCCTACAGTCCCGACTTCAACCCCATCGAAAACGCCTTCGCAAAGCTCAAGGCGCTCCTGCGGGCGAGGGCCGAGCGGACAATCGCGGCCCTATGGGACACCGTCGGCGCGCTCGTCGACCTTTTTACGCCAACAGAATGCGCAAACTACTTCAAGGCCGCAGGCTATGAACCGGATTAAACCGGACGTGCTCTAGTTCAGGAGTTAATTAGCGAGTAGCAAAAAGCCCCAACTAAGTGGGGCTTTTTTTATAAAGTGTCCGGTTCTGTGTTCTGCGGGGGGAGCGCGCCTTTCCCGATGTGCTGACCGTTAAAGCGTTAAAGAGAAACTTGGTTCAGCATCGCCGAAATCTGCGAGCGCGTTGGCGCGCCCCACCAGTCGCACAGATTGAGGTAGGCGAGATCGCTTGCGCTGTCACCGAATCCGATCGCTGGCCTATCTCCAGACTCGGAGCGGATTTTCTTCAAGAGGAACTCTACTGCCCGGCGCTTTGAAACCGGCGGGGGAATGAGCGCGAAGTTGTTTCCGTTGTGATGCCGTATCCATCCCGCATCGTCGAACTCAATTTTCAGTTCCGCCAGCCTCTTGCCATCCCCGTCGTTTTCTTTGAACACGGCGTATGTCGCTATACCCATTTCTTCAACGATCCACGAACGAACCGAGAGTTTGCCGGCTTCGGCCCCTCGCCGACCTATCTCAAGTACTTTGTTCAGTACCTCTCTGTGAGGGAGCAGTTCCTCAGCAATTACATCGTGCCATTCCTTCAGATGCCCGCCGTCCGGGTTAAGGATGACGGCGCCGTTGGCAACAATCGCATAGCTGTTGAACGCGATCTTGACGTTTCCATAGGCTGTCGTGCCACGCGCCGTGACGGGAATGACTTGTGACGTATTTAGCAGCCAATCGGTCATGGCAACCTGCCGCGGGGTCATCAAGGAATGATTTCCGTTCGAGGAGATCGCAGCTAGAGCCAGCTTGTCCTCGCTACCTTTCGGACACTTTGCGGGCGTCTGAAATAATGTGTCATCCAGATCGGTAAAGACGATTGGCTGCATGGAATGATCTGCGGATTTGACGGGTTGATCAGGCATTGCACTCGATCCGCCACACGTATTTGGAGTTCGTTTTCGTCAACTCGGAAAGATCCCGGGCAGATGACTTTGGTTTTGCGTTCACATCTATACCAACCGCTTCCATCAGAGCGACGGCCAACCCTGTTCTGATCGCAAAATTGACATTCTGTCCGCTGACAAGAGTTGCGTTCACAACGCCGATCAGCAAGCCGGATGAATCGAACACCGGTCCCCCACTCGATCCAGGTTGAATCGGTGCGGAAATTTGGATTAGCCGAGAATCTTCTCCCGGACCGAGCAGCCCAGAGACCAGGCCCTGCGAAACCTGCGGTCCCGACCCCAACAGGCCGGAAAGCGGATATCCGAGCGTTACTGCAAATTCGCCGAGAATTGGACCGACTTCGCGGAAGAAGAGCTCCGATCCGCCAAAGGACTGGTCAAGTCTGATAAGAGCAAGATCATTCATCTCATCTACTATCACGGGCTCAGCGTTAGTCTTACCGAGAAATCCACTCACCTGAATTTCCGAGGCTTTCTCGACGACATGTCCGTTTGTAATCAAATAGCGGTCGCCCACCAAAAAACCGGAACCGGTCCAATCGGCTTTGCGGCCACGGGATCCGCCATGCTCGGGTTGCGTACGGGTGTCAATTGGTGTCTCATTCTTTCGTCTGTCGACGATTGAAACACCGATACGTCGACCAAGTTCTTCGATACCTTCGAAGACGCCGTCCCGTTTCGAACGGACCCTCCAAACGTCATTCCTGCGGTACAATTCTCCAAAAACAATGCTGGAAACCGCAAGGTCGGCGTTATCGACGTCGACCACAAAGCCATTGATCGTGATTCTGACGTCTGAGAGGCCCTTGAGTGTCACCGATCCGGCGCTCGAATAAAGTACAAGCAGAAGGCGGTCAGTTAATGCATCGAGGACTGAAAGATCAATTCGAAAATCGAGGCCGGATGTGGCACCTGGCGCATAGGGCTGGGGAGCATCCTGGAGCGGCAGCCATGGCATATCCTTGCGTGAGATCGGCACAACAGCGATGGCGTGATTGACGAAGCCGCCACCGTGACAAAGTAGACTGATCTTGACCTCCGTTGCGTCGATTGATGCATTTTCGCCTGGGACGAGAACGTTGCTCATGCGGCTTGGACTCTCTTCAGGCGGGCCGTCATTTCAGGAAGTTTGATCGTTGTGTCGATCCGGCGGACAGCAACAGGACTATTTAGGACCGGCGGCTGGACCCTTTCACCGAGCATCATCATCGCGCAGTCATGGGGAAGATTAATCCCGGCGGCCGCAGAGAAGCCAACTCCTCCACTGGGCCGAGTGTTGACTTCCAAGACATTTGGAATTCCCGAAGCATCTGCCTTCGTCTGAATGTTCACGAGACCGTCGAGGCCGATGATTTGCGCTACAGCCTGGGCGATATCGAGTTCCGGCCCGCCCGTAAAGACGATTTGATGGCCTTCAAATTTTTGGCGCACAGCATGAGACACGATGCGACCGTTGTCACAGACGGCATCCACGCTGCTTTCGATCCCCGAAAGATAGGCCATCACAATTTGTTTGCTGGGATTTTCAGCCTTCCCAAATGCATCAATGTACATGTCAGGATCGACGACGTTGGGCTCCAATTTCGAAAACAGATCAAACGGACTAACACCGCGCCGGAACTTCCAGAAGCCCCGTCCATAAACACCGACGACAGGCTTTATGCAGACCTCTCGTGATATTTGCTCGATGTCCACAATTGCCTCGCGAAGTTCCTCTGCGCTGGTCACAGAAATTGTTTCGGCAACGGGGATACCGTTCGCTTTGACTAGATCAGTGAACGCGTCTTTGTGATCGCAGAGATCGATTGCATTCGAAGCCACAGCGCCGGCCGCCAAACGAATACCTTGCGAATCGAATTGATCACGAAGCTTCAGAAGAGCACGGCGCTGACGCATCGCGAGCAGGCCCACGAAGCCCTTTTCTGCGGCCGTATTAAGCGCCCATTCTGCATAGTCAAAATCTTCTTCCGACATTCCTGACGGTTCAATGAAGTATCCATCCGATTCGAGAAATATATCCTCACGGAATTCCTTGTGCGAGACTGTTACATTAACAGAACCGCCGAGGCCGCCGGATCTCATAAGAGAAGCAACATCGCGTTGACTTGAATGTGCGTGATTTAACCAGATATGACGGAGCATGATTCAACGCTTCTTGACTCGCGATGCAATTGTATTGCTGATGCTTCAGGATTCAGCGCCTCCCCAGTTCTCGCCGCCGTGTAAACTACCCGACGCGAATCCGGATTCGCCTTCTCTCCCGTCATGTATTGCCCGAGACGCGACAGTCTTCAAGGAGGTCATCGCTTTTGGCAGATTAAGGAGGGGTCCAAGATCCAGCACCGGTTGAAACCACCGCTTCCCAGTGTTGACGTCGCCCTCCAAAACATCGATCGCGTTAAGTTGCACGCGATCGAATGGGCGATCCGAAGCCGGCCTGGCTAAATATTTATTTTTCCTCGCAAATTCATGGCTCGCTTTCCGGGAAACTGACTTGACAACCAATGGGCAAAACCTATCGTGCCACAACCTCGCGTGCAACGGACTTTCCATCCATAAAAAGGGACATACATGGCGATCTCGCTATCGAAAGGGCAAACCGTTGACTTGAGCAAGAAGGCACCGGGCCTTTCACACCTCCACGTAGGCTTGGGATGGGACCCGATCAAAAAGAAAGGCTTCTTCGGTTTCGGAAAAGGAAGCGATTCTATCGATCTCGACGCCTCCATTCTGGTTTTCGATGGCAGCAAGAATGTAATCGACACCGTTTGGTTTCAGCAGAAGAAGTCCAAAGATGGATCTATCCTCCATTCCGGGGACAATCTTACAGGCGAAGGTGATGGAGACGACGAGGTGATCCGCGTTGACCTGAATAAATTAACTCCAGCCGCCCAGCACCTAGTCGTTACAGTGAACTCTTTCCGCGGACAGACTTTCGATGAAGTCGACAATGCATTTTGTCGGCTTGTCGATGAATCGTCCGACGCCGAACTTTTTCGTTACGAGCTGAACGAAAAGGGACGCCACACAGGCGTCATTATGGCCCTGATATCCCGCCAAGGAGGTGCTTGGTCAGCCAAAGCGATCGGCGAACCTGGCCGCGGCAAAACGGTTGCCGACATGGTGACGAGCGCTCAGTCCTTGATCTGACGTTTAGGCAGCATCAAGGGTTCTGAGTGTTCTTTAGGGGGTGGGGATGAGTACGCTAATAAAGGGGGGCAACGCTCCTGTTATCGGGCAAAGCTTTGATGTTTCGGTCCGGTGGAAGCTCGCAACGAAAGCTGTTGAGGAGATCGACGTATCTGTTTTTGTGCTGAAAGCCAGCCGAAAAGTCGGCAGCGACCGGGACATGATCTTCTACGGACAGCGGCATACTGGCGATGGATCCGTTCGCCTAAGTGAAACAAATCGCCCAACGTCCAATGGTTTCGAAGAAGCGCTGTTTGCCTTCGATCTCTCGCGTCTTGCAGCCGACGTCGAATTCATTGCCATCACCGCAACGATCCCGGAAGCGAGAGCCAAGAAACTTTCGTTTGCGCAAGTCAGTTCGCTGGACATCAGCGTTGCAAACGCCGGCATCACGCAGGCAAGCTTTGACGTCCCTGTTGCGGGAATGACGGAAGCGGCGCTGGTGCTTGGCGAACTATACCGCCGCAACGGACAATGGAAATTCCGGGCGGCGGGCCAAGGCTTTAACGGCGGGCTGAAGCCGCTGGCTGAAAGCTTCGGCGTTGAGGTCGCTGACGATCCGGAGCCGTCCGCCCCTTCCCAACCACAACCTCCCCGGTCATCGCCTTCCGTCCCTCGTGTTCAGCCACATCCGACTCCCCAGGTCGCGCAAACCACTCCCGCTGCGGCTCCGATCAGCTTGTCAAAGGTGACGCTCACGAAGGCTGCGCCTTCGATCAGTTTGGCGAAGAAAGCGTCGGGTTTCGGCGAGATCCGGGTCAATCTGAACTGGAACAAAAAGCAGAAGGGCGGGTTTTTCGGTGGTTCCCGTAACGTCGATCTCGATCTTGCCTGCCTATTTGAGTTCAAGGACGGTCACAAAGGCGTCGTTCAGGCCCTCGGAAAGGTGTTCGGCGACTTTGACAACAAGCCCTATATCCGCCTGTCGGCCGACGACCGCACGGGTGACAGCGCCGATGGCGAATGGATGCGAGTCAATGGTCGCAACTGGAACGAGATAAAGCGGGTTCTGATCTACACATTTATCTACGACGGCGTCGCCAACTGGGCGGAGACCGATGGCCTGATCACAGTGTACGTCCCGGACAGCCCTCCCATCGAGGTCAAACTGGATGAAGGTGCCTCGAGCAAACGGACCTGCGCTATCGCCTTGCTGGAGAACGACAATGGCGGGATCAAGGTCAACCGGGTGGTCAAATATTATTCTGACGTTTCGAAAGCCGATCAGGATTTTGACTGGGGCCTACGCTGGGTCGCGGGTTCAAAATAAAAAACGGGAGTCCCAATGCTTGACTGGCTGAAAACGAATGCAGGTGCTGCGAAAAAGCGGCTTCAGGACGAAGTGTCCAAGTTCAAGAACCGTGAGTTCATGGAAGCTGTCGTAGCGGGATGCGCGCTGGTCGCAAGTGCTGATGGCAATATCTCCTCAGAGGAGAAGCAGAAGATGATCGCCTTCATGCAGAATTCCGACGAACTGAAAGTCTTTATGATTGATGACGTGATTTCGTTCTTTAACGAAGTTGTGAGCAAGTTCGATTTCGATCATCAGCTTGGCAAGATCGAAGCGCTCAAGGTTACTGGAAAACTTCGTTCGAAGCCGGATGCGGCACGCACTATGGTTCGAGTCTGTTGCGTGATCGGCTCATCGGACGGGAACTTCGACGAGAAGGAACACCAGATCGTGCGGGAAATCTGCACCGACGTCGGTCTGCTGCCGGCAGATTTCGGCCTTTAAATTGATCCCGTTTCGGGAATGGCACCCGAAGCAAGTTGTTCGGCTTGGAAACGATCGAGGCACGCGCCAAGTTCGGAGAAAGGAAAAAGAGAAATATGATCAGTTTGTCAAAGGGGCAGAACGTTAGCCTCAGCAAGTCCGATCCAGGCTTGAAGAAGATTATTATCGGGTTGGGATGGGATCCTCGCGCAACGGACGGCGTCGAATTCGACCTTGATGCATCTCTGTTTTTGCTCGGACAATCCGGCAAAGTCCGCAATGAGCGCGATTTTATTTTCTATAATCAGACCAAATCGGTTGACGGGGCGGTCGAGCATACAGGGGACAACCGTTCCGGTCAGGGCGACGGCGATGACGAGCAGATGAAGGTCAACGTGGTCGCAATCAGCGCAGATATCGAAAAGCTGGCCGTCGCTGTCACTATTCACGATGCAGCAAGCCGCGGCCAGAATTTCGGCCAGGTCGACAACGCATTTATCCGCATTGTCAACGAAGAGACCAATAATGAAATCGTTCGCTTCGATTTGACTGAAGATTATTCGACTGAAACAGCGATGATCTTTGGCGAGGTGTATCGGCACAGCGGCGAATGGAAGTTCCGTGCCGTCGGTCAAGGCTATGGAGGCGGTTTGCAGGCTGTTTGCGCCCAGTATGGCGTCAGTGCGTCCTAAACTTAACTAACTCTCTTGGAAGGAGATCCAACATGGCAGTTTCACTTACTAAAGGCAGCAACGTTTCCCTCTCGAAAGAAGCTCCCGGCCTCACCAACGCAATAGTCGGCCTCGGCTGGGACCCAAGGGCCACGGACGGCGCGGAATTCGATCTTGACGCCAGCGTTTTCATCGTTGGTGAAAGCGGCAAAGTCCGCAATGACAGCGACTTTGTTTTCTACAACAACAAACTCGGTGCAGACGGCTCGATCGAACACACGGGCGACAACCGTTCAGGTGCGGGCGAAGGCGACGACGAACAGGTAAAAATCGACCTCAAAAAGGTTCCGGCTGACGTAAAGCGCCTTGTATTTGCCGTAACCATTCATGATGCCGATGCCCGCAAGCAAAATTTTGGCCAAGTTGGAAACGCATTTATGCGCGTCATCAATGCGTCCGGAGAAGTCGAGATCGCCCGCTACGACCTGTCTGAAGACTACTCAATAGAAACGGCTTTGATCTTCGGTGAAGTTTACAGAAACGGCGAAGAGTGGAAATTTAAGGCTGTAGGGCAGGGTTTCGCTGGCGGCCTTGCCGCTCTTGCTAAAGAACACGGCGTTAATCTTGGTTGATTTGTCATAAGGGGGGACGGGATCGCCCCCCTCTCTGACGCCAGTCTCCGGGTATTTTGTTCCGCATAGAGACCTGCGAGAGAAATCGGGACAATTTCGCACCTCGGAGGAATTCATGTCTAGGCGGCACTTTAACCGCAATTCGCTTATGGGAATCCTTGTGACGTCTGCGGTGGCAGGTGTGGGATTGAGCTTCGGCCGGGATGTTTACCGAAAGACGCGCAACAATTTCGTCTTTTTGCTGCTGGCTGCAATTGCCTTCGCAGGAACCTCATATGGCGTTTGGAATATGGTGCGGGGTCACGATCGCGGCCCCATCGCCACAACATTCAGAACTTACATCTTGAACGGACTCATTATCCTGGTGAGTGTCGTCATGTTTGCTCTGTTTGCAAATGTCGTTTCCGGTGATGCGAATCCGGCGAATGTCTCCCGTTTCATCATTCTAGGCGAAGCAGCCTTCGTCGGGCTCGGATTATTGATTGGGCTCAAACATCGCCACAAGCGGTTACGGGCGTTCGCGATTGACCGTCACAACGAGGGGTTTCTCGAGCGGGAAGGCTTTCGCGATGTGGGTGGACGTGACCAAGTCATGATTGATCCCTCAGGAAACGAGTTGACACTCGATGACTTCCGGGCGGATGCGGTCACGTTCAAGGTCTTAGGCCGCCGCGGAGCACGCGCGCGCATCCTGTTGGATAACGATGGGCGCATGGTTGAATATGTTCCCGCATGAACCTGACGAGCAGATTTAAGTGATCTGGGTCCGAGGTATAAACTACATAGCAGAGGTAAACCTTGTGACCTTTTTCAAAGTGGTTGTCTTCGCAGCTCTGCTCGTCACCGCTGGCGCAGGGCACACTTCCGATAACCATCAGGTGAGAGTTGTCGACGGAGACACACTGGAACTTGGGGGCGTAAAGTATCGTCTTCATGGCATCGATGCGCCCGAGGCGGGCCAATTATGCAGAACGGCGAACCGGGGAACCTGGCCTTGCGGTCAGGAGGCCATCAAAACACTTCAGATGATGGTGCGTAGCCATGCTTTGACGTGCGACAATCGCGGGTATGACAAGTACGGACGGACCTTAGCTGTATGTTCGATTGCCGGAACTGACATCAATGCCGCAATGATCAACAAAGGAATGGCTTGGTCGTTCAAGCGGTATTCCCACGATTACGATGAAATCGAGGCGGCGGCCAAAGCCAACCTGGTCGGAATCTGGCAAGCAGACACGGAGACCCCATGGGATTACCGCGCACACCGCTGGCAGATCGCCAAACAGGACGCTCCTGCCGGATGCAGCATCAAGGGTAATATCTCCAACAAGGGCGAGCCCATCTATCACATGCCTTGGTCCAAGGGCTATGCAAGGACACGCATCAACGAAAAGAAGGGCGAACGTTGGTTTTGCACTGAGGCCGAAGCCATCGCAGCCGGATGGCGAGCGCCTTGGGGCGACTGATGTCAGTCTCCATTACACGCCGATTTCGGCCTGTTCGCTTATGCCGTATATCCTGGCCCTGTCGAGTATTCTCTGGGCCCACGTTCTATGCGTACTCGGCTCGCACATCGAACCGCCATATTTGAAGACCGCTTCGGCATCCGTCGCCAATATCCTCACCGAAGCGTCGTAGTCCATGCGGTCAGGGCGAAACCCGAGTTGGATGCGGTGTATCTGTGACGGATGGATGGCCGTCTTGCCGACAAAACCGAACGACACGTCCTTGTCCACTTCCTTCTGAAGAAGCCCGCTATCGTCAATGATTTCAAAGACCGGAGAAGTCAGCGAAAACCCTGATGAGCCCATTACGCTCATCAGCATCGAAACCACGTAGAAAAGCGGACCTTCGTAAAGTGTCTCTCTCGGCGTGCGGCGGACGCCAAGACATGACATCAGGTCGTTGCCACCGACGCGAAGCGCGATGATGCGGTCGGGGGCGTGGGAAAGCAGTTCGCTCTTAAGTTCTGCGACGGAAATGGCGTCGAACATTTCCGACGTTTCCAATGTAGGCATCAGAAGCAGATCGGTCCCTCTTATGGAGTGAACCCACTTTTCGACGTCACCGTTTCGCACTTTGGGCGCAACGAAGCCATCAAT
The DNA here is from genome assembly GCF_040318825.1 of Mesorhizobium sp. M1006. Taxonomy (NCBI): domain Bacteria; kingdom Pseudomonadati; phylum Pseudomonadota; class Alphaproteobacteria; order Hyphomicrobiales; family Phyllobacteriaceae; genus Mesorhizobium; species Mesorhizobium sp. M1006. Next base: position 11,468 of record NZ_JAMYMZ010000058.1, read on the forward strand.
GTTATGGATGCCGGCCATCTGAGCAATCCGCTGAGCCATTTCAATATGACGCGGACGAATAAAAAGCATCGGGAAATTCCGCCTACTGCTATCCCGCTTCACGTCTCCGATCTGGAGAAGGGTCCTTTCCAGGATGTCCATTCCCACGAGGACGTCACTTTCGAGGAGCGCGTCTTCGAGACATAGGACCAACGACCTGAGTTCCGGAAGTTTTTCTCCAGAAATGTAAGCAAGCGCGTCATGTTTGAGAATCGGCATGTAAAGCGTCGCGCCCAGATCAAAAGGCGATCTATTTTTCAGCAATTTTTGAAACCTTCTGGATCAGGGTGATGGCGCGATAAGGATGGATTTTTTCTGGAACGACTTTGAAGGGGACATTCTTCTCCCGGATCAAATGCAGCAGTGCTGCCGGTTCGGCGTCATCAATGGACGACAGGAATACCATTTGAGGCATACGGCGCAGAATTGCCCTCGTAGCTTCCGCAATTCCCGGTTTGATCCGGTTTAAATTCTCAACTTCGAATTCTGCAGCAACTCGATTGATTGCCTCCCGCGATTGTCTTTGATGGCTGGAGCGCTCGTCATCTGTCCATTGCGCAGGACCAATATTCCGGTCCAGCGCGATAACGGTATGTGTCCATACTTGGTCGACGAAAGCAGCTGAGATATCGTGCGCCTCCAAATGGTCCCATCGGACGGTGCCATGAAAGTCTTCCGGACCGGTGACGTTTTCGTTGAGGATCGAACGGCTGATCAACCCGGAGACGGTGCTTCCGAGTATTCCCGACGGAATGAGCCAGTCTTCTCCCGACGCCGCAAGCCACGCCCGGCCACATGGATCCGCCAGAACAACCAGCTTCGGTGCCACTGCAGAAAATGAGCGGAAGCTCTCTTCCAACTCGGTGGAAATAGCGCCTTTTCCGGTCCAGCCATCAACGAACAGCAATCCTTCAATGGGCCTGCGATCAAGGATGTGGCGCATCGCGTTGCCGTCGATTCCGCGGTCTCGAATAATCGAAATACCAAAGTGTTCGACGTCCCGGCCTATGCGGGACAAAGCACGCTTGAGGAGAACGCCCAAGGGTACCCCAGCCCGAACGAGACTCGCCAAAGTGATTGGCCCGTCGATACGATTGGAGATAGACCGCGCGAGAGCTGCCACCTCGCGTCCCATTCTCGCAGCGCCAGCGGACATCGCTTCATCGAATATCGCCATGTAGCCGGGTTCTGGCGCGCTTTCGAACGAAATCATTTCCGAATAGTGGCGTTGGCCGGACTGTATTGCTGCTTCCTTCGATGCGACGTCGATTGCCTCCATATTTACGAGCTTCAAAAGAAACGTGATGTCCGCACTGTGGTACGTGCCCGAAATGAATTTACTTTGCGTCTTCAACACAGTCCTCCCTACTCCGCCACCTGCATGACCGGTAGGCTTAAGTACCTGCGGACTTCACGCTCTGGCGTATGACTGCAACACTGGATGAATGATGGATGATGATCGAGGTTCGAGAGGAATAACTACCGAGCAATTACCACGTTTGGCTGCTCCAGGGCTTGCATGAGTATAGGACTAATCTCCGATTCATTCGTCTCGGAACAGAGGAGGATTCTTGCGTATTCTGACGGATCGACATTGTAGAGATAATTCAATACCTGTCCCCCGTAATTGTCCTCAAATGTGAATTTTTTCAAAATGGCATGCCCCAATGAAATCGGCGATCGGGTCACGGATGAGTAGTGGACGTCAGCTCCTTCCATCTCCAATTTTTCTGCAAGCAAGAACGGCTGCCAAACATTTTCTCCTGTGCCGAGAACCAGCGTAGCGCCCGAGGCTGCCGCCTCACCCTCCAGTTGAAGAAGGTGCCGGGAGACGCCCAACCGAGCCCAGTCGAGAGCCTTGTCGGGCGAAATGACTTTGCCACTTTTTATCTCAACAGACGGCGCTTCCGGTGCGTTGATGTTCAAACCGTTTGCATCCCAGCGATACCGCCCGGACAGGATCGACGCGTGTTTCACGTTGCCTGCGATCATCTGTTCGGTAGCACCATCTGACCAATCCGTGAGGGTGACGAGTACCGTATTGCGATTGTTCGCCCTGATGCTGGCAGGCAGAGCTGCGAACAGATTGCCGAACGTTTTTCCGCTCGAAGCTTCGTCATCAACCAATACAAGCGTCCGGGCATTCTCGACCATCGAGACTAGGCCGGGCATGAGCGGCCGGTGTACGAGATGTCCCGTGGCGTGACTGTGCTCTTCCTGGAACTCGCAGATCAGGGGCAAACCAAGTGGGTGTCTGGTAGTGCAAATGTAAACCGTATCGTCCCGGTCATTTTGTTCTGAGTATTGCTGGTGCACGCCCGCACCCAGCCCGACAGCAGTTTCGGCCATTCCTATGAAGAGGATTGGCCCTTCGAGATCGGGTGAAATTTGGTCGGCCAGAAATTTGTACGTCTTTCGCATCATCGAAGGCCGCACGGGAATGTGACGTCCAAGCACCTTGGAAACGAACAGGAAGGACCGCTTGGGATTGATGCGCTCCGCGAACCCGAACATCGTATCGGGAGGCATCAGGCTGCGGTCGATTTCAACCGATATAGTTCCACGGGTGAGTTCGGCAGAAAGCGGTTGTTTAATGGCGTTGTCCAAAATGTCCCACCCGAGTCGCTGATAGCTGATTTGGTTCATTTCCTAACATGCATTGGGCTAATAAAAGCGTGGTCGCCAGTAAAAATTGTAATAGTTTTGTGAAGTGAGTGCCCAACAGAAAAATGAGCATCAGACCGGACGCCTGCGTTCTGGAGAAAACAACGATGACGAGAAGTGGAGCGGAGAACGTGCTGCCGTTTTCCAACCTCAGCGTTTGAAGAGTAGGCGCAGGTTCAGCATGAATGAGTGTCGGACCCGAAATGAAGTTCGGTGATATCAATGACTGTGATTCAGTCGGTGTTGCGAAGCATCGACGGAGCGCCACATGTGGACCGATACAAACGGTAAGCAACATGCCTGGGAAGGGCCGCGGTATTCAAGCGATTTGACGGACACGGAATGGGCGGTTCTGGAGCCGCATATCCCTCACGACTTGGCCGGCCGCCCAAATGGTGGCGGCGGGCGATCATAAATGGGCTGCTCTACATCCTGCGTAGCGGGTTGCCGCGGCGAATGCTGGATCGAGATTTCCCGCCGATTACGACGGTGCAGCGCTGTTTCTATGCTTGGCGCGACAGCGGCCTTTGGAGCACGATCAATCACCTGCTGCTCATGGCCGTGCGCCTGCGTTGCGCGGACAATGCTTGAGCTTAGCGAAGAGTTGCTCGATGGAGGGTTCAGGTCCGGCGAGTATTTCGGCAGGAAGAACAGCCTGGCATAGGCCGACCGGATGGCGCTGCGCCTGAAGCGGATGTGCTCACCATCGCCGGGTACAATGTCCGGACCCGATCGTGGAGAACACTGCAAAGGCTCCGCTAGATGGGGTCGATGACCATTCCACCAACGTCCAGGCCATCGCACGCCAGATCTATCTGAAAGGGTGGCGCGGCTACTTCACTTCGGCATTTGCGAAACCCCGTCGGTGTTGAGTCGCCTCGACCGATGGATCAGGCGCAGGCTTCGATCCATCGCGTGGAAGCAATGGAAGCACGGACGTACCCGCTTTGCGGAGTTGCGCCGCCGTGGCGTCGGGCACGATCTGGCGGCACAAACCGCCGGCAGCGCGCACGGGCCCCGGCGGATCAGCAACAGTCCCGCGCTCGCCATTGCCTTGCCGAACGCATTCCTCTCTGGCCTCGGCCTTGCTTGCCTTGCCCCGCCAAGGCCGCATAACCAACCGAACCGCCCTGTACGGACCCGTATGCAAGGTGGTGTGGGATGGGAGGAACCGCAAGGCTCCCCCCTATCCCGATTGGCGCGGATCCGGTCGGAAAAGTTCGGCGCTCGCGAAATTTTGGAACCGTTCTTTGTCGAAACAGTCCGAGGTTCTTGGCGCCCTCCCTCGCCAATGGAAGCCTCTTGCCCGGACATGCGGTAGTCACAGGGTCCGAGCGATCGGCGAAGAAGACACAGAACGCTTCCGCGACTATCCCTCGCTCGGCCGGGGCAACTTTCGACGGACAGCGTTCAATGTTGCCTGCTACTATGTGGAGAGCGCCAAAGGCCGCGATTATCGTTGCATTTCCAGAAATATCCGCGTGCGAAATCGCGCCGCATAATCAACTCTCGATCCAGGCTCTGTCCCGACGACCCAGCGTGAACGACGTCGCGTGGCGTTTGCGCCCGCCGGACGCATATGCACATCCCCTGTGTTCAGCGATTCCTGCGAACTGAAGCGCTACGGCCGCATTGAAGCCTTTTCATATTCTGCGCAGACTATGCCGATGGCAGCTGCGCCCTCCAGAACGAAACGATTGCCGGAAATCAAGCTGCGACCTTCTTGCGGGTCCGCTTCGCCGGCGCCGGCTCCGGCGCTTCCGGCTCTTTCGGTTTGCGGCCGAGCCCCATCGTCTTGGCCAATGCCGAGCGCGCCGCGGCGTAATTCGGCGCGACCATGGGATAATCCGCCGGCAGGCCCCATTTCGCGCGATATCCATCCGGCGTCAGCCCATAGTGGGTCGACAGATGGCGCTTTAGTGATTTGAATTTCTTCCCGTCTTCAAGGGAGATGATGTAGTCCGGTGTCACCGACTTCCTGATCGGGACTGCAGGCTTAAGGACCCCCGGCTCTTTTGCAGAGACACCTTCCGCCGTCCCTTTCAGAGCCGCGTGCACTTGGCCGATGAGGGCAGGGAGATCCCCCACCGGGATCGGATTGTTGGAGACATAGGCGGAGACGACATCGGCGGTGAGCTCGATGAGGTTGTCGATGTTATTGTCGGCTTCTTCTGTCATGAAACTCTCCAGGCGGCGTGAAACACAGTCAGCGAAGGGTTGCTTCATAGTGGCGGTTGTCGCTGAAAGCAAATACAGCCCGGCAGGACTATCGCGATGCTCGTCGGCACCGAGGACCATAGCGCTGCATCCGCCGTCGTGCGCGCGTTGTTGCTCAGTGTCGGCTGCCTCTTGACTGGGGCGGAGCTTGGTTTTTGGCATCCCGATCCACTTCGTGCGAATTGCAAAACGCAAGCGCCGAAGATGTTTCGCGACGCCCATGAAGTGTCGACCTCGATATTCCGCAGCTCGCGAAGTCCCCGCATCATGAATATCATGGCCCTTTTCTTTATCAGGCGTTCGGCTGTCGCGGGAAGGCCAACCAATCGCGATGCGATCCATCTCGGTTATTGCAAGTCCGTGTCCATGCTGCTCGACACCTTTGTTGGCGACCGTGCCGCGGTGCTTGGCGCATATTCAGGCATGACGGCAGCCTGCTGCAACGCGCGTCTCGGTCGTAAGCTTTGGGTCGAACTTGTCAGTGATCTCGAAACCGGGCGGTTTCTGTTTCGTCATCCTTTCTTTGAGAATGTGAAATTGATCGCCGAGCAGTCCGCCTGAAGCCGATGTGCAGCCGGACGGTCTTGAGCTTTTTGCAATTCATTCTTAACCTGGAGTTGAATTGCCCAGAAGGTGCTGTCGTCTCGAGCGGGCACTTGCGGATGATGATCGAAATGTCGTCTGGGGGACGATGTTTCCATTCGCTTAGGTAGCTCGTCGAAACAAAATTGCCGATTACTTGTTTCCGGAGTCCGATGTCGTGATGATATACCCAGACGTTGAACCAGGTCTTAAAGACGAAGTCCCCTGGTCCGACAGCCTGACCGCCTACGACAAGGAGCACTTCACGACCTATCTGAGGTTCTTGGATGCATCCGCTGACAATGCGAGCTATGAGGAGATGGCGCAGGTCATCCTCGGCATCGATCCGGTGCAAGAACCAGAGCGCGCCCGGAAAGCCGCGCGAAGCCATCTCGATCGGGCGAACTGGATCGTGACGACCGGTTACAGGGAATTGTTCGCCGGATGAGGGAGAACGGGCGGCAATACCCTGCTCTTGTCAGCAGCAGACGTGATCACATCGTCCGCCACAAGAGCGGTATGGCAGCCGGGGCTGCGGGGAACTCAGTTCAAATTGGAAGATCTCGGTTGGCTCGACCGCCGGATCGAGCGAGCTTCGGGTAAACGAGTTTCGGAGGCGACCCGACAGGGTGCATGACACCCTCTTGGTCTGGCTCGCCGCTGTCGTAGGTCCGTTCAACGCATTCGCTGACGAAAGGATCGAGGACGCAGACAACTCGGATGGCAAGGTGTCGCGCATGCCGATCCAGTTCTTCCTGCCCCGCTATCCCGACGTCTGCCTGGATACGAACTGAGTGGCCGGATCGTGAACTTGGTGGACGAAGGTTCGACCTTACCCTTCGCGCGATGGCGCGCCGTGGCCCAATGCCAGGCTGGTTTACATCGCTCCGCGCGGTTTAGCTTAATGAAGCTGTTTGAAAGGAGCCGAACCCAACAAGCTCACGATGATCCGTATGCGCCGTGATGATAGATCAGCGCCGGGCCGGGCTCTCCGCTCACTACCTGCCGGACGCTGCCGAGGATCAGCGCGTGGCTGTGGCGAATAATAGTATCCTCAACCGTGCAGTCGACCGCGGCAAGCGCCTCGTCGAGTGCTAGTGCACCAGTTGCAAGACTGGACCAGCCAGCGCCCTCGTAGCGCGCCGACCCCTTCAGGCCACCGCGCCCGGCAAAGCGGTCGGCAATCGCGATCTGGTCGGCACGCAGCACATTCACGCAGAAATGCCGATGCCGGCTGATGGCTGCCCAGGTAGACGAGTTCAGGTTGATGCTGACAACCATCACTTCTGGTTCGACCGATAGCGAATGGGCGGTGGTAACGGTTGCGCCCGTCCGTTCGTCGCCAACACCTGCGGTGACTACGGAGACAGCTCCGGCCAGGTGTCGCATCGCAAATTTCAGAGGAATCCGGGTATCAACCAGGGGGACGCGTTCGATCAGTGTCATCTGGATAGCCTCATCGTGTTTGCAGCTTCACGACGCCTTGCGACGCAACGCCGTTTGGTATCCCAACCATTGGTGAATTTCGGTGGCGATGCGCTCGGCATGGGCGGTGACTTCAGGGATGCCCATCAGCTCGCCGACGCTGCCGCGCGCCAGTGGCCCGCTGACGAAAATATTGTCGGTCGGATTGCCTGACGCGCTGACCGCGCGGCCCTGCCTGTCGGTCTCCAGACCGAGACCGGTCGGGTCAAGACGGACCAAGCCCAGATGTCCAAGGGTGGCAATCGCCGTGTTGGTGCGAAGAATATCGGCGTGCGCCGGCCCAGTCGTCACGATCACGCTGTGGAACGCTTCGACGATGAGGTTGTGTTGGCGCCGTGGCCGCTGCGTGACGCGAATACGCCCATCGGCTTCTTCGGCCTTGACAATCGACGCGGCGCGATAAGCGAGCGTGCCCTCGGCAAGGCGGCGATCCAGCACGGCCGCGACCTGTGGCGCGATGCGGAAGCGATGCACGTCCCAGAGCGCGCGAAGATGGCGCACCACGCGGCGCTGCTCGGCGAGCGGCAAGGCCTGCCAGATCAACTGCCCCTGACGCCGGACAGCGTCGAGGACGGGATACCAGACTTCACCTTGTTGCGTCACTGCCGCGATCGTAGCGCGGATGTGCCTGAGCAGCACCGTGGCGCTGCGCGAAGGCCGGCTCGTGAAGTCGCCGACCGGGTCGCCCTGCATCGCTGCCTGCACATGCGAGCGATAGCCATGGCGCGACAGTGCCGTGATGCGGCCGCGATGTCCCCTGTGATCGAGCGTGGCGATGACGTCCGCCGAGGTCAGCCCGGTGCCGACGATGAGAACATGGTCATCGCGGCCGATCGCCTGCAGTCGTTCGAGATCGTAGGGATTGGCCACCAACCCGGCGACGGCGGCCACACTGCGCAGCGGCGCCGGCACTGCCGGCAATGGATGCGTAGCCGCGATCACCACAGCATCGGCCGCAAGCGTTGCGCCATCGGACAGGACGAGCCGGTAGCCCTCGCCATTGCGCTCGACCGAAGCAACTTCGGCCCTGACATGGCGGATCGCTTTGCTCTGCAGGAAGGGCTGCAGGTGGGATTCGACATAGCGGCCGAAGACCCGACGCTGCGGGTAGATCGCGCCGCTGGCGACGACCGCCTCCATGTCGTCCAGAATTGCGCCGGTCTGCTCCAGCCAGTCGGAAAAATGGCCGGCCTCAGCGGAGATCAGCGTCATCCTCGACGCCCGCACGTTGATGCGGTGCGAAGGATCGGCCGTGGAATAGGCCAATCCGTGGCCGAGCGCCTCGCGCGGTTCGACGACAACGATATCGGCCGTGCCGGTCGGCAAAAGCCGCGCCAGGTGAAAGGCGGTTGCGGCACCGGAAAAGCCGCCACCGATAATGGCAACCGCCGGTTTGCTGACCATGTGGGAAGCGCTCAAGACTGGCTCGCGCGCAGCGCCGATGGTCGATGATCGCCGGCCACGGTTTCGCCGAACGGTCCCATGTTCACAGTCGTCGGCCGAGTCGAGATTTCATGATCGAGCGGCAGCAGCGGCAGCACCAATTCGCCGAAGCGATAGGCTTCCTCCAGATGCGGATAACCGGAGAGGATGAAGGTATCGATGCCAATACGCCGGTATTCGTCGATCCGTTCCGCCACCGTGGCCGCATCGCCGACCAGAGCGGTGCCGGCGCCGCCGCGCACCAGGCCGACACCGGCCCACAGATTCGGACTGATTTCGAGTTTGTCGCGACGGCCGCCATGCAGCCGGCTCATGCGCGACTGGCCGACCGAATCCATGCGCGCGAAAACCTTCTGCGCCTCGGCGATCGTCTTGTCGTCCAGGCGGCTGATCAGGCGGTCGGCATCGGCCCAGGCTTCGTCATTGGTTTCGCGAACGATGACATGCAGCCTGATGCCGAAGCTCACTTGGCGTCCGGCCTTCTCGGCAAGGCCGCGCACATGGTCGACCTTGGCGGCGACGTCGGCCGGCGGTTCGCCCCAGGTCAGATATTTGTCGATCTGCTCGGCGGCGACCGCATTGGCTGCCTCCGACGAGCCGCCGAAATAGAGCGGAGGATGCGGCGTCTGCACAGGCGGGAACAGCAGCCTGCCATCCTCGATGCGGAAATGCTTGCCTTCGAAAGCGACGGTCTCGCCCCGCAGCACGGCCTTGTAGATATCGAGGAACTCCCGCGTCACCTCATAGCGCTCGTCATGGCTGAGGAAGATGCCGTCGCCCTTGTTCTCGACCGGGTCGCCGCCGGTGACGACGTTGATCAACAGGCGCCCACCGGAAATGCGGTCGAGCGTCGAGGTCATGCGCGCGGCGAGCGTCGGCGATTGCAGCCCCGGCCTGACGGCAACAAGAAAGCGCAGCCGTTGCGTCAGCGGCGCCAGCGCCGACGCCACGACCCAGCTGTCCTCGCAGCTTCGCCCGGTCGGCAGCAGCGCGCCATAGTAGCCGATGGCGTCGGCTGCCTTGGCGACCTGGGTGAGATACGGCAGATCGACCGCCCTGCCCCCCTCGGAGGTGCCGAGATAGCGGCTGTCGCCATGGGTCGGGAGAAACCACAGAACCTTGATCCTGTCGGGGATGGCAGTGCTCATGAACAGTCCTTTGTGACTTTACGACGCCCGCGCTCAGCTCCAGGCATGCAACGGCGGATTGACGTCGTTCAGGTAATAGTTGCCGAGGATCGCGTATTTCCAGCGCACCGGATCGTGCAGCGTGTGGGTGCGGGCGTTGCGCCAATGCCGGTCGAGATTGTGCTCGGCCAATGTCGAGCGCGTGCCGGCGAGTTCGAACAGTTTGTTGGTGGCGTTGATGGCGATCTCGGTGGTGAGGATCTTGGATTCGGCAACCGCGATCTGCGCTTCCGCGACGGTCTTCTCGTTGGGGTCGAGCACAGCGCGATCGACCGCAAGGCCGGCCTTGTCCAGAACGGCCTCGGCCGCATTGGCCCGCAGGCGGAGGTCGCCGATAGCCTGGATCGTATAGGGATCCTGCCAGGCATGATCGACGCCGCTGTCGATCCACGCACGCGACTTAGTGCGCACGAAGTTGACGGTTTCGTCGATCGCTGCTTTGGCGATGCCGAGATCGACCGCGGCCTGGATGATCTGGAAGATGGCGCCGTCGGCCGTCGGCCTGTCATAGCCCTTGTAGCCGGGGACCAGATGGGTCTTCGGCACCTTGACATTCTCGAGCAGAACGGTGCCGGACAGTGTCGTCTTCTGGCCGAAGCTCGACCAGTCGTCGATGACAGTCAGTCCGGGCGCACCGCGGTCGGCGATGGCATACCAGGCGCGGCCTTCGTCATCGAGCGCCACGATCGGCACCAGATGGGCGAGCAGCGCGCCGCTCGAATAGAATTTCTGGCCATTGACGACGACGTGGTCGCCGGCGTCGACAAATTTGGTCTCGAAGTCCGCCGCCCGCTTGGAGCCGAATTCGGAGAACGCGTTGCCGAACCGCGTGCCGGACAGAACTTCGGCGAAGAGCAGCTTCTTCTGCGCTTCGTCCGAGACGGTGCGGATGGCTGCGACGACGCCGAGATGGTTCTGCGGAATCTGGCCGAGCGACGGATCGGCCGCCGAGATGATGCTGATCACCTTTGACAGCGTCACATAGGAGAGTTCCGGTCCGCCATAGGCCTTCGGCACGTTGATCGACCACAGGCCGCTCTGCGAAAACGCATCGAGCTCCTCCTTCGGCCAGATGCGCCCGCGGTCCCGCTTTGAAGCTTCCTTGGCGAACTCGGCGGCCAGTTTTTCGGCGACGGCGATCGCCTCGGCACCTGTCTTGATGACATGCGCCTTGGCTGAGGGGCGTTCGACCGGAGGCACGGCGACACGCGCGTCGGACGGCTGCTTGGATTGGACGGTCATGCTGCGGTCTCCTGGGGAAAATGTTGCGATGGAAGCGGCGCGCCGCCGAGATAGTAGGTCTTGATGTCGTCGCGCTGGCGCAGGTCGGCAGCCGATCCTTCCAGCACGTTTTTTCCGTTTTCGAGCACGGTGGCGCGGTCGGCATATTTCAGCGCCACTGCCGAATTCTGCTCGGCGACAAGGATCGAAAGACCTTCGTCCCGATTGAGCCGCTTCAAAGCGCTAAAAATCTCGTCGACGATCAGCGGCGCCAGCCCCATCGAAGGCTCGTCCAGCACGAACAGTTTCGGCCGCGATATCAGGCCCCGGCCAATCGCCGTCATCTGCTGCTCGCCGCCGGAGGTGAGGCCGGACCGGGTTCGTCGCTTCTGGGTAAGCCTGGGGAAAAGCGCATAGGCTCGGTCGAGGTCGGCCTTGACGCCGGTGCGGGAGGACGAACGCCCGAGCGCGCCGGTCAGAAGGTTCTCCTCGACCGTTAGCGAGCGGAAACAGTGCCGTCCCTCGAGAACCTGGACCAGGCCGCGGCGGACGAGGTGCGAGGGGCTTGCCCTCGAGACATCCTCGCCATCGAAGGTGATCCGACCGGCGGTAATGGCGCCGCGTTCGGCCGGGAGGAGATTGGATACGGCCCGCAACAGCGTTGTCTTGCCGGCGCCATTGGAGCCAAGCAGTGCGACGATCTCGCCTTTGCCGACCGACAGGTCGACGCCGTGAAGGGCGGCGATGGCGCCGTTGTAGACAGCCTCCACGCGGGTGACCGACAGGATCGGATATTGCGGGCTGGACATCGATGACTCCTCTGGGAAGCTGGGTGGCGCGGCCGGCCAGTTGTCGGCCACGCCATGGCAAACTCAGTTGCTGACCACCGCTTCGGCATCTTCGGCCGTGCGGATCTTGATGCCCTTTTCCTTGGCATAGGCCTCGGACGACTTCTCGATGATCGGGCGCAGCAGCTTCCAGTCGGGCGCGATCCAGTCGGAAACGACATTCCACTTCTTGCCGTCCCACTGCTGGAAGGTCACGTAGCCATTACCCTCGTGATTGTCCCAGGAGACGTTGATGGAATGGAACAGATCCTTGGCGCCGAGCGCCTCGACGCGCGCCGGATCGAGCTTGAGATGCTCGAAGCCCCAGCGGACTTCATCGCCGGTCAGCGTGCGGTTGCCGAACTTGGCCTGCGCGATGCGGACCGCCTCGACATTGAGGATGCCGTTGACGATTCCGAGATTATGGTAGACCGAACCGATCCGGCTCTTGTCCTCAAGGTTGCCCTTGCCGGCGTCGTAGACCGTTTTGACGATCTCCTGGACCACCGGATACTGCTCGCCCGATGCCTGGGTGGTGATGGCCGTATAGCCCTTGGCGGCGTCGCCGGCGGGGATGACGTCCTCTTCGGAGTTCGACCAGACATTGCCGATGATGTGGTCGGCCGGGAAGCCGGTCTTCTGGGCGGTCTTCAGGGCGACCGGGTTCATCACGCCCCAGCCGCGCAGCACGACGTAGTCCGGACGCTCACGCCGGATCGTCAGCCACTGTGCCTGCTGCTCGTTGCCGGGATGCGGCACCTCGATCTGCGACAGCTCGAAGCCGTATTTCTGCGACAGCAGCTCATAGATCGGGATCGTCTCCTTGCCATAGGGCGAGCCGTGATAGAGCACCACGATCTTCTTGCCCTTGAGCCTGTCCAGGCCGCCTTCCTTGGAGGCGATGTAGTGCACGATGCCTGAGGTCTCGCTGTAGGGATTGAGCAGCAGCGGGAAGACATAAGGGAACACGCGCCCGTCGGTGGTGTCGGTGCGGCCGTGGTTGATGGTGATCAGCGGCACCTTATCCTCGGTGATGCGGTCGATCATGGCGTAGGCGATGCCGACCGACAGCGGGTTCCAGGCGGCGATACCGGGATTGCTCTTCAATCGTTCGTAGACCTCGACACCCTTTTCGACCTCATACTGCGTCTCACCCTCGCTCCAGGTCAGCTTGACGCCGTTGACGCCGCCGTCGCGGATGTTGATCAGGTTGAGGTAGTCGATGAAACCGCCGAAAAAGCCGGTGCCGCCGGCGGCGTAAGGGCCGACACGGTAGCTCTGAAGGGGAAAATACTGTTCGTCGGCGTGAACCGCCGTCGCGCCGAGCACGAAGGCCGTGGCGATCGCCGTTTTTCGTAGGTGACTGAAGAAGGTCATGGATTGCGTCTCCTGAGGTTGTGGTCCGTGAGAGGATGTCGAGCGGCGCTCAGCTGGACCTTGAGCCGATCCGTCGTTTCAGGCGGTCGAAGAGAGCCGACAGCCCGTTCGGTTCCGCGATGAGGAAGATGATGATGAGCGCCCCGAGCACGATGCGCTGGCTCATGTCGAGAACACCCGAATCGAACAGTCCGCCAAACAGGAAGGCGCCGAGCCGCGACAGGATGAGCGGAAAGATGACGATGAACGCCGCTCCCAGAAAGGCGCCGCGTATCGAGGCCAGCCCACCGATGATGATGATGAACAGGATCTGGAACGAGCGGTCGAGATTGAAGCCGGCCGGCTCGACGGTGCGCAGATAGGTGAAGGCCCACAGCACGCCGGCGACGCCGATGATGAAGGACGAGATGGCGAACGCCAGCAGCTTGGTCTTCAGCACAGGGACGCCGATCACCCGCGCGGCGGTTTCGTTGTCGCGCACGGCGATGAAATTGCGGCCGGTCGCGCTGTTGACCAGGCGCCAGACCAGCGCCGTGAGCACGATGACCGTGGTCACCGAGAGCAGGTATCGGCCTGTCGCGCCGTCGAGCGACAGCCCGGTGACGACAAGGTGCGGCGCGGAAATCACCCCGGATGGGCTATCGTTGGAAAACCAGCCGAACTTGGTCAGCGCCCATTGCACGAAGAACTGGGCGGCGAGCGTCGAGACGGCGAGATAGAAGCCGCGCAACCGCAGGCTCGGCAATCCAAACACGACGCCGATGCCGGCCGCGGAAATCCCGGCCAGGATCATGGTCGCTACCAGCGGCAGCCCCTCGACCCGCAAGTTGAAATTATAGGCGGCGAAAGCTCCGACCGCCATGAAGGCGGAGGACCCGAGCGAAAGCTGGCCGCAATAGCCGGTCAGCAGATTGAGGCCGACCGCCGCCAGGCTGAGCGCCAGGAACGGCAGCAGGATCGCCTCGACGAGATAACTAGACGCATAGGCTGGGATCAGCCCATAAGCGACGACGATCAGAACGGCCGGCAGCGCGAATTTCTGCCAGTCGATTGGAAGCCTTGCGGCATCGAGCGCTTGCACAGCCATCGGTCAGACCCTTTCGACAGTCTTCTGGCCAAACAGGCCGGAGGGGCGCACCAGCAGCACCACCAGCGCCAGCGCATAGGCGAACCAGCCTTCGATGCCGCCACCGACGAAGGGGCCGAGGTAGACCTCGGCGAGTTTCTCGCTGGCGCCGATGATCAGACCGCCGACGATGGCGCCAAGGATAGAATCGAAGCCACCAAGCACCAGCACCGGCAGCGCCTTCAGCACGATCAGCGACAGCGAGAACTGGACGCCAAGGCGCGCGCCCCACAGCAGCCCTGCGACCAGCGCCACGAACCCCGCGGCCGTCCACACCGTTCCCCAGATCCGGGGCAGCCGCAGCCCGACGGCGAGCGCCGCGAACTGGTCGTCTGCGACGGCGCGAAACGCTAGGCCGATGCGGGTCCAATAGAAGAATGCGCTCAAGCCCACCACCATCGCCGCGGCAATGCCCGCAGCGAGAAGATCGAACGACGAGATCAGGATGCCGCCGACCTCGAAGGGCGTGTCGGCTATGCCGAGATCGAGCCCATGCACCTGCGTGCCCCACACCAACTGGGCAGCGCCCTCAATGATGTAGGACAGGCCAAGCGTGGCCATGAACAGCGTCATCGGCGAGCGATTGACCAGCGGCCTGAGCACCGTCCGCTCGATGGTGAAGCCCAGCGCGACCATGACCGCGAAGGTGATGAGCAGCGAAAGCGCGAATGGGATGCCGCGTTCGACGAGGCTGACAAAGGTGAGCGCTGCCAACAGCACCATTGACCCTTGCGCGAAGTTCAGCACGCCCGACGTCTTGTAGATCAGCACGAAACCGATGGCGACTAGCGAATACATGACGCCCGAGAGCAGGCCGCCGACCAGCACCTCGATGACGAAGAGGAAATCATAGTAGCTCATCAGATACGCTCGCCATCGGCAGTGCCGATATAGGCCCGGATCACTGCCGGATCGGCCCTGACCTCGGCCGGCGTCCCGTCGGCGATCTTGCGACCGTAGTCGAGCACTGCGACGCGGTCGGAGAGCCCCATGACCACGCCGATATCGTGTTCGATCAGGATGATGGTGACGCCGTGCCGGTCGCGCGCGGCGCGCACGAACCCGGCCATCTCGGCTTTCTCGGTCGCCGTCATGCCGGCCATCGGCTCGTCGAGCAGCAGGATCTTCGGCTCGGCGACAAGCGCGCGCGCCAGTTCGACCCGCTTCTGGAGGCCATAAGACAGCGTTGCGACCAGGCGGTCGGCGACGGCCTCGAGATGCAGGAAGGCGACTGTCTGGTCGACCTTTTCAGCGATCGCGGCATCTTCGCGGCGGGCGCGTGGCAGGCCCGCAATATGCTCGGCGAAGTTGGCGCGCCTGGTGTGGACGCGACCGGATGCGATGTTGTCGCGCACTGAAAGCCCGCCGAAAAGCGCCAGGTTCTGGAAGGTGCGCGCGACGCCCAGCCGTGCCAGACGGCTAGGCGGCACCCGGGAGAAGGACTGGCCGTCGATCGCGATCTTCCCGTGGTCGGCATGATAGAGGCCGCTGATGATGTTGATCAGCGAGGACTTGCCGGCGCCGTTGGGGCCGATCACCGCGCGGATCTCGCCGCTTTCGACCTCGAGGTCGACATCCCTCAGCGCCGTGACGCCGCCAAAGGAAATGCCGATCGCGCTCAGCGCCAGGATCGCATCAGCCTTTGTCGACAGACGCGCCTGGCGCGTGTCCTCGACGGGACCAGCGCCAGCAAGAATGCCGGAAATTTCGGGCGCGCGCTCGTATGCGGCGGCTCCCAGCGAAGCACCAATCATGAAACGTTCCTGATTTAAAGGCGTGCGGGCAGCGGCCTGATGGCCGCGCCTGTCCTATTCCGCGGCGACAAGCTCCCTGTCGCGCGCCGATTCCAGTTCGCGCACCAGAGGGATGACGCGCTTGCCGAAGAACTCGACCTCTTCCTGGAAATGCAGGAAGCCGAGCAGGATCAGATCCGCGCCGGCATCCTTCAGCTTGAGGATGCGTTCGGCAATCTGTTCCGGCGTGCCAATGAGATTGCTGCGGAAGCCGTCATTGTATTGGACAAGATCCTCGAAGGAGGATTTCGCCCAGTTGCCTTCCCCTTCCGGCGAGGCCTTGCCGGCATTCTTGACCTGATCGGCAAAGCCCTGCACCGCTTCGGGATTGGCCTTGGCGATGATCTCGTCCAGCACGGTGCGCGCTTCTGCCTCGGTTTCGCGGGCGATGGCGAAAGCGTTGACGCCGATCTTCACCTTGTGGCCATTGGCCTTCGCCTTGGCCTTGATGTCGTCGACCTGCTTCCTGATCTCTTCCGGCGTGTTACCGTTGGTGAAATACCAGTCAGAGACACGAGACGCCATGTCGCGCGCGGCGCGCGACGAGCCGCCCTGGAAAATCTCGGGCAAGGGTTCGATCGGCTTCGGCTTCATCGAATAGTTGGTGAAGCGGTAGAAATCGCCCTTCAGAGTGAAATTGTCCTCGGTCCAGATGCCGCGCAACGCGCGGATGAATTCCTCCGAGCGGCGGTAGCGCTCGTCATGATCAAGCCAGAGCTCGCCGATGGCGGCGAACTCCCCGCGGAACCAGCCGCTGACGACATTGACGGCGACGCGGCCGTTGGTCAGGTGGTTGATGGTGGCGATCTGCTTGGCCGCCAGCGCAGGATTCCATGGGCCGGGCAGGATCGCCGCGATGACCTTCAGCGTTGTGGTCGCAGCAAGCAGGGCGTGGCTGAACGACACGGATTCATGCTGGTTGTCGGCGCCATAGCCGGCCGTGAAGCGTATCTGGGTCAGCGCGTAGTCGAACCCGTTTGCCTCGGCGATTTGGGCGAGCTTGCGGTTGTAGTCGATGTCCCAGCCCGTCCGCTGCTCGATGTTGGAGATGACCAGGCCGCCCGAGACGTTCGGGACCCAGTAGGCGAATTTGATGGCGTCGGAATGCGAGGTCATGGTTGTTGTCCTCTTTTTTGATTGCTCAGCCGACGCGCGCGGCGACGGCGGTGTTCGCGTGACTGGAATTGAGCAAGGAGACCGCTTCGATAGCGGCCCGTGAGATGCGATCCGTGATGGCCGCGCCGACGATTTCTGCTCCGATGAAATCATCGGGCGAGCCGTAGACGCCGATTGGGACGGTGACGGCGCCGAAAAAGCCGAACAACGGCCGGAGCTGATGTTCGAGAACCAGGCCATGGTATGGACTGCCGCCTGTCGCCGCGAGAAGCACGGTCTTGCCGGCCAGCGCGCGATAGTCGACGAGGTCAAACAGGTGCTTGAGGGCGCCAGTGTAGGAAGCCCGATAGACAGGCGTTCCGACCACGAGCAGGTCTGCCTTCTCGACACGCTGGATGATCGCTTCGCCGGTCGCGCCGAGCGCGCCACGGGACAGCCCGGCGAAAAGCGAAGGCGCCGCCTCGGTGATTTCGATCAGGCCGGTGTCTGCCGGGACGCGCAACGCGACGGCCTTGATCAGCGCGTTCACTACCGCGGTTGTGCGCGATGGCGTATTTACACCGCCGGATATTCCGAGAACCGATAGCCGTGCCAACGGGTCAATCTCCCCAGACCCTGCATGCGCATCGGGTCATTTCTAAACCGCAGCAGACGATATTCCACAAACTCTATAGATAAGGAAGAAGGTTTTGATTTTTTGGCTTGGGGGAGAAAAATGCCGTTCTGCTCATGGATCGGTAGC
Organism: Mesorhizobium sp. M1006; assembly: GCF_040318825.1. Taxonomy (NCBI): domain Bacteria; kingdom Pseudomonadati; phylum Pseudomonadota; class Alphaproteobacteria; order Hyphomicrobiales; family Phyllobacteriaceae; genus Mesorhizobium; species Mesorhizobium sp. M1006. The sequence goes on from NZ_JAMYMZ010000058.1 coordinate 29,287, forward strand.
AATGTCCGTATGGCGAGCAAACCGAAGCTCAGGCCACCGCGATGGCCGAGAAGGATCAAAACGGTTTTGCATTCACTCATTCGGCAATCGCCAGTCCCCAATCGGCGGATGGCGGCTGTATGCCGAGGCCGAGAAAGCTCAGCGTCGCGAAAAAAAGCGCATAGCCCAGCCGGGTGACGCGCTCGAGGAGGAGGTTTCCGCTTGCGACATTCGTTTCTCCTTTCCTGTCCGTGTCAGGCATCCAGCGTCGAAGAGGTGATGGAACTCGCCGGCCCCATGTCGCGCGCTGGCGTCGCCGTCGAGCTTGAACAGCGCGTCCCCAATCTGGTCGAAGGATACGGCCTCCTTGGTGTCCGGCGGCTGGCGCTCAGTCATGGAGTCGGCGGCACACGCATCCGATGCCAGGAAGACAGGACGGCGCGCTTAAATGTGCGCCAACGCGTTTCCCGGGTCGCTATCTCCTCCCACTGCATTCTCAGACGGAGGAGCCGCATTTTATTCGACTATCCCGCATGGGCGCGGGAACACTGCTATCGGGACCTTCTCCCCAAGACCGCGACCCGGCTTCCCGTCGCCCATCCTGTGATCCAGAGCCAAGTTGAGGAAGCCGTCTGTCCAGATGCCTTCACCATTGACCGTCGTTCAGGGGCGCCTGCCAAAAGGCGGCGTGACCCTCAAGGGAAGGGAACGAAATTCCGCCGCAGATTCTTTATTAACAGTCGGCGAAGGCGGTCACCGCCGATAATGGATCATCTCAACTACTTGCCGGACCTCGAGCTCTATCCAAGCTGTGCATGACTCTTAGGCGGAAGGCGCATTTAATGCCGCTATCCCTGTATTCATTGGCCCCCATCGGGTCCCCGGATTGAGCAAATCCGGATCACTATTTTATGCCCCTGCCAGCGTTGGGTCTGCCATGTGCACGCGCGCTGCCGCCGCCAGCAGATCGGTCTGGGTGATCAGCCCAAGAATGCGTCGCTCGGCATCGACGATGATTACGGCATGGCTGCGGCCGTCGGTGAGCACCGGCAGCAGGCTCATCGCCGGCGTGTCGGGAGAGGCGGTGCCAGCCTTCGACATCAGAGCCCTCACCGCGTCGGTCGCCTTCGTCAGCTCGCGCAGGCCAACTACACCGACCAGCCCGCCGTCGGCGTCGGTCACCGGCAGC
>NZ_JAMYMZ010000059.1:0-28430 GCF_040318825.1 Mesorhizobium sp. M1006
CCAATCCGAGTAAGAGCCAGGGATGGACAAATCCCAGACCCACAGAAATCATCAGCGTCGTTGATGCCAATGCTATCAAGCAGTGTCCCGCAAACATCACCCATCGGCGGCTGAAGTTGTCGGCGATGGCTCCCGCGAGGATCGAGAGGAAGAATACCGGCAATGTGGATGCGGCCTGCACGAGTGCGACCATCAGGTCCGAAGCGGAAATGGTGGCCATCAGCCAACTGATGGCAACCGTTTGCACGAGCCACCCGAGGCTGGATATCTGCGTGGCCGTCCAGATCGAGCGAAATACCGGATTTCGAAGCGGGGCAAGCGTCGTTGGAGCGGACAGATGAGGATCTTCGTGCTGCACGTTTTTTGCTTTTGACGAGCCGATTATTTAATTCACCGCTGCCACGACTGACTTTTTGTCTTTACGATGATGTGTAATCGGTCAGTACTTCCAGGGCATGACCCAGCACCCGCCTCCGCATGCTCCAAGGTCATCCTTCGGACCGAGTTTAGGGATGACCCGCTCAATCTGGAGTTCATAGCTGGCAGAGATTGGAATCAGAAATGTCCAATTCAGCTACAGCGAACTGCACGAATCTTCGGTTTGCCTCAAGCCGACCCGCTTCCGGTCGCTGCGCTCACGTACCAGGATCACCGGCGCGGTGGCGGAGTCGCGCGATGATGTCATCCAGTGGTACGGCCATGGCCCGCTCTAGGTTCGTCCAGTAATACTCGGCACTAGCGACTAGCTCCTCGCGCTGGTCAGGTGCGCGCTCCGCCTTCCAGTGCCTGATCAACGCGAGCATGGTCAGCCGCGCGAGAGCCGCAATTGGCAAAAGTGGAAGTTCTGACTCGTTTATCGGCCGGCTCTGCTGGTACCCCGCGACGAAGGCAAAAGCATCCTGCCAAGGGTGATCCTCAGTGCGGCCAATCAGGTGCGCGACGGAATTCGCAGGGTCAAAGATGACCGCGCTAAGGACAGTGTCACCAAAGTCAAGGATAGCCTGCACGAAGACATCGCTGTGCGGATCCACCACGACATTGTTGGGAGCGTAGTCACCGTGGATCACTTGCATTTCAAGACTGGGCAGCCTCGGCAGGACGACTTCTTCGAAGAGCTTGAAGGCCCGCTGAGCCAGCAATCGGCGCTTCGGGTCTGGCGTGTACTCAACAAGTCCAGCCCAATGGTGAAAGTGCTTAATGTCATAAACTAAGCTGCGCGCGGCGGCTGGGTGCCCAAATAGTCGCAACGCGCTGTTTACTCGACCGAGCATGTCTCCCAGCTTGGTCAAGTGCTCAACGTTGGCATCCATTTGCTCCCATAACAGGCCTTCGACAAAGGAGAAGACGCTGAGTATTCGACAGGTGCCATCACCCAAGTCGATGGGAACGCTATCCCTTCGATCAAGGGTAGACTTGATCCGCTGGATCGGCAGGGCGTGAGCGGTATCATCAAGATAACGCATCGCCGCAATCTGCAACGCCGTAACTGGTTCGGGCTCGTCAGACGGTGACACCTTTACGAGGTATTCATTCGGACCGGCTTCAAGCCTGAACGTATGGCCCTTTTCACTGCCCAATCGTTCAGCGTGTCCACGGAGCCCATAGTGCCTCTCAAGCACGTTTTTCAACAACAGTGGGTCGATCGATTCGCTTGATGAGAGCAGGCTGCTCTCCTCCAGGAGCCGTTGAAACACGGCGTCGGGTGATTTGTGCATGCTGTTAGAGCCCTCTAAAGCCGCTGTTTCGCTACGATGGCAAAGGTCTCAAGGAATCTGGACACATCGGCATGGGTGAAAGCGACAGGAGGGCGAACTTTCAACACGTTACCCGCGGGGCCGGTCCGGCTTATAAGAACTCGACGATCGCGGAGGTCCTTAATGATGCTTTCGCAACGAATGGGATCGGGCTCGAGCGTCCCTCTGTCCTCGACGATCTCGACACCAAGGTACAGGCCGCTGCCTCGGATTTCCGCAACATAAGGAGAATCCCGTGTCAGCGCTTCAAGCCCTGCCAGCAGGGTCGCGCCGTTCACGACAACGCGTTCACGCACATTCTCCTGCTCGAACACATCGAGCACTGCGGTCGCCGCGGCTACAGAAATCGATCGGCCACCCAGTGTATTGAAGTAGCTGACCTTCTGTCCGAATTCGTCAGATACCTCCGGGCGGAAGACGACGCCAGAGACGGGGAAACCGTTACCCATCGCCTTGCCCATCGTGACGATATCAGGAATCACCGCGTGCCGACTGAACCCCCACATCGACTCTCCGAGCTGAGCGAACCCCGATTGAACCTCGTCAGCAATGTAGAGGCCGCCAGCGGCGTGAACCTCGTCGACCATTGTCTGCATGAAGCCGACTGGGTGAGTAAAGATGCCATCGGAGGTGAACGCGGAATCAGCGATCAAGGCTGCCAGCCTGTATCCATGCCGTTCGAGATCAATAATTGCGGAACGCACTTGATCCCGCATATACTCCTCAAGAGATCGTTCAGGTCCGCAGAGCCTTGAGTCAGGAGCAGCAATGAGTCGGACGTTCGGTCCGAGCGGGGATCCAGCGCCCAGCATTGGGGAAAAACTGGCAACCTCACGAGTGCGACCGTGAAACGCCCAACGACTAGCTATGATACCCTCGCCGCCCGTATGGAACCTCGCGACCCGAATTGCGAGATCATTTGCTTCGGATCCAGTGCAGGGCAAGCTTAACTTCGACAGCTCAGCTGGGAATGTCGCAAGTAGCCGCTCCGCATACGCAACCAGTGGCTCCTGGGGGTAGCGTGTATCAGTGTTGACTGTAGAAATCTGGCGGGAAACGGCGTCCACAACATGCCGGTGGGCGTGGCCAACGCCCGGGACGTTGTTATACGCGTCGAGATAGTCATTGCCGTCGCTGTCTATTAGGTGGGCACCAAAACTCGAGACAAACTCCACCGGAATCGTCTCGGAAAATTGGTAGCCAGGACCGAGCACCGTGTCCCGGCGTCGGATGATATCCTGGAGTCGTTCAGGCAGATCGCTGATACCACTCGCGTCGATCAGCTTGGGGTGGCGCGCGCTCATCTCAGGGCGACAATGAACGATCGAAGAAAACCACCGGGGTTTTCGTCGGGTCAGATGCTATCTGGCGAATAAGAGCACCGCTTCGCCTAAGATTGGCGGGTTTAGGCTGGACGCCAAGTGTTGCAATGTTTGCGTTAACCGCTGCGAAAAAGCATGCGCTCATTTGAAGTGTCCTAGCGGCTGCAATTTAGTGCCATGTCCTCAATCGGCATTAGACAGCCGGTGGCCGCGGGCGTCCAATTCAGTTTGCAGATTGGTGTCTTCTTGCGACGAGATGACGGCATGCGAGGCGGTGGCCGGAGCCGCGCGCGGGCGTCAGGCGCGGCGCGGGTTGGCCGCGATGCGCTGGCGCCATTCGCCAGCGCGCTGCGCGTCATACCCGACGACCGGATCTGTCACCCTGCGATGCCCCCCACACCCTGGGGCAAAGCTACGCGGGGTTAGTTGCGGGTTCAAGCATCTGGCCCATAGTGAGATGGGCGAATCCTCAGGCTTCCGTGAGGCCGCCGAGGTCTGCTGCAGCCCGATCAAGACCTTCAATGCCGCGATGCTGATCGCCGTCCCTCGGCGCGATGCTGACGCATGGGTGGGAGAGCAAAGGTAAGACCGTATGTCCGCCTCTGCCGATGAGGTGGCTCGCCCTACACTGCGCGTCCAAGGGTTGCTCGGGCGGGCCGAGCCGATCCTCACCACAGGAGGACGAGCCGTGGCGAATTATAGAGAAGCCTTCATCGTCGGGCTGATCAATGAGCGCAAGGGCATCACGCTGAACGAGATGGTGGAGCGGCTCGTCGCCGAGCAGTTGGTGCGGATCAGCCGCAGCGCCTTGAGCGCCTGCAAAAAAAGTCCGCGCACGCACTGGAGCAGGATCGCCCGACGTCCTGAAGCGGCGCGGGGACTGGTTCGATGGCCGGCTCGATCTCGATCCGGCGAAGCTCGTGTTCATCGACGAGAGTGTGCTGCAGAGCAGCGGAAGGAGTTCAACATGAACTAAGACCGTAGCGTAAAGCTGCGTGAATGATGGGGGACGGACCTCCGGGATCGGCGTTCAGGAGCAGGTCTCAAACCAGTCCAAGCTGCTGCGGTAAAGAGCCGTGGTGGTGAGCGTTAGATGAAAAGTTCGGACGAGATCCGAGCAGGTGGGTGTCGGAAAGACGAACGAAAGTGAACCCTTCGAAGACGGGTCGTTATGAACGTAAGTGTCGCCGAAACCATCTAGGACTCGCTCCGTCGTTGCCCGCGCTATGGCGCCGCTCAAGGAGACATGCGTGGACCGGATTGTCGACAACCTTTCAGACGTGAGCTGCATAACGATGACTTGGTTCCAGTCAGGCTGACCACCATGCCCGTGTCCATCGAAATGATGCCGGGCTTCTTTGTTGATAGGTGTGGTCACGATTCACGCTTGCCTTGCCCGAAGCGACCAGATCGACGGCTGCCGCGACGGCGAGGAAGGCCGTGTGACCGGCCGCCGGATCGACCTTGCCGAATGCCGGTGGCGCACCGCAGCCGATGTAGTGTATTCGAATAGTATAGGCATAGTGATCGCACGAAAAGCCGCAGCACGAGCCAGGTGATCTCAGCAACGCGCTCCAGCACTCCAACTGCCTTAATCGGCATAAGGGCGACGTTTTCGGTCGAACCCTTGCCACACCGCCCGGCATGCGGGTCCGCACCGGGCCGTTCGAGAAGTTGCTAATTCAAAGCCAGGGACCCATTTGATGGCAACACTTGGAAGGTCGCGTATCACGATACTCTCCGCGTCGACGAATTGGGGGCGGGGAGGCTAATCTAACCAGTCGACCGATGAGCGCGCGCAGTGGTAGGCTTCGGCCCAAATTGCCGACGCTGAGTGCAAGAAGTGTCTTAGGCAGCCTGTCATGGCCGTCCGCCATGAAACGCTGATTCTGCACGCATGGTTGTGGCGGGTGTGATCATCCTGTCGGCAGCTGGATCGCCAGGAGAATCAGCGAGCGGATCATATGGGCGATCTTGTTCAGCTCCGTGCGCCAACAATCGAGTTTGATGTGGGGCGCAGCCGTACATGTCCCGATAGACTTTTGAGAAATGTGATGCCGAGACGAATCCGCACGCTACAGCTATCTCTATAACAGGCAGATTCGAGCTGCGAAGCAGCAAGTGCGCGCGTTCCAGACGAAGTTCCAGGTAGTAGCGGCTCGGACTGCGTCCTAGTTCACGCTTGAAGAGTCGCTCAATTTGGCGGCGTGTAAGGCCAGTCGCTGCCACCAGTCCATCTATCGACTTGGGATCGCCGATATGTGCCTCCATCTGATCGATGACTTCGATGACTGCCTTATGATTGAATCGTACACGGGAATTTGGCGGCAAGCGTTGACGGTCCCCAACCGTGCGAACACGACATGCCACGGCATTCTCGCAGATGCGATTTACGACGGCAGCTCCATAATCGCATCCAACTAGATCCAGGAATGTATCAAAGGATGCGTCTCCGCCAGAGCAGGTATACAGCTCACCATCTTTCTCGAATGCGGCTTGCGTAGCTATAATGCCTGGGAATTGCTCCAGAAATAGCGGGAATTGCTCCCAGTGCACGGCGCAGCGGCGACCTTCTGCCACGCCCGCTCGAGCAAGGACTAGGGTTCCGCCACCTATGCCGATAAGGCGTGCGCGACGGTTTCGGCACTCCCTGAGCCAGGAATGCAACTGGCTGTCATGGCGAGGGACGGAACGGCCTCCGCACACTATCGCGACCGGGGCTGGGTTTGATCGCAGGTTGCGGTCACGCTCCGATCGCAATCCGACGGCTGAGCTTATGGTGATGCCGCAACTCGACACTACAGGCTGTCCGTCGCCCGAAACGACCTGCCAACTATAGACGTTTCGCCTCGTCGCTTCATTGGCCAGCGTAAGCACTTCGATCGCGGAGGAAAACGCATGCAGCGAAAAAGCCGGAAGCAGGTAAAAGTTAAACCTGCCGGGTATGGTTTCCAGGCTTTGCTTTCGGGCCTCGTTGTATTGACCCGCAGAACCCCGCGCAGCGTCGAGCGGTGTCAGCCGTTGCAAAATCGAAAGCCCTGTCTTCACACGAGTAGCCTGAGTACGTTCATTGTTGCCGGACCAAATTCTCACGCGGAGTAGATAGGACGGCGCTCCCGCAGAATTGTTCGATGTCGCCCAGAAGCCGCGGCCCAACAACTGACGGCGGCGACGCAACGCGGCCTCGAAAAGGTTCTCGTACAACGCCGAGCCTTTTCGCCGGCCGCCGGCCCAACGTCGACCGTATCAGGCTCGACGAGTTCTTAGTTTTATAAGAGGTTTCGTTCCTCAAGTACTTTGCGAGCAACCCTGAAGCACTCTAAAGCCTGTGGCACGCCGCAATAGATGCCAACTGCGTGGATCGCAGCACGGATCTCGTCCTTCGTGACACCATTGTTGATGGCGCCACGACAATGGGTCTCCCATTCGTGCATCTTCCCTAAGGCGCCGATCATGGCCAAGTTCATCAGCGACCTCGTCTTTGGATCGATTGCCTCATCTCCCCAGCCAAATCCCCAACACCAAGCCGTCATCGCTTCCTGGAAGGGCCGCGTGAATTCGTCTGCCGATGCGAGGTTTTTCTCAACGTACTCGGCGCCCAGTGTGGCCTTCCTTTTAGACAGACCCAAATCAAATAGATTCTGCTGCATTTCTGCTCCGTATATCTGAACGGGTGGTATCACCCTTCCTCTTCTTGCCAGTAGATACCCAGCTCACTCCGCCGTTGATGGAAGCGCGCTATATTGCTAACCGCATCCCCCTCGGCTTCCGCCACCACAAAAGCCATGATCGTTTCGAAAAGCGCGGTAACAGCGACAGTAGAGGGGAAAAATTGCGGGGTGTTGGTGGGTATCACGAAACGCTGATCTGCCCGGACGAGGATCGGCGATGCTGGGCTGTCAGATATGCCAACCACCTTGAGGCCGTAAGTGAGGGCGACTTCGACAGCCTCGATGATCTCGCGTCGATACGGCTTGAATGTCATCGCCACCAGGATGTCGCCCTTCTCGGCGTGGACCAATCCGTCGATAGGAAGGGACCCTTCACGCGGGATCGCGACAACGCCGCCTACGGCCATGCTCGCAAGATAGGCGAAGTTTCGGGCAATGGAGCTGGCGAAGCCCACGCCAAGCACATATGTTATTCGCGCCCTCACGATAGCGTCGGCGAGCTTTTTTATGTCGGTTGCGCTCGTACCAGAAAACAGACCCTCAATATTCTCTATGGATGTCGACGCCATCTGGCTGTAGAGGCTGGCGAGCTTGCCGCCCTTCGAAAGTGATTGAAGCCATCGCGCTCGATCCGGAAAGTCTTCGCGCCCTCGCATGACTTGCTCTCTAAAGGGCTTACGAAAATCCTCGTACCCTTCAAAGCCCAGAGCGCGGGCCATTCTAACTAAAGTATTTGGCTTGATGTCGGCGCCCTGCGCCATGTTTCTGATCGACGTGATGCTAATCAGATTTGAGTTCTCGAGTACATGGGTAGCGGCCTTGTGCAATTCCGGTGTGAACGAGATGAGTCGCCCCCTAATCTCTTCCAGAACCGCGGCCGCGGACCTTTCGGATGGTACATTCATACGCTTCATGGTTGACACCCATACAGTTGTTCGGTAGCGCTGTCCATAGCGGTTTTGCTCGGAAAGCTCATGAATGTACCGATGCACGCGTTGAAAGCACAGGTGCGCGTTCGGCAGCTTGTGGAATGGTCTGGCCCCTGAAGCATAATTGCTTTCCTGCGCCGAAATGAACCGAGCTTCTGCCGGCAGACCGCTTAATCAGCAAGCTGCCCCTCCAATTGCAAACGATCGAGCTCTTGATCAGTAAGCCGAGTGAATATGCCGAATCTCGATATCGCCTCGTCAATTGCCGAATGGGCCGGGAGCTATAGGGGCGATATGTCTCCCACAATCGAAACGGAGGCGCGCCGAAGCCTTGTCGATACCGCATCTTGCATGTTTGGCGGCAGAACTACAGCTGTGTCTGCCCTGGCCGAGAAGGCGATATCGTTAGAATCCGGAGAGGGTGCGGTTTCGATTGTCGGTGGCGGCATGCTCAGTGTCGGTGGGGCTGCCTTTCTCAATGGCGTGCGCTCCCATGCTCTCGATTTTGACGATTACGAATTCGTCGGCTCGACGCACCCCAGCGCACCGATCCTTGCGGCGCTTCTTGCCGTTGGCTTTCGCGACGGCTTGACCGTTGGTGACATCCTTCGAGCCTGGACGGTCGGATATGAGGTTATTGTTCGTCTTGGTGAATCTCTCGGCTTCGGGCATTACCTGTCGGGATGGCATTCAACATCCACGCTCGGTCCGATCGCCGCTGCCGCCGCATGCGCTCACGCCATGGACCTGCCGAGCGAACGCATCGCGGCCGCGATGAGTATGGGGTCCAGCGTATCTGCGGGGCTTCAGCATCAGTTCGGAACAGACATGAAGGTTGCCCATGTTGGCTTAGCTGCCAGGGGCGGAGTATTTGCGGCTCAGTACGCGAGGGCCGGAGCGGTAGCAGCTTCCGGCCTTGTTTGGGACGGCCCTTTGGGCTTCCTGGCGAATTTTGGCACGCCGACGTCTCCGGGAACTCGCGCTGTGCTTGCGAAGAGAACCATAGGGCAGGGGGTCGTGGATCATCCGATCGTGCGAAAGTCTTGGCCAAGCTGCTCCTATACCCAAAGGCCGATCGAGGCAGCTATCGCGCTGCGCGAGAACCACCAGATCGATCCCGCATCGATTGCTTCGATAGGGATCCACAGTCCGGCACCCTTCGTGCGAGTTGTGTCGATCGCCGAACCCACGACATCCGCGGAGGCGCGGTTCTCGGTTCGGTATTGTGTCGCAAGAGTAATGTTGTGTGGCGCGTTGACCCCTGCTGATTTCGAACCGGCAGCGCTCAGCGAGCCGGACACTCGGGCCCTGATGCGGAAAGTGTCGATCGTACCGGAACAAGTCTCGGATGACATCCAAGATCTATCGCCAGAAGCTCCCGACCGGCTTGTCGTTACATTGCAATCAGGGCAGCGCCTCGAAAAAGCCGTGGCTTATGTGCGCGGAGGGCCCAACAATCCGATGACGGATGCCGATCTGACACGAAAGGCCAAAGCTTGCGATGCTCCTGCCGAGCTGGTCGGTCTTTTGGCCGAAGATGCTTTGTCCATTCCAATCAGGTCGACGGCCATCTTTTAAGGCTACCGCGGGGTGCCCAAAACGAGACTTCTGGTCCTGCGCTCCTTCCGGTCAACGTCGTTTCATCCTCACTGGGATGTCCAAGCAATTCTCCTAATCCGAATTGACACGGAAACGTTTGTACGACAGGTTCTCTGCGGGAAAACAATCGTTTTCTAACCGTCGGTCGGTTCCACGGTTGTGACCACCAGGGATGGCTGACCCCATCCCAAAAAGAAAAAGAGGTTAAGCTCAGGGGAGTGAAACCTGGACAGACGCAGCATGTTATCGGCGATGGGCGCCGCGGCCGCCGCCTCTCTCATCGTCAAAGGCGCTAAGGCCGAGGAGATCACCTCGACCTTGGATGCAATACAAAAGCGCGGCCATTTGCTGGCTGGTGCGCGATATGATTATCCGCCGGGCAGCTTCGCTCACGCGCAGGGTGTCGTGCAGGGCTACGGGCCAGATGTGGCGAGAGGGTTCGCGAAGCATCTGGGTGTCGAATGCAAGCTCGTTCAGACGACGACCCAAACGCCTATTCCGCTCTTGCCCAACGGACAGATCGACGCGGAATTCGGCCCCACCACGAACTCCAGGGTTCGAGGGGAAGTCGTGGACTTTTCCCTGATCTGGAACACCGAGCGGGCGCTCATACTTGTCCGGAAGGTGGGAACCGACGGACCCTAAAGCTTGCGCCGGCACCGAGAAGACGATCGGCGCGACGCAGGGCGCGGTCTATATCGGCTACTGGAAAGCGACCAATGCGGATGCCAAGTTCAAGCTCTTCCAACAGCATCCGGAACTGCTGCTGGCCGTTGCCCAAGGGCAAGTGGATTGCGCACTGATCGACTCGCTACAGGCGCAGTTGATGATCGAATAAATGCCCGATGCGAAGCTCGAGGTAGGCGAACCTTTCTACCGCGACTCCAGCGCCATTTTGGTTCGGCAGAACGATTCGAAATGGCGCAATTGGGTAAATTGGGGGCTCCAGCGTCTTTGGCTGGAAGGCAAGCTCCAGGAGATGTACCGCAAATACCACAAGGAAGAGCCAGGATTCGTGTTGTGGCAGCCAGACATGATGCAGCCTTGCGTTGCGGAAGTGCGCGGTCTCGATCGGTGGTAGTTTCTCGATCTACATGAACGCAGGTCGGTCAGACCCATGTGCGCCACGGAGAAGCTGCGCCGCGCTGTTCGGCCTCCGTGATCAGCATCTGGCTCGGAGCTTTACGGAAACCTCATGGATCTCGACTGAGGAATAATCTGGGAATACCGATCCCTACCGTTAGAGGGCTTGGCTGCGACGATCCGCATATCTCTGATTTCGTTAGTATTATCTTTTATGATCGGATCATTCGTTGGATTTTTGAAAGTCACGCCAGATTTCTATGTTAGGAAATCATTAGGTTCATAGAAGTCATAAGAGACTACAAGTAGTCGTAAGGTAATTTGTCGTATATTACGTCTTCAGGTTAGACGCGTTTCTTTCTGGTGTGATAGCGCTGACGTTGCGTTAGAGCGCCTACATCTCTGACGTCGTCACCTCAGGAATTCGTGCCCTTCCTATAGGCCAGTGGGAGGCCGGCGTCGCTTCGGGGCTGTCAGTTCGACAGGTCTTTACGAGGATCATACTGCCGCAGGCGCTCCAGATTACCATACCGCCTCTGACAAGCCAGTTCATCCCAAGTCGTGAAGAATTCATCGACCGTGAGGCTTGATCGCGATCGAAGACCTGCCTTTCATGACCCGACAGATTGAGTAGGAGACGTTTCGCGGCATGGAGGCCGCGATCGCGGTGACGGTCCTGTATCTGATGCTTACCCTCCTGATAGCGGGCGCGATGAGTGCTGCGCAGGTGCTTATGGACCCGGAACGCCGATGAATTTAGACCGCCACCCGGAGGATGCCGATCGACGAAAGGCCGCTATTTGGTACGGCTGCCTCGCGTTCCTGTGCTTACTGAGTGCTTGGAAAGCGACTGGGTTTCGCTGGGCTCCCATTTGGCCAAGCGCCAGCCTGATCGCGCAATGCCTATGGCTATCAATTCAGCTCTCCATCCTGTCGCCGCAATCGGGCTGGGGGCCTCGATACCCTTGGCGATAGCGCGCGTATATGGTTCGCCCCTCGCCTCGCTTGTATCGGTGGTGGGTGTAATCGATTTCTTTACGCGGCACAGATCACGAACAGCAACACCTTTACTCCATATGCGATATTTGGTTGGGCTTGGGTATTTTGTCATTTGCGCTTCTCTCTCCTTCGTCGTGAGAAGGTGGCGAGGGCGGATTTCCACTGTAGGCGCTTGAGCAATCGGAAGCATATAGGATTTCGTTACATGACGGAACAGTCGATCATTCAGTTCTCCAAGGTCGGCAAGAGCTTTGGAAACGTCCAGGTGCTGCACGAAATCGATCTCGACGTGAGGGAGCGCGAAGTCGTCGTTCTCTGCGGCCCGTCCGGCTCGGGAAAGTCAACGCTGACTCGGTGCATCAATGGCTTGGAGACTTTCGGCCCGGGTCCTTGCGAGTTCTGAATCACAATCTGAACGCTGCCAAGAAGAACCTTCAGCAGCTTCGTTGCCAAGTCGGAATGGTCTTTCAGAATTTCAATCTGTATCCGCACCTCGACGCGATCGACAACATTACTCTGGCGCCCCGCCTGGTGCGTGGGACCGCAAGAGAGAGGCAGAGGAGCGCGCTCACGCGTTGCTCAAACGCGTTGGCATAGCCGACAAGGCCCGCGAGTTCCCGGGCCGCCTTTCTGGCGGGCAAAGGCAGCGCCTCGCGATTGCCCGCTCGCTGGCCATGGACCCAAAGGTGATGCTTTTCGACGAGCCGACATCCGCCCTTGATCCGGAGATGATTTCAGAAGTGCTGGATGTCATAGACGAGCTCGCACAGACGGGCATGACGATGGTTGTCGTGACGCATGAAATGGGAATCGCGCGCAAGGTCGCCGATCGCATCCTTTTCTTGGATTCAGGGCGAATAGTTGAAGAAGCTCCGCCGGAGCAATTTTTCACCGCACCGACGGACAGGCGAGCAAAGGACTTCCTGTCGAAGATTCTTTCCCACTAGCGAAGCAGGAAAAAGCCTGCCGCGTGCTCACGCTCGGCCGCATCGGCTGGGCCACCGAATTCTTTAAGTCCCGCTGGGAGCCTCCTCGCAAGGCTGCTCGCGCAAGCTTGGCCGCGTCGCGATGGTACAACCTTTTGATTAACCGTTGACAAAAGTACATCTGTCCTATAGGTATTGAAAATATTCGATTAGGAGACCTAACAATGAGTGCGCGCGTGGTAATTATCGGCGGCGGGATCATGGGCTGCGGGCTGGCTTACCACTTGGCGCACGAGGGTTGGACAGACGTAGTTGTCCTGGAGAAAGCCGAGTTGACGTCGGGGTCTACCTGGCATGCAGCAGGCCAGATCACCCATTCGACTTCGAGTTTCTCCCTAGGGAAATGCGTTGGCTACAATATCGATCTCTACTCCAAGGTGCTGGAGAAAGAGACTGGCCAGTCGGTGACTTGGCATGGCTGCGGGTCGCTCCGGCTCGCCTACACGGACGATGAAGTCGATTGGCTTCGTCAAACCCTGAGCGTTGGCAAGGCTCTTGGGTTTACCATGGAATTGGTGGGACCGCGGCGCATAAGGGAGCTGCATCCATTCTACAACCTCGAAGGCGTCCAAGCCGCGCTCTACACGCCGGATGATGGGCATGTGGATCCCTCCGGCGCTACATTCGCCTTGGCTCAGGGCGCGAGACAACTTGGTGCCAAAATCATTCGCCAGTGCCGCGCCACGGACATCAAGCGAGAGTCGAACGGCGAATGGAGGGTCTTCACGGAGCAGGGCGAGATCGTTTGCGAACACGTCGTCAATGCTGGCGGCACCTATGCCCGCCAGGTTGGGAAGTGGGTGGGTCTGGGCGTGCCCACAACCTCGATGACGCATCACTACCTCATCACGGATACGGTGCCGGAATTCATGTCCCTAGAAAGGGAGCTGCCCGTCATCAGAGACGACAGGCTTGTGTCCGGCTACATCCGAATGGAGCAAAAGTCCGGCCTCATTGGCATTTACGAGAAGGCCAATCCGAACGCGGTCTGGATCGACGAATGTCCTTGGGAGGCGGAACACGAACTTTTCGAGCCGCATTATGACCGGATTATGCCATGGCTCGAGAACGCCATGGGTCGTATGCCTGTGCTTTCCCAGCTCGGCATCAAACGAGCCGTTCACGGAGCCATTTCGCATCCGCCGGACGGCAACCCGCTGATCGGGCCGGCGCCGGGGCTCAGGAATTTCTGGCTGAACTGCGGTTGCCAGATCGGTATCGGCTGGGGTCCGGGGCTGACGCGTGAACTGGCTCGCTGGATGGTTCACGGTGCGTCGGATATCAACATGCGCGACTATGATCCACGGCGCTTCGGCCGCTTCGCCGACCAGGAATATCAGGTTACAAAGGCGAAAGAGGACTACCTTCTGCGCCACGAGGTTCCGTTCCCTCACCTCAACAGGCATGCCGGCAGGCCAGTCAAACCCAGCGCGCTCTATGAACGCCTCAAGAGTCGGGGCGCTGTGTTTGAAGAAGTCTACGGATGGGAGCGTCCCCGCTGGTTCGCACGCGACGGTGTCGAGCAACGAGACTACTATTCCTTCCGCAGGCCCGCTTTGTTTCCTCTGGTTCAGCAAGAGGTCAACAGCGTGCGCGAGTGCGCCGGCGTGATGGACATCTCCGCCTTCACCAAGGTTCAAGTCTCTGGACCGGGAGCGGCCAAATTCATCGACAGGCTCATCCCGAACAGGCTGCCTTCGAAGCCCGGTCGCATCGCGTTGACTCACCTGTTGAATGAGAACGGCCGCATCGAGTTGGAAACGACCATTGTTCGGCTCGCCGACGATCGTTTCTATTTCACTTGCGCGGCGTTCTTCGAGCAGCGCTTGCTGGACTATCTGACGTTCGCTCGCACTGATCGCGACGATGTAACCATCACCAATCTGTCTGATGCCTGGGGAGCCTTGGCACTCAACGGACCTCGCTCTCGCGATATCCTGGCCCCGAACACAAGCGCTGCCTTGACCAACGAGGTGTTCCCCTGGCTTACGGCCCAGGAGATCGAGGTCGCAGGGGAGAAGGTATGGGCGTTCCGGATGTCCTACGCGGGCGAGGTGGGCTGGGAGTTCCACGGACCAAAAGAGAGCATCCCGGGTGTCTACGACGCATTGCATGAGATTGGCGATGCCATGGGGTTGATCGACTATGGCTCTTTCGCGATGAACGTTATGCGGTTGGAGAAGATGTTCAAGGGGGCTGGCGAACTTACCAACGAGGTCACTTTGCCGGAAGCCGATGTTATGCGCTTCGT
Organism: Mesorhizobium sp. M1006; assembly: GCF_040318825.1. Taxonomy (NCBI): domain Bacteria; kingdom Pseudomonadati; phylum Pseudomonadota; class Alphaproteobacteria; order Hyphomicrobiales; family Phyllobacteriaceae; genus Mesorhizobium; species Mesorhizobium sp. M1006. The sequence goes on from NZ_JAMYMZ010000059.1 coordinate 14,595, forward strand.
CAAGACCGACAAGGCTGAGTTCAGGGGCAAGCAGGCCACACTGGCTGCCCTGGAGAAGGGCCCGCTGTGGATCTGCGCCTATCTGCAGATCGAGCCCGACGGGGTGTCGGATGGAAATGGCGGCGAAGCCGTGCTGATGGGAGACCGTCAAGTTGGATCGATAACCTCGATCGCCTACTCGCCGTCCGTCGGCAAGATTCTCGCCTTTGCCTACGTGTCGCCTGATGTTGCGAGCCCGGGAACAAAGGTGGATGTCACGATCATGGGTGAAATCCGGAAGGCGGAGGTGCTGGGCGAGCCGGCTTTCGATCCCGACAATGTTCGCCCCCGCGCCGATGCAAGCGCAGACAGCCAGAGGACGAGGGTGGCGGCCAATGCTTGACAATCCAGTTGCGCAGCCGGCGCAGAAGCAGTGGATCGAGAGGGCGAAAGGTGTGCTGCCCGGCGGTGGATTTGGTAATTTCGACCCGTCGATCGTCATTCGCGAAGGCCATGGCGCTCGCGTCTGGGATGAGGACGGGAAGGAATACGTCGACTACCTCATTGGCTCGGGACCGATGATCCTGGGACACGACAATGAAGAGGTCGTTGAGGCAATTCGAGAGCAGGCAGGAAAGGGACTGACGTTTTTCGCCAGCAACAGGCACGGTATAGAGCTTGCCGAAGCGATATGCCAAGCTGTGCCGTGTGCAGAAAAACTGCGATTTGTTTCGAGCGGTGGCGAAGCGGATATGTACGCGATGCGCCTTGCTCGCGCGCATACTGGTCGGGACCTCATTCTAAAATTCGAAGGCGGCTATCATGGCATGTCTTCGGATGCCCTGATCAGTGTCTTCCCCGACAGGCTTGAGAATTATCCGAATGGCGTTCCGGACTCGGCGGGAATACCCGAACCAGTCCGCGAAGGCATCTACGTCGCGCCGTTCAACGATCCGGAATTCATTCGTCAGTTTCTCGATGAACATGGCGAAAAAATAGCTGGCGTGATCGTTGAACCGCTTCAGCGCCTTATTCCTCCGGAGCCAAGATTTCTCGAAGTGTTGCGCGAAGAAACCTCCAAGCACGGGATCGTGCTAATTTTCGACGAGGTGGTTACCGGATTCCGATTGGCCTACGGCGGGGGACAAGAAAAGTACGGCGTTGTGCCGGATCTGTGCACCGTCGGCAAAATCGTAGGCGGCGGTCTCCCGCTTGCCGCGGTGGTGGGCCAAGCGGACATCATGGCTCATTTCGACAAGAGCGTGGTCGGCAAAGATCGCTTTACCCTGCAGATTGGAACCCTGAGCGGCAATCCGCTTGCAGCCGTCGCCGGCCTGAAGACGCTCGAAATCCTTCGCCGTCCGGACAGCTATGACCGGCTTCGCGATAATGGGGCGGCCATCATGGGCTTCCTTAGGGATGCTCTCGATCAAACAGGAGTCGATTATCAAATCGTTGGGGATTCTGTTCTTTTTGATGTTGTATTCACAAAGCGTTCGGTGAAGTCCTACAGAGATGTTCTCAAGGCAGACAATAGTTTGGCAGGCAGGTTTAATGCTCGGCTCCGCCAGCATGGAATCTTCAAATCGCCAAGCAAGATTTATCCCTGCCTTGCTCTCTCCAGCAGCGATCTCGCCTGGACTCAGAACGCGATAGAGGCGGCCGCCAAACAACTGTCTGCCGAATAAGCAGTGTCACGCCGATGAAACCGCGGTCCGACAATCGTCGTGGGTCCCGGATCGCGTTCGCCTGGCATTGAGAAATGGAGCCGGTTTCCGGGCGATTTCGCCATTTACCCCGGGTTACAGTTCTCCTGGATCGATTAAAAGAAAGACTTCAATGAAGATCCTTGTGCCCGTGAAGCGGGTTGTGGATGCGAATGTGAAGGTTCGCGTGAAGGCTGACGGTTCGGCGGTGGAACTTGCCAACGTCAAGATGGCGATGAACCCGTTCGACGAGATCGCGGTCGAAGAGGCGATCCGGCTGAAGGAGGCCGGCAAGGCGGAAGAGATCATCGTTGTCTCGATTGGGCCGCAGCAGGCGCAGGAGACCTTGCGCACCGCACTCGCCATGGGCGCCGACCGCGCTATCCTGGTCAAGACCGACGAACAGACGGAGCCGCTGGGTGTCGCCAAGGTGCTGAAGGGCGTGGTCGAGGCGGAAAAGCCCGGTCTCGTCATTCTCGGCAAGCAGGCGATCGACGACGATTCGAACCAGACCGGCCAGATGCTGGCGGCACTTCTGGGCTGGGCGCAAGGCACATTTGCTTCCAAGGTCGTTATCGATGGCGACAAGGCCAAGGTGACGCGCGAGGTCGACGGCGGCCTGCAGACGGTGGAGCTGAAGATGCCGGCGATCGTGACCGCCGATCTTCGCCTCAACCAGCCGCGCTATGCCTCACTGCCCAACATCATGAAGGCCAAGAAGAAGCCGCTCGACGAGAAGAGCCCGGCCGACTACGGCGCCGACGTTAAGCCGCGGCTGAAGGTGATCAAAACCGAGGAGCCGGGCGGCCGCAAGGCGGGCGTCAAGGTCAAGAGCGTCGCCGAATTGATCGACAAGCTCAAGAACGAAGCCGGCGTGCTATAAGGCTGCGAAGGGACAAAAAGATGACAATTCTTCTGATTGCCGAACACGACAATGCGACGCTTTCCGACCAGACCGCCAAGGCGCTTTCGGCGGCACTGCAGATCGGCTCGGACGTGCATGTGCTGGTGGCCGGCAAGGGCGCAAACGGCGCTGCCGATGCTGCCGCCAAGCTCAAGGGCGTGAGCAAGGTGCTGCTCGCCGAAGCCGACGGGTTGGCCGAGCGCCTCGCCGAACCACTGGCGGCGCTCGTCGTGTCGCTGGCCGGCGCTTACGACACCATCATCGCGCCGGCGACCTCGTCGGGCAAGAATGTCGCGCCGCGCGTGGCGGCCCTGCTCGATGTCGCGCAGGTGTCCGAGATCATCGAAGTGGTCTCGCCCGACACCTTCAAGCGGTCGATCTATGCCGGCAATGCCATCCAGACGGTGCAGTCGAGCGACGCCAAGAAGGTCATCACCGTGCGCACCGCCTCCTTCGAGTTGCCCTCCCAAGGCAATGCGGCTGTCGTCGAGAACATCTCGGCGGCAGCCGACCCCGGTGTATCTTCCTTCGTCGAGAACAAGCTTTCAGAGACCGACCGTCCGGAGCTGACCTCGGCCAGGATCATCATCTCGGGTGGCCGCGCGCTGGGCTCCTCGGAGAAATTCCAGGAAGTCATCCTGCCGATCGCCGACAAGCTCGGCGCCGCCGTCGGCGCCTCTCGGGCCGCCGTCGATGCCGGCTACGCGCCGAACGACTGGCAGGTCGGCCAGACCGGCAAGGTGGTCGCACCCGATCTCTACATCGCGGTGGGCATCTCCGGTGCCATCCAGCATCTTGCCGGCATGAAGGATTCGAAGGTCATCGTCGCCATCAACAAGGACGAGGAAGCGCCGATCTTCCAGGTAGCCGACTATGGCCTCGTGGGTGACCTGTTTGTTATCCTGCCGGAGCTGGCATCGCAACTGTAGCAGATCTTGCCAGAAAGTCAGAGTGCGCACACTTCCGTGCGCGCCGACTGCAGCCTGTCTATGGGGGGTCCAGTGGGGAGTCCGTTGAAGCGGCTCGCCCGCTTCATAGCGCCGATCCGTTGCTCGGCGTTAGCTTTCCAGCTTGGCCGACGGGACATGCCTCTACCGGAATTTGTCCCTGCCCCATCATTTCTGCCCTGGGGCCGGGTTCGCGTAACGCGCTTGAACTTGCCATACCAAGGAGGGATAGGATGGTCCAAAATGCACCTGCAGGATACGGGCTCCGTCAGCGCTTGACGGCGACCGTTGCGGCTAAGCCAGGTCTGCAAGTGCGGTCTTACTCAGCCCTATGAACACGGCCGCCCAAACGCCTACGAGTGAGGGGCCCAAACGGTCAAATACAGTTTTGCGATTTAATCCATCTGAAATTCAGATCGCAAATCGACTATAGCGCCCGTTGCGGATGCTGGGCTTTGGTGACGGGATCTGTCCCAACTGTTGGATGACCAGCGATGAGGCAGGAAGAGAATTAGCGGAAAACTCCGAGCGGATTCGAGGGAGTTCGTCTGGAAACTGCTTCTCATAGCTCTGCGTGTGAAACTTACCGACGCGGCTAAGGAAACGGCCACCGGGAAAACCCGGCGCAGTTCATGCCGATATCTCTGTGCAGGCGGACGCAGGGACCGGATTTCCCCCCAAGTCACGGCGCTCTGAGGCTATCTCAAAACGAGATAGCGTCGATCCGCAAACTGAATTTGACGTCGATCTCCGCGACGGATCATAGTTCGGAAGCACGTTCCTGGCGGCATCAAAAACGTTTGTCAGCTTGTCTATTCGTTCGCCGTTACTTTCGACGCTAGTAAAGCGCATGGACAGGCACTAGCCGCAAGGGTTGGCCCCGGCATCTTATATGAAAATAGGATATCTATCGACCTATGGGGCCTCAGTCGGTGCCGCAGAATGATCAGCAGGGAGATTGGCCACAATGAATCTTGACAGCGCAAAAGAGTTAGTCTCGGTTGTCTTTTCTGGCGATTATTTCGAAGCGAGGCAGAAATTCCTGGCGGCCGCGCCGACGTCGCGAGCATACCGATGCAGTACAAAAGGACCCTCTGGTGAGTCTCTCAACACCGACGCATCGTATTTCGGCCCGGCAGACGCCAAGAAACTGTTGATTCTGGTTTCCGGCACGCACGGGCCAGAAGGGTACATCGGTTCCGCAGCGCAACTTCTATTCTTGCAAGCCAAATTTCTCGAGCGTCTCCCATCCTCCACGGCGGTGCTCTTCGTCCACGCGCTGAATTGCTACGGTTTTGCCTGGGATCGCCGAGTTACCGCGGAGGGCGTTGACCTCAACCGGAATTTTGTCGACTTTTCCAAACCGCTCCCCTCGAATCCTGGATACGAGGAGTTGGCCGAGTATTTTGTTCCCGCTGACATTTCCGAGGAGGGATTGAAGCGCGCCGAGGCTGCGTTTGCGGCATATCAAGCCAGACACGGTGAATTGAAACTTCGGGAGGCGCGAGGATCAGGGCAGTACACCCATCCGGGCGGCCTGTTCTACGGCGGAACCGAGCCTACCGAAGCCAGGCGAACTCTCGAGGAAATAACGAAGGAATTCAACGTAGCCGCCCGAGATGAGGTCATCATCATAGATTACCATACCGGCCTCGGTCCTTACGGCTATGGGGAATTGCAATGCGAGCAGTCGTCTGGACTAAGCGGTTATGAGCGAGCCGTCAGCATCTTTGGCCCATCTGTAACGTCGCCCGAAGTAGGGAATTCTTCTGCGGAAATCATACCTGGGACCCAAGACGCATTTTGGGAGCGTATCTTGGGGAGCCGGCACACCTATATTGCTCTTGAATTCGGAACTTACAAACTAAATACGGCGGTGCTGCGCGACGACCATTGGCTATTCATGTATCGGCCAGAAGAGGCTGATACCGAGCGGGGCCGACAGATTCGGCGGGTCGCCAAATTGCACTACTATCCGCAGGGGTCAGACTGGAAGGAGATGATCGCTTGGAGATCGCACCAAGTGCATCGACAAGCAATCGAGGCGCTTGCGTCAGGAAAATGATCTCTAGAGCCTTTCTGGCGTCAGCGCCAATTGAGACAATCTCGGCTTAACGGATAGAGGGCCACAGAAGTCGCTGGCGGAGAAGTTCATCAAAGACAATCGCCGCGCCACCCGCAAGAATATTCGGCGGAAGAGAACTGCGATGGAAGGCTTGCGCAGATCGAGCCGTTACGAACTGTTAGCCCAATGAGGAGGGATATGAGCTGAGGACGGAGCGTCCTTGTCACGGGTGGCTCGCGCGGCATCGACCGCGGCAAAGCACGCGTATCTTTCCACGGGGCGCCAAGCCGATGATCTCGGCACGCGGAAAAGGATGACAGACCGGTATTCAGATCGTCGGCCGCTTTGGCGCGCCGAGGACACACCGGCCCGTGTCGCGCGCGATTTGGAGGAAGCCATTCCGTGGCGCCACCGGCAACCAAAGTGATCTGCTCTCCTGGAAAGTACTCGCTTTGAGGTTAGCCTGCTCTCTGAAAGAGGAGATGCGCAATCAAACGATCCAAGTTCACGAACGAGCAGATCATTGGCATCCTAAAGGAGCATCAGGTGGGGCTGTCCGCGCCTGAGTTGTGCCGCAAGCATGGCATCTCGGATGCGACGTTCTACACGTGGCGCAAGAGGTACAGCGACATGGACGTGTCGGAAGCCAAACGGCTGAAGGCGGCCCTTGAGGAGGAGAATGCGAAGCTGCAAAAGCTTTTTGCGGAATCGATGATGGACGTGTCGACGGTCCGTGAGATGCTCGGAAAAATTCTTAAGCCCGGCTCGAGGGTGAACGCCGTGAGCTAGGCCATGGAAGACAAGGGCTATTCTCAGCGCCGCGCATGCGGCCTGGTGGGCATTGATCCGCGCGTCTCCGCTATCGGTCGACGCGGCTGAGCGATGCCGAAATGCGTGGGAGGCTGAAGGAACTGGCGTCACAACGCCGCCGCTTCGGCTATCGCCGCCTGCACATCCTGTTGAGGCGCGAGGGCGTCGAGGTCGACTGGAAGAAGCTTTACCGCCTCTACCGCGAGGAACGGCTCAGTGTTCGCAAGCGTGGCGGCCGCACGCGGGCCTTGGGAACGCGAGCGCCGACGGCGATTCCGCAGGACTCAAATCAGCGTTGGCGCCTCGACTTTGTCTCCGACGCGCTGGCCGATGGCCGTCGCTTCGCCGACTTCAGCCGGGTATGCCTGGCTACGGTGGTTGATAACTGGCTGTCCGGCGAACGCGTGTTGCGGGAGCTGGATGCGATCGCCGAATTGCGCGGCTATCCTCTGATGTGGTCAGCGACAACGAAACCGAACTCACCTCGAAAGCCATGCTCAAATGGCAGCAGGATCGCGGCGTCGAGCGGCATAACATCGCGCCAGGCAAGCCGATGCAAACGGATGTTGTAGATTAGTCCTATCGGCTCACAGTACCGCCTTTTCCACAACCTTCGTCTTGCCCGGCAGCGTTCGCCATCGGGAAGTCGTTGCTGCGTAGGCAGCTTCCGCCCTTTCGACTCGGGATCGTTTCTTCTGCGCGCTTGGCCGGGATGTTGTATTCGAAGGCGGCGCCGCGCTCGGCATGACTCGCAGGAAGGCCGGCACGCAGCTTGACCCATCTGAACTTGCGGCGGAGCAAGGCCGGCCGGGCACAGATGTAGTCGGCATCCTTGCTCAGGATGTGCCAGATGATCATCACGAGCTTGCGCGCGGCGCGCTCATCCGCAGGCAGTATTTGCCTCATTCAGCCATTTATGCCCGCTGATCACGAAACAAGATTCCATGCGGACACGGCGGGATCAGATGTGCGTGAAGTGTCGACCGGATCAGGTTCTTCAGCCGCGAACGCTGGCGAACCAGATGTGTCCGCCTGGTGACCTGTCTTCGGAGCCCAAGCGTCCCGGGTCTGGAACCCAGGACTCCGGCAGAAGGCCCGAGGCGTAGAGCTTCGCAAGTACAGTGGTATCGATCGTGTCGGTCTTTACCCTCGCATGCGCGATCATGTGCACCTGCTTGGGATTGGCGATCACGATCCGATCCACTTAGGGCGAAAGTACTTCAGCGACAGCCGGTGCATTGCCGGTCGCCTCGATCACCACATGATCATCATGGGTGAGTTCGTTCCTGGCGAACTCTTCAAGCTTGTCGCGCAGCATTTGAACGCGGCCGAGTTTGGCGATCTCGCCGTCAAGCAATGACACGACGGCATCTGCTGGCCTTCAGCATCAGTTCGGAACCGACATGAGGGTTGCCCATGTTGGCTTAGCTGCCAGGCGCGGATTGTATTCGCGGCTCGCGTCGCAGACGGTTGGCAAATCCTGTCAGATGCTGAGTTGATTCGAAAGGTCAAGGCTATCTCGTCGTTCTCCTTGTCGACGTTGCTCTATCCCTGCCCGTCAAGTCGATCGCGATTTTCTGAATGCATTGCCGGCCGCCAAAGGGCAACTGTCTGGCCCTCCTCCGCACTCGATCATCGGTGCCACGAGCAACCGGGACATTGGAAGCAATTCTCCGAATCCGAATTGACTTGGAAACGTTTGTAGGACAATCTAAATGTCAACAAACAAACGTTCGCTTTCCACGAGGCGACAGCGACGGCATCGAGATCTGCCACGACGCCGCGGAAATCATTGCCTGAAACCCTCACCTTAGTTTGGAAGGAGTGTCACTCATGGTCTTGCAAGGCCGCCCTGTTCTCGGAATTCTTGAGCTTGATGAAGGAGTGGCACCTGAGGACCTCATTCCAAGGCGGGGGTGTCTATTGCATCCAGAGACGTTTGATCGCCCGGTCATCTGGGAAATCGTGGAAGGCGCCTTCGCCGAGACTATTGTGCGCCGTGAGCCGTCTCTTAGGGTTAAGGACGCTTGTGTTGCTGCAGCGAGGCGACTGGTCGAAAGAGGTGCTGACGTAATCTCTGCTGACTGCGGTTTTTTTGTTCGCTATCAGGCGGCGGTCGCTGCTGCGGTCAATGTACCCGTCGTGATGTCCAGCCTACTACTCGTTCCGGCGTTGCTGCGGCAGCTATCGCCCGCTCAGAAGCTGGCGGTAATAGCGGCTGACTCCCGACACTGTACCGAAGATCTGCTAGGGATAGAGAAGCCCGTCGATCGATTGAAAGTGGTCGTCGGAGGGATTGAGGGCGGCGTGTTCGTTGGTAACGCGTTCGCGCGGCCATACATCCAAACCGATGTTGAACAAATTGAATCGGAAGTCGCAGCTTGTGTCGCGCAACTTCGCGCAAAGCATCCTGAAATTGGAATCCTGCTTTTCGAATGCACCGGCTTCCCGAGTGTCAAAAACGCCCTACGCCGCATAACAGCGTTGCCGATCTACGACATCACGGACCTTTGTCGGCTGACGCTCGCGTCGGTTACCAGCCCTGAATTCTCATGAACAACGATCAAGCTGCGGTTCCAACACAAAGCCCGCAGGCCATCGCAGTAAGCGGGATAGTGCGTCTTAGTGATATTCTCGGTGGAGCATTGGCACCGGATTGGATCGGCCCAATTGCGTAAGTGGTGGGCATCAGGTGACAGACTCAGATTCCTGCCCGCCTCCGATCGTAATGAGGGCGTCACCGGCAATCAGTGGGATTTGGAGCGGCAGCGGCAGTGGCCGCCGGCATCACGCCTGCTTCCCACGGCAGCGAAGGCGGCGGGTCAATTCGCATCATCTCAGACTCAGATGGCCTCAATCGACAAACTGAATTTGACGGGAGCCACCCAGCGGTTTTGACTGACAAGGCGCTAATCGTGTTTCTGATGCACCAGCGTCATGCGTATCTAGTCAACAGGAACGCCTGCCCGAAATGCAGGCCTGAATGTAGTCAATAAGAGCATACGCACACACGACCTTGCTTCGCTAACAGGCCAAGAACGGCAAAAAACATGGGAGAGACATATGAGTCGGCTTATAACGATGATCGCAGTTGCAGCCTCACTCGCAGTCGCGTCAGGCGGTAGCCCGTCCAGGGCCAACGCTGGCGAAGTTCTGGATCGCGTGCTCGCCACAAAGACGCTGACGGTGGCGGTGGGGCCAGACTGGGGGGCCCTATCGCATTTGAACGACAAACATGAGCTCGATGGTTCCGATATCGACCTTGCCAAGGCCATCGCGAAATCCCTTGGCGTGGAGGTAAAATTCGTAACGACAAACTGGGACATGATAGCCGCAGGCAAGTGGCAGGGCCGTTGGGATATGGGCATGGGTCAAATGACGCCTACGAAGGAACGTGCTAAAATATTCGAGTTTGTCATTTACAGTTACATTCCAACGGTAGCCATCGTACACAAGGATAGTAAGGCGACGAAGCTTTCCGATCTCGACGGCAAGGTTATCGGTGTCGGATCGGGCGACGTGGCAGAGTCCTATGCCAAGCATAACTTTACGCCCGGATGGGTTAATGCTAAACCAGTAAAGTACCAGTTTACACCCGGCGAGCTGAAGATCTACCAAGCGGACAGCCTTTTGTACGACGACCTTCGCCTGGGGGATGGAGTACGGCTTGATGCGGTGCTTAACAGTGATAACTCGGCTAGAAATGCGATAAAGGCTGGGTATCCAATTAAGATCCTTGACGAGCCGTTGTTCTCGGGGCCGGCCGCTATTTCCATTCTCCATGGCGACAAGGAATTCCTCGACAAGGTTGCGGCTGCCGTGAAAGCGATGAGGGATGATGGCACCCTTGCCAAGCAGTCCGTCAAATGGTTCGGCGCGGACTACAGCGTCGACAAATAGTTGCAAAGCATAGCGGCCCCGCTGTCGGGGCCGCTCTTTGAAAGTGCCGCTCATGCTTTATGAGGACAATGTCGAGTCCGAGGTCCTCGTCCACAAGCCGTGGTTCGTTGCTTCAATTTTTGCCGTAGTGCTCGCGGTTTTTCTTATGTTCAATCTTACGGGCACCACCTTTGGCGAGCTCATGCGGCCTGTCATCGGCGACCCAGCGCAAAGTGGGATCTATGGTCGCTTCGCCATCGCCTTTGTGATAGCGATCATATTCTGTCTCAACATCGTGCTGATCGGTTTTGTTTCGCTGAAGGTGCAAATCGGCGTTGTCTGGGCCGAGCTGCTGGTTCTGTTTCTTGCCTTCTTCAAGTCATTTAACCTAAGCATGCCCTTCATCTGGGAGAACTTGCCATATCTGATCACGCAGGGAGCAGTTGCGACGATCTATATCTCGGCGGTTTCGCTGATATTCGCTTCGATCCTCGCGATGATTGCCGCGATTGCAAAGCTTTCAAGCAATGGCTTCGCCTATGCAATCGCCAGTTTCTACACATCATTTTTCCGCGGCCTGCCGCTGCTCGTCCAGATTTACCTGATTTACCTCGGACTGCCGCAACTTGGTATCTTTATCGACGCCGTTCCTTCAGGCATCTTGGCGCTGTCGCTTTGCACCGGAGCCTACATGACAGAAATTTTCCGTGCCGGTATCCAGAGCATCGACCGCGGTCAATGGGAAGCTTCGCGATCCATGGGTTTCGGCTTCGGTCTTACGATGCGCAAGATCATACTGCCGCAGGCGCTTCCGGTCATCATTCCCCCAATGGGAAACACGTTCATCTCAATGCTGAAGGACAGCTCACTCGTCTCCATCCTCGGTGTGTGGGAGCTCACGTTCCTTGCTCGCACACTCGGCCAGCCGACTTTTCAACACATGGAGATGCTCATAACGGCCGCAATTATATATTGGATTATGTCCATCTGCCTGGAACTGGTCCAGTCCAGGATCGAGCGCCACTTTGCTAGAAGCAAGGTGCGATGATGGGCGTCAGCATAGGTCAAGGTCACGTGAAGCACGGTCCAAAATTGTACGACCCTTCTAAGACAACTGTCGAGGTAAGCCATCCCCGGTTAAGGTCGGATCGAAGTTATCGGGCCAGAGGAGTGGCAGTGAGCGACACAGTTATCGAAGCTAAGAACGTCTCGAAGTGGTACGGCACCTTCAGAGCATTGACTGACGTCAACCTCACGGTCCGCAAGGGCGAACGCATCGTTATCTGCGGCCCCTCCGGATCGGGAAAGTCGACGCTAATCCGCTGCTTTAATCGGCTCGAGGCGCACCAAGAGGGCGAGGTCACTGTCAACGGGATTCGGTTGCATAACAAGATGCGCGACCTGGCTGAAGTTCGCGCGAACGTCGGCATGGTGTTCCAGCACTTCAATCTCTTCCCGCATATGACGGTGCTGATGAACTGCATGGCAGCGCCGATGTGGATTAAGGGTATGGCCGAGGCCGAGGCAAAGAAGATTGCGCTAAAATTCCTCGAGCGCGTACGCATACCCGAGCAGGCGAACAAATTCCCTGGTCAACTATCCGGAGGACAACAGCAGCGCGTCGCAATTGCCCGCTCGCTCTGCATGGAACCTGCGGTCATGCTTTTCGACGAGCCGACCTCGTCTCTCGATCCGGAGATGGTCGCCGAAGTGCTCGAGACTATGACCAGTCTCGCGCGCGAGGGCATGACGATGGTCTGCGTCACCCACGAGATGGGCTTCGCGCGCTCCGTCGCCGATCGCGTCATCTTCATGGATGGGGGCCGGATCGTCGAGGAAGGCAAGCCGCACGACTTCTTTACCAAGCCTCAGCACGAAAGAACAAAACTCTTCCTCCATCAAATCTTGTCGCATTGATATGATCAATCGGGCGGTTGGTTTGGCGACCGTCAGAATTGTCGGGGGCGAGCAAGATGCGACAGCCTTCTTTGACGAGCCTAGCTCAAACGATTGTGGCTTCCGCCTAGACTAAGACTAGATTGCGATTCAAATTGCAGCGGTTGGAAAGACGACCGCTGTTGTCAGTTGGACACCTCGAACTACCGGCATTTCCAGAGGGGTGGTGCGGCAATGAGGTTGCGAACAGCCTGACGCGCGGCGGTGGCTGGATTTCGATCGTTGGGGCTGATGCTGGTTGCCGATTTCGGCATCGCGGGGACGTTTTCCGCCGCTCTCGCCGTCATGCGGGGGCAGTTCGCCCCTGGTGCCAAACGAAGCGGGTGAGATTGTAGGCGAGGTTGGCCATGCCGATCTTGGTGCGGGCGCGGGCGATGCCGATCGTGCGGACAAACAGGCCCATGCGGGATTTCTGCTGCGCAAAGACGTGCTCGACGAAAGCGCGGATCTTTGAGCGCCGGCCATTGGCCCGTGCCATCGCCTCGCTCATCGGCCGGCCTTTCGGTTTCTTGTGATGAATGTCGGAGACGTAGCCGTTCTTGTCCAGCCACGCCTCATTCTTCTTGGAGCGATAGGCGGTGTCGGCCCACACCGTCGAGCCGGTGTTGTTCTTGTCCAGCACGTTGCGAAGCTGCGCCCCGTCCCAGGCCGAGGCGCCGGTGACGTTCCAGCCGCGGATGAAGCCGTGCCGGCGATCGATCGAGGCATGGTTCTTGTAGCCGAAGGCGGGAACGGCGATATCGCGCTGCTTCGTCTTTCCCTCCTCATCGGCCTTGGCCTTCGAGAACTTCACGGTCCAGCGTGCGTCCCGGTCCTTCTGGCGCAGCTTGGCTGGCTTCTTTTGCCACTCGCCCGGCACCTTTCCTGCCTTGATGTCGGCCTTTTCAGCATCGGAATTGCATTGCTTCGGTGCCGCCACGATCGTGGCATCCACGATCTGCCACCCATCGCCAGATAACCGGCCTTGGTGAGGTGCTTGTCAAGACGGGCGAACAGGTTCTCCACTGCCCCTGCCTGCGTGAGGTGCTCCCTAAACAACCAGATCGTTTTGGCATCGGGAACCTTGTCGCCGAGCCCCAACCCGAGGAAGCGCATGAAGGAAAGTCGCCCATAGATCTGGAACTCGGCCTGATCGTCCGAGAGACTGTAGAGCGCCTGCAGAACCAGGACCTTGAACATCATCACCGTATCAAAGGGCGGCCGGCCGCTTGGCGCCATCGGAGCGCTTCAGCGCCTTGGCCAAAGGTTTCCGGAAAACCTCCCAAGGCACCACCCCGTTCAGCTTCTCCAGTGGATCGCAGGCCTCGCTCAGCCGGACATAGCGCTCGTCAATGGCCAGAACCCAGCCTGCCCTCGCATTCAACGCCTCCGTGCAAATCACCAGGCGAAATGAATCAAAATGCGTTCTCGATTGCCAGGTTTTTCGAGGTGTCCAGTTGGATCGTACGCATCCGGTGAAAACCGCAGACGTGCGTATCCGGTGGCCATGAGCACCCAGCACCGCGGTGCTGGGGTCAAGCTTTCTTTGGGGAGACGCGATGATATTCTTCGAGGAGGAGTTTGACCTCCTCGATGCCTTCATCGGTGAAG
>NZ_JAMYMZ010000060.1:0-27640 GCF_040318825.1 Mesorhizobium sp. M1006
TCCCGAGCGACGACACGCTCCCGCGAAGCCTTGATGCCATTGACGAACGGCATGGGCGAAGACTCCGCGAACTGGATCAGCGCTGTCTCGGCTTCCAGGGCAAAACGCGAGGCGGCATATTTGGAATGCCGGATAATGATTTCCTGGAAATCCTGCACGCCCCAGAGGCAACGATTCTGGCACACTGCACGTAGATAGAAGCTGGCGATTCCAAGCGTGCGGGCGCCGACCTCCGAGTTCCAGCAATAAAACCCCCTGAAAAAGACGTCGGGCGAGCCATCGGGCAGCTTGCCGGCTTCGATCGGATTCAGGTCGTCGACGAGGAAGACAAAGACATCACGGTCGGACGCATAGAGCGTCGTCGTGGCATTGGAAATGTCGACATTCGGATTGTAAATTCCCGTCGACCAATCGAGAACTCCCGGCACCTTCCAGCGAGTGTCTCCGGTGCCGTTGCCAGCGATCTTCTGCACGGCGTCGATCAACTCTTCATCGAAAATCCTGCCGTAGTCCGGACCTGTAACCGCTCGCAGCTCGAGGCGTCCGTTCTCGATCTCCAGCGTCTTCACCTGCTCGGCGCGTTATCTGAACAGTTAAGTTGTCTCAGCCGGATTGTCGGCGGCGTTTTCCTGAAAAACCGCGGGCTTCGGGGCGATCTTGGCTCGTGAGACAGACGCGCGAATTGCTGAGGCACGTTGGCGGTCGTTCAACCGGCACAGCAGGCCAGCTCGGCGACGTCCTCGCCGAACGAGAGAGCAGTTTCGCCCCGGGCTGGTGTGGTGCTCGATCGGCCGAGCTGACGCAAGAGGTGACGGATGGCAGTGCGCAAGCGTTCACTACTCCTACGCGAATGACGCCTGAATCGCTTGTCATCCGGGCGATACCGGCCCGCCGGTCACAGTCACATTCAGATCGGTGATGAGCCCGCTCGACAGCGAATAGACCCAGCCATGTACCGCCAATGGCTGGCCGCGCGCCCAAGCATCCTGAACGAAGACGTCGGACGCGACGTTCCTAACCTGGCGGATGACGTTGAGCTCGCAGAGCCGGTTCAGCCGCTCTCGGTCGTCGGTGTAGGCGGCCAGCTCGTCCTTGTGGTCGTGGGCGACTTCGCGGATCGGATGGAGCCAGTGGTCGACGAGGCCCCGGCGCTCGCCATCCACTGCAGCGGCTATGCCTCCGCAGCCATAGTGGCCGACGACCAGCACGTGCTTCACCTTGAGCACGTCGACGGCGAACTGCAGCACCGACAGATAATTCGCATCCTGGGGCGGGGCGAGGTTGGCGACGTTGCGGTGAACAAACATCTCGCCGGGGTCCAGCCCCACGATCTCGTTCGCGGGTACCCGGCTATCGGAGCAGCCGATCCACAGATATTCGGGCCTCTGCTGCCCCACCAGTCTCTTGAAGAAGCCGGGATCGACAGCGAGCTTGCCCTCGGCCCAAACGCGGTTGTTTTGCTTCAGCTGATCGAGCATGAAATGGTCGACTCCTTGGTTACTGTTGATGCGCGCTCGCTTCACCACTTTGGTCTCTTTAGACCGCTGTTGCATATGGTCGGCGAGACGATCATAGCTCGCAGCAATGGCACGCATTTGCCGTTTGGCTTCTGTGTCATCCAGGAGTTTCGCGATGGAGCGAAGCTCCTCAGCTCGCTCGTGCCAATACTTGGGATCGTTGATGAAAGGATGGGTCAAGGTAATCACGCTAAGCGCCTATACCCTTCAGCTGCTTCCCACGGTTCACAGACTCTACGAGATCGTTCACGATCCGCAAAATATATCATGATCGAAGAGTACTTGTCAGGAGTGAACGGGCGGAGGCTTTGGCTCGGTCAAAGACGTTCACCGGCCTCGCGCACCCCGATGCGCGAGGCCCTTACAGCCTGTGAACGATGCCAGGGAACCAGACGCTGGTGCTACGCGTATTGAGGCCTGGGTCGGTGTGTGTCGCTGAGGGGAAAGGCGAGTGGAAGAACGTCCAATCATTCTCGTTGTGGAAGTTGACGAGACGATCCAGGAGCTCGTCCATGATGCCCTGACGGAAGGCGGTTACCAGCCGGCAATGGTGACATCCGCCCATGAGGCGGTGAACCGACTTCAAAGTGGGCAGGCGGACTACCGGGCGCTTGGTTTACCCGAACGGCAGCATGAACAGCTGGGAAGCGGCTCGGAAGGCGAGGAAGATCGCCCCGGATTTGCGGTCGTGTACATGACCGCAGGCACTGGTAACGAATGGCCTTCGGAAGGTGTCCCGAGCAGCGTCCTTCTGCAGAAGCCATTTGCCTTGGCACAACTGGTGACTGCCGTCTCTCAGTTACTCATCACCGGGTCCACCCCACCGAGGACACCTTAGAGACACCGGCGGTGTTAATCCTCGTGCAGCCTGAGGGGGGTCTATTTGAGAATAGGCAAATGATGGCCGTGCATCTCACGTTATCCACGCGGGACTGAATAAGTTCGCCACGCCGTTTTACTGATCACTTTCATCCGTCGTCAGGAGAGGGAATTGATCGTTTCCCGTAGTTTATCGATGGAGACTGGCTTCTCCAGCACTGGTCTTCGGCGGAACAAGGAGGGAAGATGCTGCTGCCCATAGCCCGTGATGAACAGAAAAGGGCGCCCTCGCCTTTCGATGGTCTCAGCAATGGGATCGACGCCAAAACCGCCAATGTTGATGTCGAGAATGGCGAGGTCAAACTCACCCATCAAGGCATATGGGCCAGCGCACCAATAGTGCCGGCTTCGGCGACGACCCGATGGCCAAGTTCATCCACCATGTCCGCTATCATCATTCGGACGAGAACTTCGTCTGGGGGCGCCTATGCGGCGCCCCGGACCTCGTCCTGCTGAGCGTCGGTCTGCTGGGCGTGCATCCAATCGGCGATCTGTTGCGCCTTGCTTGCCGCCGTGAAGATGGCGCGCTTGTCGGACCGCAGCACCTGGAGCCAGGAGGCGATGTAGCGGGCATGATCGAGCCTCGGTTCGACGCTGAGGCTGAGGTCGGCGCAGATCATGGCGCTGAGAAGTTCGACCGTGCATTCCTCCATGGCGTAGGCGGCCGAGCCAAACTGTCCGGAGAGATCGCGGTCGAGGCGATGCCTGGCGCCGGAAGCGTGTCCGCATTCGTGGAGCAGCACGGCGTAGTAGGCGACGGCATCCCGGAAGCAGGCGAACTCGGGCATCTGCACATGATCCCTGGATGGGATGTAACAGGCCTGCGATCCGCCGTGGCGGATGTCGATGCCAAGGGCGGCGCAGAATCGCTCGGCGTGCTCGATCCGCTCGGCCATCGGCAGCAGCTGCATCTCGGGCGGTGTATATCCGTCGACCTGGGCGGCATTGAAGACGGTGTAGCCACGGGCAAACAGGCGCCGTGCGGGCGTGTCGTGATCCTCCCCGTCGTCCTGACGATCTGTGCCGCCGCTGCGATCGCTCGTCTTCCAGAACACGACGAGCTGGCCGCGCTCGCCCTTGCGAACCTGAGCGCCGAGTTCATGCCATTGGCGATAGGTGCCCCAGATGCCGGCGGGATAATCGGCCGCATGCGCCGCAACCCAAAGGGTGATGACGTTGACGCCGCGATAGGTCTTGCGTGAGGCGACGTTGACGGGCGTGGTGATGGCCGACCCGTCGTGATGCCAGGGCATGCGGTACTCGCCGGCGCCGGCCTCGATCGCGGCGATGATCTGGTTGGTGACGCGCTCATAGATATCGTTGACGGTCCGGGCTTGGCTGTTGCGATCGGTGGTCATGGGTGCCTCCTGTGCTCGCCCTCTCCGTCGAGGGCGAAGCGGCAGGGGCAGACGCGGCGAGCCGGGCCGTCACACCCTGTTCTCGGTTACTGGTGCGGAACAGGGTTGACGGCCCGGCAGCGTCTGCCACAACCGAGCCCCTGCCTCGACGGGCGAGCACAGGAGACGTCGGGCATGACCGATGGCCGCAGGACCGGCCGGCGGTGAGGATGTTGCGTGGCTCTCAGCCAGCGCCGCCTCGCGGCGGGCGCCGCAGCGGAACAACCTTGGCCTCATTCGACAGCGCCAGTTCATCCTTGCAGGCCGGCAATCACAGCGTCACGCTCGGCAACCTGTAACGTCAGCACCTGGATGTGCTCCGCGAGCGTGCGGGTGAGCGCGCGCAGTTCGGCCATCTCGGCACCGCGCACGGCCCGGAGCTCGGCTTCGAGGGAGCGGACGCGGTCCTTCAGTGCTTGAGGAGATGATCGCCGGTGGCGCGCTTCGGCAGCACGAAACTCGGCGAGAAGATCTACCGCACGGTTCGCTGTTGCTCGGCTGACGCTGGCCTCGCGCGCCAGGTTGGAGACGGTAAGCGCGCCGTCGGTGCGATCGGGCCGGCCGTCGAGCAGCCGCTCCATGGCCGCCCTTAGCGCCGCTTCGCTCTTTGGCCCGAGCGCAGTCATGCCTCACCATCCAGGAGAGGTGCAATCAGCCGGCGCTTGCGCTCGTGGTCCCGCAGGATCGCTGTGTGCTGGAGCGGTGAGAGGCGCCGGTCGGCAAGCAGCGCTTCGCCTTCTGCGATCGAGGCCTGCCAGGGCTCACGATGCCGGACGGTCAAGCAGGCGTTCGGGCATCGATCAGGGCTGCATCGGGACAAGGCCGGCGCCGGTCGCTCGGTCTCCGGCGCTTCCGTAAGGCAAAGCGCGGTCGCGGCTTCGAACAGGCAGTCGTTGAGGAAACCCACGTGCAAGGTCCGGCCGAGATGGGCCAGCATCGTGCGCAGTCGCTTGCGGTCCATTATCCGGCCGGGAAGATCGCCAAGCTCGTCCTGCACATAGGCGAACTCGCGCCGCAACCGCGCGGCACCCGGTCCAGCCGGACCCTCATCGCGAAGAAACGCCTCGTAATGGACGACGATATCGTCGAGCTGGCCGAGTGCGCGCTCACGCTCGACGGCGAGGCGGAAGTCGGCCTGCCTTGAGCCCGCATAGCCCTCGAAGATGGCGATCGAGGCGTGCTTGTACTGGATCTTGTCCGCGACGGTGCCGAACGGCCGGTTGGCGATGTACCAAGCGACGGTTCGGCGCAATTGCCGCGTCGTGAACTTCCAGGGCTCGTCTGCGATGCGCGGGATTGCCGGTGTGTCTCCGGAGCGCGCATCCAGGCCGTCGCGGAACAGGTTGAGCGTCGAGATGATCGGCGCTCCAGGGCCAGTCCTTCAGGGTCACCCATAGGGATGAGAGCCCCTTCTCCTTGCGATTGCGGGCCGAGAGAACCTCCATTACCGCGACGGCCCGGGCGACGGGTTCGATCGTGATCCAGTCGGCCGTGACGCCGCGCGCGCCATGACGTTTGTAGACGGTGCTGCGCACCCGGTAGCGCTCGACCAGGCCGTCAGCGCTGCGCACCGCCGACACGCAACCGGCTGCATGGCCTGCACCTCGCTGTCGCGCATGCCGGTGAGATAGGCACAGACCACATAGCAAACACCTTGCAGCATGCGCTCCTCGCGGGCGAGGCTCAGCCCGTCGAAGCGCTCGCGCCATAGCAAGCCGGTGTCGGGATCGCTCGAGATTGGCGTGTCGACGCCGCCAACCTCGATCCCGAGTTCGGCAGCCGCTTCATCGATCAGCTGTGCAGTCCGATCGGACTGGCTGACGCGACCGCTCTCTGGCGCGCCAGCATGCAGGCGCATCAGGTGGAGATTGTAGGGCGGGATCACCTGGCCGGTCAGCGGATCAATCCGGCGGGCGGCGTTGGGCGCGCGCTCCCAGATCGGCACGCCCCGGCCGGCGGCCCGGCGCGCGTCGAGCCACTTCGCCACGCGGGCGCGATAGGTCTTGGCGACGGCCCGTCCGGTCCGTGTGTCCCGCGCGATCAACCGGGCGCAGCGGGCTTCGAGAGCATCCAACTCCGTCCGCGCGACGAGGATATCGGGTGCATAGACCTCGACATACTTGTGCGCCCAACGCAGCATGGCGCCGATGATCGGCTCGGGAATGCGCGGCGTGGCGTTCTCGGCGGGCGCCGGCGGACGTCCGGCAACGCGGTGAGCCGCGCGCCCACGCCAGGGAAGAAAACCGATCCCGCCGCCGGTCAGCCATGGCGACAGGTGATGCAGGTCAATCGGCACCTCGACATACTTCACCGTCTCATGGGGCGTTCGTCGCCCGCTGTCACGGGCATGGATGAGATAGGCGTTGAGCAACGCCTGATGTATCCGGCTCAGATCGACCGCGCCGATCCGTGCAATGAGAAACGCCGCAAAATGCTGGACATAGTGCAGCAAACGGATCGCCGAGGTCGCGCCGCAGGGCGCCCGATATCCCGGCACATGGATGCGCAGCCGGGCGATCACATACTCCTTCGCCAGCCGCCGCGTCACCGGATCGGTGATGCGGGTGAAGTTGAGCCGGTAATTGGAATAGCGCGCGTTCACCCGGAAAATGGCGGCGCCCAGATCCCAGTGATCGTCGCCGAAGCGGGGAAGCGGCGTGCGGTCGGCATCGTCTCTGATCGCGATGCCGGCGAGCACAGGCTCGTCGTCTCCATAGATGGCCGACGGCAGCAACGGCTGCGGCGAGCGCTTCGCGAACCCTGGCATCACGGGGCTCCCAGGTAGATGAGCGCAGCGCCCGAAGCGGCGACCTGACGAGCCCGCTCGATCTCGGCATCACTGAACCGGGGCAGGATCTGACCGGCGATCCGGCCATGAACGCGGCCGAACTTGGTCGCCCAGTCGGCTTCGCTGAGTGTCTGTCTCTGCGCCCGGATGAAGGTGAGGAAGGCCAAAAGCGCAGGCAGCTTGCGGGCGGTGATCACCGCGTTGTTGCATGCGAGACAGCCCCAGAACGGCGATGGACAGGCCTCTCCCTCGGCGCCGAACGGACTCCTGTAGAAGCCACCGCAACTAGCGAGCCAGACGTCCTGCTCGCCGCTCAACAGGGCCTGAACGGCAGCCGCTCCCGAGACTGGCAGACCGATGGCCGCCGGATCGGCGCGGACGGCAGCTTCCTCGTCCGACGACAGGACGCACGGGCGCAGGGCGGCGTCGAGTGCATCGCTCATGGCGTCGGCGATGGTCGCTTCGTGCAGATGGCGAAGTGCGGGGATGTCGGCATAATGATTGGCCGCGACCACGACGCTATGGCCGACGGCGGAGCGATCCATGCAGGCAGCACTCACGTCCGCAAGGCGTGCAACTCGCGGACTGTCGGAATCGAGATAGCGCCAGAACATCTTGAGCGCATTGGAATAGGCGTAGGCCGTCGAAAACCGAGCCGGCCGGACCTCCGACCTGGCAGGCGCGCCAGAGCGCCCCCGCCAGCGTCCGGGCCAATGCCTTGCGGCCGGCGAGCATCGTCAGGTCGATCGTCATGCTGCGGTCCGCGAGGATAACCGTGAAGCGCAGCGACGCGATCGCAGCGGCGGCCTCGCCCTCGGGATCAGCTAACGCCTCGGGGAAGAGCGCACGGCGGCCCGGCCGCCGCACCGACATAGCTACCGCAGTGGTCATTCCACATCACCGGCCGTATCTTCGGCCCAGCGATCTGCGGCCGCCTCGACCAGTTCCTGCGCCTCGGCGAGGCTGTCGAGATAAATGTAGGTGCTGGTGACACTACGTGCCCCAGGAGGTGCTGGAGCTTCTGCAGAGGATCGCCGAGAATCCGCCGATAGGCCGCGCCATGCCGATCCTGCGGATCGAACACGGTCCCGATCTGCTCGCGTGTCAACATGGAAAGCATGTTGACGGCGAAGACGTGCCGCAGCGTGTGCGGCGTCACGTCGAGATCAATGCCGAAGCGGCGGCAGCGGGCGCAGGCCCGGCGAAAGGCGGCTTCCCAAGTTGCCGAGGGCACGGGCTGGCCGCCTTCGGTCAGCCAGAGCAAGGCATGCTGCGCCCTGCCGGGCCCGCCGATGAGCACCTTGCGGCGTTCGCCAGGCGTCAGGCGGTCGAGCCGAACGCGTCTTCCGGTCGTATCGACGGCCTTCCTGTCCTCAGGCATCAACCAGAGCGGATCGGACACTGAAGGTTCCGACCGCTCGGCCAAGATCGCGCGCTCGAGATCGACATAGTCGCCGATCAAGGCCAGCACGCGGCGGGGAATGCGAATGCGCCGCAGCCGTCCGCCCTTGGCGATCGGACCCGGAAGATCGAATGGAACGGAGCGCGATTCGAGCTCTCTCGCCCGCGGAAGATCGGTCAGCAGCAGGCTGCCGGCCTCCGTCAGCCGAGCTGGGCAAGAATGTCGGAAGCCCTACCAAAAGGGAGAGAGGGCGGGTCACCGGTACCGAGAATCGGTGCAGCGCAGACGATACGCCAATTCGGCACGCATTTTGCTCCGATTTTTTTTCACGGGGGACGGCGATGGCAGATCTCCGATCGCCCCCGCAGGAGCGGTTCGTGAAGCCGCGCCTTCGTGCCAATGACAGGCGTATCCGCCGGATCGAGCAGTGGAGGTAGGTCAGCATGGTCGCGAGGCATTCTGATGCGCGGGAGGGCGGCGGCCAGTACGTGATCGCCGTCAAAGGCAACCAGTCGAAGCTGGCGAAAGCGACGACCAGCGTGTCGCAGGACAGGCAACGGACTGCCAGACGCCGATGGCGTTCAATCGAAGGCCTGATCGCGGGAAGCTCGATCCTATAGTGTTCGCTGACGGATTCGGCAGCAAGATCGCTCGACAGACTGGCCCGGCAGCCAGGGCGATCGAAATCCTCGCTCAGGGCGGCTGTGACCCTTATGTCCCGGCTTGGCGCCGCCGGGCTTCGCCTTGTCCCGACGCTCCTTGCGATCGGCTGTCGTCTCCTCGTCAGTATGGCCTCCGCCGGCTAGATTAGGGCAGGTCGCCCAGACCTTGGGAGTTAAGTTTTACTAAGATCGGTTACCGATTGATCAATGACCCCCTTTTGTCGCGCCTATTTTGGTGCGATGGCCATCGGAATTCGAATTTCTTCCCGTCTCGCCATGCCAGGCCGAAGCCGTTGTCCGTTGCTAAGGCGAGATCGTCCGGATTCGATGGCCTGCAGTCGGTCACAACGAGGAGTCGCGGATTGCCCTCTTGCTTCTGATGGTAGTCGAGCAGTTGGCCAATTGCGGCCCGTATCGCGAAACGGATCGTCAGCGGGTCGGTCGGCTTGATCTCTGCCAGCACCGGTCCGAATTGCGCGTCGTGATAGCGGACATCGACCCATTCCATGTTGGGTACAACTTGCGTGGCGTTGGACGCTTTGAGAAACGCCTCGAAAGCCGACTGCAGGTGATGATGCTTGGGCGTAATTTGGAATTCATTTTCCTGGAGGTAGCGGGTGTATGGATCGGTGGCCGTTCCAGCGCTTTTCCTCCCTTTGCCCCTCGGTGGAGGCGCATTGCGGACGCTCCGGTCCCGCACGTCGTCGAAATCATCCGTCGATAGCCACGCTAAGATTGGATGCGAAGATGGCAGCCTTTCGGCGATAATGGCCAAGGCTTGATCAGGCCTCACCGCTTGGTAGCTCCCATGCATCTTGATAATTGCCTGCCGAGGCGGCGACGGAGGTTTCGAGGGTATGATGTCGTCAGGGATGATTAAAATCGACGGGCTGAACCAGACGAAGTGCGATTGTGGACAACGCCATTGGACCCATTCGTACGCATCCTCCCAATGGGCGTCGAAAGCTGCCTTGTTCTTCTTGAGGCTTTTGATCCCTGGTAACTTCCAGAGTGCATTGCCGTTCCTACGCAGATCCAGCTCTTTGGCAATTGCCGCTCGATCGTTCTCATCATTCTGATAAATGGCGCATGCGGCACCTACAGCATAGAACTGACCGTCCCTCATCGTCGTCATGATGATGCCGAGGTTGCCCTCGTCGGCATAACTGAACATTCGGCCTTTCCCTTGGGTGTGAAAAACTTTCCAGCCCTTCCAGACCCAATCGGACCGACCATTCCATTCCTCGTGGCCATAGCCATGAACTCCGGCATAACCGCTCGACGTGGTTCCGCCGATGGGGCCGAGATAGCCATTGCTGTTCCAAACGACTGGCTTCAACACGACCATCTTACCCATGCGGAGCTCCTCGATGATCCAAACCGACAAAAGTCGGCAAACAAGAGTTCAACTGGCGGAATATCAATGCCAAGGCTCATGGGGCGTCGTCTCAAGTACTCGGTCCAAGTCGAGACATCGAGGATGAGCCGATATTTGTCTCTCAGCCCTTCGAACATCAGGCGGTCGCGCGGAACACGAACTGGACGCCGACTGCCTTTGGCCTCCTATCGTTTCTGCTCTTGAGCTCGTCTAAGCCCGCTGAACACAGGCTGTGAACTGCCGCATTCTCGCGTATAAGTGCCACGCGACATCGACTTCCCTCAATTGATCAAGCATCCGGTGCAGTTCGGGGCGCTCCCATCGACCGCCGGAAGCTTCCTCTTCAAAGATCCGTTCGCTACCGGCATCGGTGAGCGCCTTGATCTGCGCCTTGTTGGACTGCTCGTCGCCTTTGCTCACCCGGGCATAGCCGATCAGCATGGAGCTTCCTTTCGCAAACGGTCGTTTATGGAAGGCCGAGGGTGTCCACGAGAATACAGGTTCGGAGCCTTTCATAATCCTCTTTCACTATGGCGCCGTAAGGCAAGCGGTTTGTGAAGGGATGAACGATGCCGGGATATCGATGACGAAGATGCAGCGGGAGAAGCTTCCGGTGCAGCCTGACAAGGCGTGGGCGTGCCTTGTACCGTTCGGGAGGAATCGACCATGCGAAAGCTCTTGCCCGGCCGGGAGCGAAGATTTAGCGCTCCTCGCGCAGCAACTTTGAACAACGCAGACGTTCCTTCGCGTCGCGAGAGGGGAGAGTACCTGCCGGCCCAAATTGACCAAAGTTTTCAAGGGCCGGATTGACGACATTTCCATCGTATCCGAAGCCCCCGATCTCGGAACGCTTTTCCATAAACTTTTGGAAAAGCGACCAATCCCCCTGCTTGAGCGCTTGTCTCGTTCCGGACCATCCCAACGAGCCAGAGAGCCATATATGGTCCACCAGCCCCTGGCGCTTCATGTGGTGTCCGACCGTGCCCGATCCGTAAACGCCAACGAGATAACGGCCAGCCAACGCATTCCGCACACTCCTGAAGTAGGGTGCTATTCGTGCAAGATGCTGTGGTGTGTGGTAGTCCCAATCGACTGCAAAATAGATTCCGGAGCCTTCGGGCTGTCCCAACGCGGCGGCCAGATCAAGCGCACGACCGGAGTCTCGCTCTCCAGCCGCACCATGCAAGTCTCTGATATTGCCGCCCGAGCCACCCCGCTGCTCGAAGGCCACAGCTACCGATATTCCAGCACCATGAAGGGCGGCGAGTTCCTCCCCTGTAAGACATTTTGAGGGAAATGGTGTACTATTCCGATGGTTGTAGTACCGGATTACTGTATTGACGCCAGATTCTGCCAAGCACACAGCAAAATCGCCGACGTTCTGCGGGACGTCGATAATATCGTGCATAGTCCGTCTCCCCGAAGGCCGAAATTATATGGAAAATGCGCAGTTTATACGGTCACCTCGCCCTCCCACGCTATTTCTTCGCGCAGCCTTTTGATGTCATTTCCCGCAGCCACCAACGCGGCGCAGACGCAATCAGCTATTCCTCTGTTTGCCCTTGGGTCTATTGCAGAATGTCGCTACGTCTCTGACTATGGGACCGCCGGCTGGAGAACAAGCGCAGGTAGTACGGTGAGTCGCTCGGCGAGCTGAAACGGCCGAAAACCTGCGCGATAGTGGATTGCGTTTGCTCGTTTGACAGGTTCAGCGATGCGGAGAGCAATATCGAGGTGATGGCGAGACTGTCAGCGCTTCCAACTTCGACCACGGCAAGGCAGGTTAAAGATAGACGGACTTCCGCGGAGTCGGATTGATCTAGGACGAGGCAATTGAACGCCGTCGGTTCGCCGTGTTTGCTCAGATAGCTACGGATTGCCTTTGCCAGACCGACGCCAGCTTCATTGCCGTCGGCGGCATTCGCGCAAATTGACGCAAAGGCACTGGGCAATTCCGCCACGTCCATCGTGCGGTTTAGCGTTCTTGAAGTCGTGGCGGTTTCCACCTGGTTCGGTACCATTTGCGCGGCATTCTGCCATGCTCGAGAATCCAGAGTCCGGGTTTGGTCTTCGAATAGTTTCTGGACCATGGCAGAGCAAATCCTCTCCGCCTCGAGCGGTTGGCTGCTCTGTGGGCCGATCACCAGGAAAAGGCCGGCAGCTGTTTTTGCGAATGGGTTCATGTCTGCTTCCCTATGGAAGCGGGACCGGAGTTCGCCGGCACCGGGGGCGCGACAGAGCATCGGTAGTTCGCAAGGGCTTACCGGACCGCTCTATCGCATCCATGATGCGGGTGACGTTCGTCCAAATCCACGCTATTGGTTGGGTGCGCTGCTTTCGCGATCAAAGGCCTGACGATCAGACCTGCGGCTTGATGTCTTGTTGCGGCGTCGAGCCACCGTTGAAAAAGTTCTTGGCCTTCTTGAACTGGTCGGTGGAGTTCTTATTCACAAGCTCCTGGAAGTTTTCGTGATCGGGGCCGCCTTTGCGGATCCGACGGGTCTGAACGAGATTGGTGACCTCGGCATAGTCCATGTCGACGCGGACGTAGTGGGTCGACGAACAAGAGGATTTCAGCTCGAGGAAGTGCTCTTTGAACTCGATCTGCCGCAGAACGATTGCTCCGTAGTCGTAATATCCGCCTGCCCCATTATCGAGAAGGTAGCTCTGGTAGGTGCATGTCAGCGCCTTGTATCGCTGCGCCTTGCCGTTTGCACTGAAGGTGAGATTCCCCATTTCTGTAAGGAAGGACTGGAAATCCAGCAGCAACGATGCCCCGTCGGTAATGATCGCCTTGGCAATCAGCGAGAGGAAAGTAGCTGAGACCGACGTCCCGGCCACCTTTTTTGAAAAACTCTTCAGTTTTTGCCTGCCCACAGAGAGATCTGGAATGTTGCCAACAACATCGGCCCATGTGTTGATATCAAGCTTCTGTGCATCGATGTTCGCATAATGGGTATGCATGTAGTCGTTAATAATTCCTCCTATTGCCAGTAGATTGTCCTGATTCTCATTGAGGGTGCCGCTGTACGTCGGATCTTCGGTTTTTTGGCCGATGAGGTGAAACTGCACTGTCCCTTGAGCGTTGGCGATCGTGTCGTCACTGGGGGGCGCAGCATCTAACTGGGCCAAAACAAGGGGCTTGGCGTAGAAAAATGCGGACGCCGCCTCATAGTGTTCTTTGGAATAGCGCTGTTCATACTCTTGAACATTCACTGAAAATGCGTTCGACATGCTTTATCCTCCTGCTGTGAGACATGAGCGTTGGTCGAGAGCTTAAGGTGCCCAAAGCGCGGAAACGCCTCGGAGATGAGATGATCTTTGCGTGCCCGCGTCGCCTTATACCAATTCGCTCCGGCCCCCACCTTTGCGTTAGACAGGCTTTTCTCTGCGCCGTATCATTTTGCGATAGCGCAGTGGCGAGAGGCCATGAAACGCCTTGAAGGCTGTGGAGAAGTTGTTGCTGTTCTCGTAGCTGAAGGATTCGGCGACCTTGGCGATGCTTTCATGCCCGTTACGCAACCGGTCAGCAGCCTCCGTCATCCGGTAGCGCCGTAGCCAAGTCATTGGCCCGCAGCCAAACGATGTCTCGAAACGGGTGGTGAGCGTTGTCCTGTTGGTCCCTACCATTCGCGCCAATTCGACGCGGGTGATCTGCTGATCGACCCGCTGCGCCAGCAGACTGCATGAATTCTGAACGATCGGATCGGCTGAGAAGAAAGGCGGGGTAGAACGCTGCGCGAACTGAACGATGCAGGCGGTAAGTCTGCGCAGAACTTCCTGCTCGGTGAGCGGCCACAACAGGTAATCGGAATACCCGTTGGAGAAGACCGCTTGTCGATCCAGGCTCTCTTCCAGAACCAGAGCCAGTTTGACAGGTTCGGGCGAGAGCTTCGCACGCCCGTGCTTGTCGTGAATCGGTTCGCGACAATCGACGATGACGATCTGCGCGGAGCGCCCTGCCCGCAATAAACGGTGATCAAGGATATCGATCTGCCTCAGAGAACTCGCGATTAGTGCCAAGGACTTGCATGCTTCGGGGTCCGAGCCAAGATATGCTGCCAGCATGCAGGCACCTCACAGACACCATGGGAAGCTGGCCTGTGGAAGGCTTGGCGCGGCCGAATGGCGGTCGACGAGAGGCGGTTTTTGGCCTGTATATAGATGGCTGGGCGTATGATACCTTCTCGTCTGGCCCTGTTGCCTCGCTTCAAATTGTCGAAACCGGCACGGTTTCAATGCGAGCCAGCTTCCCCTCCCAACGGGCGAGCAGGGCAATAAACCTTTTCCGTCATATCCTGACGATAGCCCCGGATTCGGATCACGTTTCTTGCCTAGGCGACTCATCAGTCACTTGCCTTCCCAGTTGGGATATTTTGCTCTGTTCCCGCCGCCGCGGCGACGGCGATCTCGTGGCGCAGCCAACGATGCTCCGGGTCGCGATGGGAACGCTCGTGCCAAATCAGCGCGACTTCATAGGGTGTCAATTGCACAGGCGGATCCATGATCGCTAGCGGCAGCAAGGCGGCGATCCTGGTCGCGACGCGGCGTGGTATAATCAACAGCAGATCGGTCGCCGCGATCGCCAACGCGGCCGTCAAGATGTTGGAAACCAACACCGGATCGCGACCCTGGAGATCTAACTTGACCAGTTCGTCATGCACCCGGCCGAAGCCGTCTTTGGAGTCCAAGGCAATGGCTGCGTGGCGCAAGGCCGCGAAGCTCTCGATTGTCCATTCCCGCGCCAGGGCTGGATGGTCGTGGCGCAGCAGGCAGGCAAACCGGTCGGAGTAGAGGCTGCGCCTCAAGTATCCGGGCGGCGAGGCGCTAATCTGCCCTATAGCCAAATCGATCTCGCCTAGCTCAAGCCGCCGCATCGCGCCGGAGAGAAGCGGATCGATGACGACGTCCAGATGAGGCGCGTGCTGGCGCAGCCGGGGCAGGAGCCGCGGCAGCAGGACCAGTCCTTGATGATCGGGCATCGCCATTATCGCCTTCGATCGCCAATTGGCTTGGGCAAGACTGCCGTTCACTATCCCGCGGATCGCATCCAGCACCGGCGGCAGCATTCGGCTCAAGCTTTGGGCCTGCGGGGTCGGAACCAGGCCCATGGAGCCGCGAACCAAAAGATCGTCGTTGAAAATGCCACGCAGCCTCCTCAACGCTCGGCTCATCGAGGGCTGGCTCAAGCCCACGTGTCGAGCCGCATGCGTGACGTTGCGGTGTTCCAGCAGCGCTTCGAGAGCAAACAGCAAGTTCAGGTCAATCGACGCCAGCATTTGCCGCTGCCGTGTGGCGCGAGGTTCCGCGACAAACGGCTGCGCCCGCTTTTTTGAAGTTTCGCGACTGCAAGCGAGCTCATCCACGGCCTTCTCCTCTTGTCTTAGTAAGCGGTGTGCTCGCGCTAAGCGTCAGCACATTCGGCATCGCTCAGCGAGGCCGAAATGCTGCCTGATTCACTTGGTCGCGGTCAGCCTCATGCTGGCGAAGCTAGGCCAAGGAACGCGGCAAAGCTCAGCGCTGATCCAGGCCTAACAGAAAGTCGTCGCACCAGCGATAGACGTTGTATTCGCGGAGCCGGCCGATCATCGCACGCCAACGATCGATCCGCTCATCTAACTGCATGTCCAGGGCTTCTTCGATGGCCCTCGCCGTCGCTTCCGGATCGTAGGGATTGACGAGGATCGCTCCGCCTAGCTCTCTGGCTGCGCCGGCAAAACGCGAAAGCACGAGAACACCTGGATTCTGTGGGTCCTGTGCGGCGACATATTCCTTAGCTACAAGGTTCATGCCGTCGCGGAGCGGCGTGACCAGGCCGACGCGTGCCATGCGGTATAGACCGGCGAGCTCGCTGGGTCCAACGGACCGGTTGATGTAGTGAACGGGCATCCAATGGATCGTTCCGAGTTCGCCATCAACGCGCCCCACCCGCTCGGCGACGTCCTTTTGCATCGCCAGATATGCCGGTATTTCCGTGCGGGATTTCGGTGTGATCTGCAGCAGTTGCGTCTTGCCGATGCGGTGGTCGTTGCTCCGCAGGAAGCGGTCAAACGCGACGATGCGCTTCTCGATGCCCTTCGAATAGTCGAGGCGGTCGACGCCGATCGCGACTTTACAACCGGGAATCCTCTGAGAGGGCTCCTGCAGAGTCTCGCTGCGCGCCGCCTGCTCGGCCAGTCGTTCGAACTCGGCCGTGTCGATGCCGATCGGAAAAACGCCGCAGCGAAACACACGTCCATAGGCTTGGCACACACCGTTTGTGATGGGGTCCGGTAACCCCTGACGGCGCAAGCATTCGGCGAAGTTACTAAGATCGTCATCGGTATGAAAGCCGACGAGGTCATAGCACGAAAGCCCGCGTAGCAAATCATCATAGTGCGGTACGGTGAAGAGGATGTCCGCCGCCGGCCACGGAATGTGCAGGAAGAAGCCGATCTTATTGCCGCAGCCGAGGTTCCGCAGTTCTTTCGCAAGCGGGATCAGGTGATAGTCGTGCACCCATATGACGTCGTCGTCGCTGATGAGCGGCTGCAACAGCTTTGCAAACAGTCGGTTGACGCGCTGATATCCGGACATTCGTGCTTCGGAATACTCGGCGAGGTCGACTCGGCAGTGGAAAACCGGCCAAAGAACCCGGTTGGCAAAGCCGTAGTAATAGTCGTCCAAATCTGTCTGCGAGAGATCGGTAAGCGCATAATTGATCCCGCCGGCCTCCCGGCGTGAGATCGGCCCTGACGGGTCCTCCCCGGCTTTCACCTTCCCCGACCAGCCCATCCATAGGCCGTGCCTTCGCCGGAGCGCAGCGCTCAGCGCAATCGCCATCCCGCCTGGCGGCGGGGAACCATGCTCGTCGGGCAGCGAAACCCTGTTTGAGACTACGACCAGTCTACTCATCTCCACTCTCCTGCTCTCGGACATCCCGCCGTTCATGAAAGCTCCGCCCCCTGAGCGATCTGCACAATAAGACATGCAAGTTCAAAAGAAAGGATAGCATGGGTCTAGAAAGGAGATTGGAATTAGATAAAAGGTTTGGCATCAGGAGTTTCCTGTAGACAGTGGAATTAACATCAAGGCGAGTTCTGCGTCTGATCAATAAATCTCGACGAATCCATACGAATGTCAACTTTTCAGCGATTTAAATTGAAACAAAACTGAACTGAATTGGAGCCGCCGGGAGAGGAAGTTGGGTGCAAAAGCGCTCCAGTGATGGTGCCAGAGGACCGGAGCGATACGAATCTCAGCGGGGATAAACCCGGTCTGCCGAACGAGTGGTCGCAGAGGACGGACAATCCATCAAAAACTAGCAGGCTTTGGGGGCACTGTTGCGCAGCAGGAACTCCGCATAGGACCTATTTGTCTGCGCTATTCCGCAATACGCCTGATGAAGATTGTCCCACCTGCTGAGCGTCACTAATTTGACTACCGTCCCCGGCAGCCCAAGCTGCAGTCAACAGGAAGTGACCATGAAGAACATCCTCATTGTCGGTCAGGACGCGTCGACGAGAGAACCGCTTATGGGCTTCTTGTCTAAGCATGAGTTTAACATCAGAGCGGTCGAAAACCGCCAGCAGGCCGCCAGCAATATGGCTTCTGAAGCGATTGATCTAGCAATTGTCGACCTGAGCTACGGCCGAGAGGACGGTTTGCAGTTCGTTCGAGATTTCGCTGCCAAGAGGGATCTTCCGATCATCATCGTCAGCGGTGACTACGTAGATGAGGCCGACAAGGTGGTTGGCCTCGAAACCGGCGCCCGCGATTACATCACCAAGCCCTTCGGGCTTACGGAGTTCCACGCCCGCGTGCGCGCCGCTATGCGCCAGCGGCCGGAGCGTGACCGAAATACCATCTACCATTTCGATGACTGGCGAGTTAGCACCAAGCGTCGGAGCTTGCGCCGAGGAACGGATCCTGACGTCAAGCTCACCGCCGGCGAGTTCAACCTCCTGATGGCCTTTCTCAAGAACCCAGGTCGGGTCCTTTCACGTGAGCAGCTTCTGATGGCGACCCGTGTCTATGATCAGGAGGTCTACTACCGCAGCATCGATGTTCTTATCGTCCGCCTTCGCCGTAAGCTGGGGCAGGACAAGGCGCCGCGCCCGCGGTATATCCGCACCGAGCGGGGCGCGGGGTATATTTTCGACAGTGTCGTGAATATTGAGGAACTAAGGACGCGCCGTGGTTGATGGACGGCCAAGATCGCGCGGGAAGCGAACGTGACCCAGCACCACTGCAGGCGCTTCAGAATATCACGAATAGGGTCAGGCTTTGCCTTCATAGGAATGGCTCCAGCCACCTGGGCACCTCGTACTACCGGCGTTTCGCGGACCGGTAGGGCCGCGCTGATTTCTGCGTGGACTGATGACGGCGATCGCTTCGGAGTTGGTTGTTGAGATTGCCGATTTTGGCATCGCGGTGGCGGTTTGCGCCGCCTTCGTCGTCATGCGGGCGCAGTTCGCCCCTGGTGCCATACGGGCGGGTGAGATTGTAGGCGAGATTGGCCATGCCGATCTTGGTCTGGCCCGCCCGATGCCGATCGTGCCCACGAACAAGAACTCGCGAGCAGCGGCTGTGGCGGCGACGTAACCTTCGGCCTTGCCGATCGCTTTACCAGTCGCCTTCGCCTGTACCATCAGACCGGCATATTCGCGCGAGGCATCCAGGTCGCAAGCCAAGACGCGATTTCAAATAAGGGGCCTCTCGCGGCGCCGACAAGGTTTCGGAATTTTCCGCTCCTCGCAGGTCGGTAGTGGCTGTTGCATACGTGCAACTCAAGCGCGAAGAGTTATCTCAAGGGCAACACTATTCTTGAATTCGGCGGTCAGAATGCGAGTAATCAGCCAAACTCGCCCGATCGAGTCTTCTCGCTACGGGCCACCAATCAACCTGGGACGCCCCTGTGAGTGCCGATACCATTGCTGGCGCAGTGAGCCGGGAGAGCCTCTCTTTCCCATACCTCCGCATTAAACCCGAGACCACTGTGCCAGCCCAGCGCCCTCCGCCGGCTGGCAGCAAGATGACGGCTGCCAAACGATGGGGCTCCGTGCTCTAAAGATAGAAAATGACGTTTGGCCTACTGCACACCGGGATTTTGCCTGTGATCGCTGCCACAAGCCATCGGTGGTCTTGGTGGTGACGAAACCGCATGCGTATGTTTGCCCGCTGTGTCTAGACGGCGATCCTGCCGAGCAAACTGAGCGTTTTGACTAACATTCTCGGCAAGCTTAGAAGGAGTGGTTCGCTCGATAACAACAAACCCCGAAAATACCTCGCTCATTGTCCGGGCCACGCGCTATCTGGATCGTGGAATTTCGTTTCATGAAGAAAACAGCGGCAGTTTTTAATGAGAGATGAAGTAACCGATCTTTTAACTGAGTTGGCCCTTTGGGCGAATGTGGTGATGAAATCGGAAAGGGGCGATAGAATTAAAATTTGCGCCGCCTACGACGCCGGTCTGCAGCTAATCGCTGAGCGTACTACGCCCGGGTCTCCGCCCCGACCGGGCATTGAAGCTTGCATCCTGCAGCATGAGAAACTGAAGGCTGCCGAAGACATCAGCTGCGTAGGTTGGATACTGGCCGCGATCGCCACGCGTGTTGGGGAACGAGATCTTCCGAAATGGGAGGAAGCTCAGAAGGTCATTGGCGCCACGGTTCGGTTGCTTAGTCGCTACCGTCAAACTCGCGTTCATTGAAGCCATGGCCGCGTCGGCGGAATGGCATTACAATGCTGTCGAGCATTCCCTGTAGCGTTGCACGGACGATGACGCCGGTAATTTACGGCTGTATGAACTGAGTGCCTCCGTCTCCGGCTGCGTCAGAAAACAGGTAAGTCAGTCGTTGTCGGGTTGGAAAAGAGGAAGGTCGCTGGAAAAGCGGGGCCAACCCATTCGCTTGCACACAGCCTGGGTTTTGCCAGCTCCTCAACCGCAACGTGCTGTCAATCTTCGTCTTGCCATGTCTTGAACGCCGAACTGTTCACGCCATTGGCGCCGCTTTGTCATCCCGTGCCCCGAAATGAGGCCGTCGTTCGAACGATATGCGCAGTTGCTTATCCGCCAGAAACCGGCGAGCCAGATCGGTGTCGCGCTTACCCACGCGTGACACCCAGTCCGAAAACAGGCGAACCGCGCGCCGGTTCATATGCCGCGAAGGACAGACCAGCCAGTATCCCGGAAACTCGATGACCTCGAACTCTATCGAGACCGGAACCAGAGAACCCGACACCAGGTCCTCGAATGCGATGGATGTGCTTTCCAGGACCACACCTGCACCGTCCTTCGCCAGTTGAACCGACATTGACGAACGGTCGAAACGATAGGGATACGTCATGCGGGCGCCCTGGATACCGTTGCACGGCAGCCAATAATCCCACCGGAAATAGGCCTTCACACTGTCGATCAACCGCGCATGGCGAAGCTGCTCGCGCGGATCCGGTGAGATCGCGCGCAGTTCGGCAAGATAGGAAGGCGAGCACATCGGCAGGATCAGATCGTTGACGACGCAATCCGAATAAAGGCCGGCCCAGCCGCCGTCGCCATAACGAAGATCGAGATCGATGACCTCCGTTTCGAAATCCGAGAAATTGGGCGTGGCGTCGACGCGCAAATTCCAGCTCGGATAGCCCTTGCTGAACTCGGCCAACCGCGGCGCCAGCCATTTCTCGCCGAAGGAAGGACTGACGCGCAGGCTAAGCTGGAAGCTTTCGCGCTGCCGCACAATGGCATTACGCACCTCGCGTATGGATTCGAAAGCCTGGGTCGTGGTCTGGAAGAGCCGCTCACCGTCGATCGTGAGCGAGAGATGGCGCTTTTCGCGCTGAAAAAGCCGCACCCCGAGTTGGTGTTCAAGCAGCCGCAGCTGCTGGCTAACCGCCGAAGGTGTCACCTGCAATTCCTGAGCGGCCTTGGCCACGCCGCCAAGCCGCGCAACCGCCTCAAAATGGGCCATCGAATTGAACTTGAGATTTGACATCGATCCGGTCAGTTAAGCTCAGCTACACAGAATGTTAAGAAACGAGAATTGAGCCGAATGTCAATCGGTCGCATGATCTGGTGGTCTCGGGAGGAGATGCAGAATGGAAGCGGGTTCAGCCCAAAGCTTGGGTAGTGCCGGCAATGTGCCGGGAGTTGGACAGGCATTGAGCAGGAAGCTCCTGATCGAAGCTTCCAATGTCGAGAAGAACTACGGCGCGACACAGGTCCTTCGGGGGGTGAGTTTTCAGGTTCGGGCTGGCGAAATCCACGCGCTCCTTGGCGGCAACGGCGCCGGCAAAAGCACGCTCATCCGCATCATCACGGGGCTGGCCTCACGCGATGCCGGCGACATTGGCTTCGCCTCATCGAAGGCCGGCCGCGTTAGTCCGATCATCGCTGTGGTGCATCAGGAGCTGGCGCTGTTGCCCGAGCTGTCGGTCGCAGAAAACATCGGCATTGTGCATGCGCGGTCGGGCTGGTCGCAGATCAGCCGTCGCCGCATGCGCGAAATTGCGCTTGATGCCCTGCGCCTGATCGACCCGGCGATCGGCGAAGAGATCATCGATCTGCCGGCACGCAGATTGTCCCTCCACGAAGGCCAGATCGTCGAGATCGCCCGCGCACTTTCGACTGGAGCGGAAGTGCTGCTTCTCGATGAGCCTACCGCGAACCTGACAGCCGCCGAGACGGTCAAACTCTTCTCGGTGCTAAAGCGGCTGGTGCGAGAAGAAGGCATCGGTATCGTCTTTGTTTCTCACCGTATGCGCGAAATCCGCGCGCTCTGCGATGTCTGCACGATCTTGCGCGATGGCGTCACGATCGCGAATGCCACGCCCCTGGCCTCGCTCAGCGACGCGGACATCATCCAGCAGATGGGCCAACACGCGCAGCGTCCAGCAACCCACCGTAACGCGCCACAGGACACCCGACAGGGCTCACCAATCGAGCTCCTGGGCCCAGACGACGTCCGGATAGCGCTTTCGACCGGCACCATCCTGGGTCTAGCCGGCGCACCGGCGGGTCCGACTGGTCTCATTGCTCCCCTTGTAGGCGCAGGACCCGGAGCCGGTTGGCGCCTTTCGGGCGAAGGCTTTGGGGGCCGCTTCTCGTCCCCGGCGGCAGCGGCGCGGGCCGGTATCGGCTTTGTTTCGGGCGACCGCGCAACCAAAGGGATCCTTTCGCAGCTGCCCATCGTCGATAACGTGCTTGCAGCACGCAGGGTTCGCGAGAGGCGGCGGATCGTAGCCGCAGCCGAGCGGCAGGAATGTCGTGATCTCGTTTCGGCGCTGAAGTTGAAAGCCAGCTCGATCTGGGACCTGCCGGCCTCGTTGTCCGGCGGCAACCAGCAGAAGCTTCTCGTCGCACGGTGGCTTGGGCTGCCGCTCCGGATGGTGGTGCTGGAAGAGCCGACGCGTGGCGTCGACATCGGCACCAAGCATGACATTTACGGTTTGATCCGGGAGATGGCCGACGCTGGCGCGATCATCATCTGGTGGTCGACCGAGAACGTCGAACTGCTCGAGCTTTGCGACGCCATTTTCGCCTTTGACACCGATGGGCGGCCAAAGGGCTTTCTGCCTGAAGAGCACTTCACCGAGGAGGGGCTCGCCGAACTGACGGGGATGGCGGCATGACCGACGCAACCGACGGCACCACCACGACGAAAAAACTCCGGACCACCACGTCGCGCGTCCCAGTAGTTCTTTTGTCCTACCGCACGGAAGCCGCGATTGCCGCTGCGATCGTCGTCCTGCTGCTGGCCGTCGGCATGTTGGTGCCCGCAGCACTCAGCATGGGCAATGTGCAAAACATCATCCAGGCCGCCGCGCCTCTCATAATCATGTCGCTCGGTGTTTTGCTGGTCGTCATTACCGGCGGAATCGATCTTTCGGTCGGTTCAGTCTTTTCCCTGACCGGAATGGTGACCGCGTTGGCGATGGCCAATGGCGGTGACGGACTGACCGCGAGTGCTGCCGGCCTGGCGGTCGGCCTTGTGTTCGGCTCGATCAATGGCCTTCTGGTCACGGTCGTCGGGCTCGCGCCTTTCGTCGTCACGCTCATCACCTACGCGGTGGCGGGCAGCCTTGCCTTCATCGTCACCAATGGGCGTTCGATGCCGATCGGCGCCCCGGATTTCTGGCTCCTGAATTCGGGCGAGATCATCCCAGGCATCCCGAACCATCTTCTGTTCTGCATCATCCTGATGGTCCTGCTGGAATACGCCTTGCGCAAGGTCGTCCTTGGACGCTGGTTCTACGCCGTCGGCTCATCGGCAATTGCCGCCCGGCTGCTCGGCATTCCGGTTCTGCGCATTAAGTTCGCGGCCTATGTCGCTTCGGGCCTGCTCGCCTCTTTCGCCGGGCTGTTGACGGTAAGCTACATCCTCAACGCCGAAGCCACTGCCGGCGCCAGCCTGATGCTGCAGGCAATCGCCGCCGTCGTCATTGGCGGGGCCAGCCTCTTTGGCGGAACCGGGAGCGCGATCGGCGCCGTGCTGGGCGCGCTGATGATCACCTGTATCCAGAACGGCGTGAACCTCATTGGCGTGAACAGCTTCTGGCAAGGCTCGGTCACCGGCGCTGCAATCCTGCTCGCGGTTCTGATCGACCGCTTCAGCAATAACAACCGCATCTAGATCATCAACGGGAGGAACCAAGATGAAAATGAAGACAATCCTGCTTGCAGCATTGGCGGCGTCCGGCCTGTCCAGCGCATCATATGCTGAAGACAAGAAGACCGTCGCTTATATCGCCCCATCGCTGGATATCTCCTACTGGCAATGGGTCGGCTACGGCGTGAAGGAGAAGGCCAACGAGCTTGGCATGGACTATGTCGAGTACACGTCGGAGAATTCGCCCGCCAAGCAGATGGACAATGCCAGGACCGCCGTCACCAAAGGTGTCTCGGCCATTGTGATCGGCCCCGTTAGCTCGACATCGACACCGCCGCTGCTCGATTATCTGGCGAAGCAGAAAGTACCGATCGCGTTCGCCGGCATCGGGCCGCAGCCGGGCCTCACCAACTACACATCCTCGGTCACGGCGAACAACTATGAGACCGGCAAGGCGCAGGGGAAATTCACCTGCGAGCTCGCCAAGGAGCGTGGCGGCAACAAGGTCGGTATGCTGTCCTTGCCGCAGGATCGGGAGAATGCGCAGAAATACCTCAAGGGCGCCAAGGAGGCGTTCGCGGCCGCAGGGTGTGACCTCGTCCAGATGCTGGAGACGCGTGGCCTGACGATCAACGAAGCCGTCACCCAGGCAAATGACCTCTTGACCGCTAATCCCGATGTCAAGGCTATCTACGGCATGTATGACGAAGCCGGCAGCGGCGCCGCCAAGGTGGTCGAAACGCGCGGCCTGGCCGGCAAGATCGGCATTACCGTCGCCGATGGCTCGCCGACAACGATTGCGCTGCTCAAGACGGGAGCGATCCAAGGCATCTTCTTCCAGGAGGCGGTGGGCCAAGGGATCGACGGAACCCAACAGGTCTACAACGCACTGACGGGCGCGCCGGTGACCCAGGATCTGGCCTTGGTCATGCCTCTTGTTACGGCCGACAAGGTTGACAGTCCCGAGGCCAAGAAGGTCATCGCCCGCGTCTTTCCCCCGAGCAACTGACCGCCACCCAATGGACCCGCCGGCTTGGCCGGCGGGTCCAGACCTCAAGCAAGGAATCCCGACCGTGGCCGAGCTGCCGTTCATCGATCCGCACCATCATTTGTGGGATCTGGAGGCCAATTATTATCCGTGGCTGACCGACGGGGTTAAGCCGTCAGCCTTCGGTGACTACGAGGCGATCCGAAAAAGTTACCTTCTCGAGGACTATCTTGAGGACGGCAAGAACCAGAACCTCGTAAAATCGGTGCACCTGGATGTGGGGTTCGATCCCAGCGATCCGGTTGGGGAGACGCGCTGGCTGCAGGAGATCGCCGACAAGCGGGGGTTTCCCCACGGCATCGTCGGCTATGCCGACCTGTCTAGACCCGATGTTGGCGAGCTCCTCGACCGCCACATGGAACATCAGAACTTCCGCGGCATTCGGCAGTCGATGAACTACCATCCCGACGCCGCCAAGACCTATCTGGCGCGGCCGGAGGTGAGCCGGACACCCGAATGGCGGCGTGGTTTCCGGGAGCTGGCGAAGCGACGGCTGAGCTTCGACCTGCAGCTCTACTATCCCCAGATGGGCGAGTTCCTCGAACTCGCGCGCGACTTTCCCGACGTCCAGATCATTCTCAATCACACCGGCATGCAGGTCGACGGCGCCGAGCATTTTGGCGCCTGGAAAAAAGGCATGCACCAGTTGGCGCAAGCGCCGAACGTCGCCTGCAAAATCTCGGGCCTCGGCATGGGCGACTGGACTTGGACCACGGCCTCGATTCGTCCTTATGTCGAGGAGGCGATCGCAGCCTTCGGCGTCGGCCGCTTGATGTTCGCGACGAACTTCCCCGTCGACAAGCTGTTCTCGAGCTTCGACGCCATTTTGAACGCCTTCAAGGAAACTACGATCGCCTACCCGCACGAGGAGCGGCTCGCGCTGTTCCATGACAACGCTGCCCGGTTCTACCGACTTTAGATCACCGGCAAAGAGAAATAGCAGGAGAGTTCGACATGTTGCTGAAGGGCAAGGCCGTGGTGATTTCAGGGGCCGCGAGCCCTCGGGGGATAGGCCGCTCCACGGCAACGCTGATGGCGGAGCAAGGCGCGCGCATTGCTATTCTTGACCTCGATGAGCAACAGGCCCGTGACGCCGCCGAGTCGCTTGGGCCCGAGCACATTGGCCTCGCCTGTAACGTCGCCGACCTCGATGCGTGCAAGAGGGCTGCTGCCGAAGTGGCCGAAGCCTTCGGCAAGGTCGACGTGCTGTGCAACATTGCCGGGATCACGCAGCCCGCAAAGACACTGGATATCGGCCCGGCTGACTGG
Organism: Mesorhizobium sp. M1006; assembly: GCF_040318825.1. Taxonomy (NCBI): domain Bacteria; kingdom Pseudomonadati; phylum Pseudomonadota; class Alphaproteobacteria; order Hyphomicrobiales; family Phyllobacteriaceae; genus Mesorhizobium; species Mesorhizobium sp. M1006. The sequence goes on from NZ_JAMYMZ010000060.1 coordinate 25,924, forward strand.
GACCGCATGCTCGATGTCAACCTACGCGGCGTGCTCTATCTCAGCCAGGCATTCATCCCGAACATGCGCGAAAATGGCGGTGGCTCGATCATCTGCATGTCGTCGGTTTCGGCCCAGCGCGGCGGCGGCATCTTCGGTGGCCCGCACTATTCGGCTGCCAAGGCGGGTGTTCTGGGGCTTGCCAAGGCCATGGCGCGCGAATTCGGTCCCGAAGGCATCCGCGTCAACTGTGTCACACCGGGCCTGATCCAGACCGACATCACCGGCGGCAAACTGACCGAAGCCATGCGCGCCGACATCATCAAGGGAATCCCGCTCAGCCGGCTGGGGGATGCGCGCGACGTCGCTGGCGCCTATCTCTTTTTGGCGTCCGATCTGGCCAGCTACATCACCGGCGCCGTGATCGACGTCAACGGTGGGATGCTGATCCATGGCTGAGAGGATAACGGATCTTGAGATGCCTCGCGCTGGCAGCAATGTCAGCCTGGCCGAACGAGCCTATCGTATCCGCCGACATGCCGTGCGAATGGGCCAAGTCCAGGGCCAAGGTTATGTCGGACAGGCGCTGGGTGTCGCCGACGTGCTTGCCGTCGCCTATTTCCATGCGCTTCGCTACCGGCCGGAGGACACGTTGTGGGAGGGACGCGACCGCTTCCTGCTGTCGATCGGACACTATGCGATCGCGCTCTACGCGGCTCTGATCGAAGCGGGCGTGCTGCCGGAGGAAGAGCTCGAAACCTATGGCAGCGATGAAAGCCGTATGCCGATGTCGGGCATGGCGCCATACACGCCCGGCATGGAGATCACCGGCGGCTCGCTCGGTCACGGCCTTGGCATTGCCGTTGGCATGTGCATGGGGCTGACGCGCAAGCGAAGCGACAGTTTCGTCTACAATCTTTTGTCCGACGGCGAGCTCGGTGAGGGCTCGACCTGGGAAGCCGCGATGTCGGCCGCCCACCACAAGCTCGACAATCTCATTGCCATTGTCGACTTCAACAATCAGCAGGCCGATGGTCCGTCGACGGCCATGCTCTCCTCCGAACCGGTGACCGACAAGTTCGAGGCGTTCGGCTGGCATGCGCAGCGCGTCGACGGCAACGACATCGAGGCGGTCCGCAAGGCCTTCGACCTGGCGCGCGGCCTGAAGGAACCTCGTCCGCGTGTGATCGTTTGCGATACGCGCATGGCCAAGGGTGTGCCATTCCTGGAAACCCGCGACATCACGCATTTCATCCGCGTCGAACCGCATGAATGGGCGCTGGCGCTCGAAGCTTTGGAAAAGGGACGTCCGCGTTGAGGTTGTCAAAATTCGCGCCGCGCCACGCCGCCAATGCCGGTGAGCGCAAGACCACATCGGCGATGATCGCGTCGATCGCGCCCGATGGCGTACCGACACGCAATGCGCCGTTCGGGCACACACTGGCCAGACTGGCGCACCAGCGGCCCGGGATCGTCGGAATGACGGCAGACCTCGCGAAATACACCGATCTCCATGTCTTCGCACAGGAGCATCCGGACCGCTTCTATCAGATGGGCATGGCGGAGCAGGTGCTGATGAGCGCCGCCGCCGGCCTGGCGCGGGAGGGCTTCACGCCCTTCGCGACGACCTATGCCGTCTTCGCATCGAGGCGGGCCTACGATTTCATCTGCATGGCGATCGCCGAGGAGAAACTCAATGTGAAGATCGTCTGCGCCTTACCGGGGCTGACGACCGGCT
>NZ_JAMYMZ010000061.1:0-26914 GCF_040318825.1 Mesorhizobium sp. M1006
TTTGGAACCAGTGAGCATGTTCTTGTTACAGAGCAAGGTTCGGAAATGCTGAGCAGCACACCTCACACGCTCTTTTACGCATAAAAGAGTGCGCGTTCCTGCATTCGATACCGCGCAAATACCAGGCGCTGTATGTTGCGTGCGGGTTCCCTAGCCTGAATTTCTCAAAGCAGGTGGTGCATCGGCTCTGCGAATCTGTAAAACTGCTTTTGCAGCAATGGCTTAACGGATTCACGGAAGGGAGCCGATGCACCACCTGCTTTGAGAAATTCAGGCTAGCCGAACATGGCGAACAGTGACAGCTCGCTGGTCACGTTGAAGTCAGCGCGAACCTTGCCCCATTCTTCGAAGTTGCTGTCATAAGCGACGACGCTAGCGCCCCAGCCCTGCGTGTACTGCACACCCGGACAACATGCGGAACATAGCTGTCGATCGTGCCCACGTAGAAGACATTGTTGACGTCCACTGAGCCTTCTTCGAGCGAAACCACGGCCGAGAAGCCGTTGCCGGCGTCGAATTAGGTTGCCGATAATGTCGTGCCAATGGTCTAAGAGTCCTCTCTGATTGGGGTCGTCGTGGTCAAGGTGCTCCTGCACTTTTCTCGGACCGTTCCGCGGGTCACTCGATTCTCTTCGCGGTCGGCGCTTGGGCCGCCGCATGATGGGATCAGGAGAGCGAGACGTCTCAATCTGGTTCACGACCTTGCGAACCTTAGTTCGGCAGGTTCAGGACTCTCAACGAGATCGCCTCGCCCATCGTCCCCACGGAACGATCCGGGCATCGCCCTTTCGGGCGAAAGCTTTGTTCGTGTTCCTTGCTCCTTTGATCTGTCTCGGTCACGCTGCCAGTGCGGCAGGCTCCTTTCCAAAGCGGAACTCGGTTGCGTCGGCCCACATGCGGTGCAGGATGACGCCCAGTTTGCGGGCCACCGCCACGCGGGCACGAGCCATGCCGCGGCGTCTGGCGATGTTCATGCCCCAGGCGCGCAAGCTCGACCATCTCTTCGAGCGCACGAGCAGCGAATGCGCCGCCTCGTAGAGGGCGGTGCGGGCGAGTTCGTCGCCGCAGCGGCTGACCTTGCCCTGGACGTCGGTCTCGCCCGACTGATAGCGCGCCGACGTCAGCCCTAGATGCGCCCCCACCGCCCGCGAAGAGCCGAACCGCTCCGGCCGGTCAACGGTGGCCCGGAAGGCGAGCGCGGTGATCGGCCCGACGCCGGGCGCGCTCATCAGCCGCCGACAGACTTCTCCTTGGGGACGATGTGGAGAACCTGCTTGGTCAAGCGGGCGAACTCCTTCAGCATGACGCTGAGGATCGCAAGAAGCGGCTCGACCATTGCCATCACCTCGGCGCCAGCCAACTCGCGCACGCGATCAGCAAAGGCGGTGCGCGACGGTGTACCGAGCTTGACGCCGGTCTCGCGTAGCATGGCGCGCACAACATTCTCGATGCTGCGCATCTCGTTCAGCACCGTGCGGCGGGCAACCAGCAGCGCGCGCCACAACCGGCATTGCCGGCTCTTGACATGCACCTGCCGGTACCAGCCGGTGCGCATGATCTGCGCCAGCGCGAGCTCGATAATGCGCCGCTCGAACTGCAGCCGGGTTACGGCTCCGACCTTGAGGCCAAAGTTGCGCAGCAGGCCTCGCAGGTTGTTCTCCGCATCGAGAATCTTCGTCTGCACGAACTTGCGCGCAGTGAGCAGCATCCGGATCTCCTGGCTCCGGACGGTCTCGACATGAACCGGCTTGTAGAGCCCGACGCGCATCATCTGCGCGATGCCGCGGGCATTGTTGCGATCGGTCTTGTTGATCTGAGCCGAGAGCGCGGCCTTCATGTGCCCGCGTCTCGACGCAGATCACCAGATAGCCTGCTGCCGACAGGCCACTGTAGAGCCATTGCGAAAGCGGACCGGCCTCAAGGCCGACGCGCTTGTAGGGGCCGCTAATCGCGTGAAGCAGGGCGCCGATCGCCTCCAGCTCGGTCCCCACCTTGCTCTCTCGAATGAGCACCACCCGTGTCCATTACGCAGACGCCGGTGGTGTGAACGGAAACATCAAGACCGACGAACAGTTCCATGGCAGACCCGCTGACCGGTTGAACCGTTGGAGCCTGCCCGGAAGCCGTTGGCTCATCGCCATGGCCAAGAATGCACTGCAACTCCTTCATCACAATGGTTGAAAGCCTGTCGTGGGCCTTTTATTTCCGAGATCGCTCGATTAAGCCATACGTTCGTTGCCGCACGCGCCCGGGCACGGTTGCAGGATCTTCGGCCGCCGCCGTGGCGACGCCTTAACTCGGCGACCATATCTGCATGTTCCAATGTCATGGCCCGAAACCTCCGTGTTCATCGGCCTGTTGCAAGGTGCCTCGGCGCATCGCTTTACGGCAAGTCGTTCGCCGAACCTTGCCAAGGGAAGTGTCCTCAATGGCGTCAACCAGCTATGGGTTGCCGATCGCGCGGCGCACGAGCATAAACTTCTTCAGCGTGAAGGGTTCGCCGCGCCTTCCGCTCTGTTGCGGCCGCTGGCCGAATATGAGGCACTGGTGGGAGGCAGCTGGTGATGACGACGGTCGATCACGAGATGCTGGTGGCTCAGCTCGACCGGCTGAAGCTGACCGCGATCCGGGATCAGCTCGATACGCTGCTGGACGAAGCGGCGCGTTCGCAAATGACCTTGCGCGAGGCTTTGGCCTTCCTGGTGACGCGCGAGATCGCGCGGCGCGACGAGCGGCGCATCTCCATGGCAGGCAAGATCGCGCAGTTCCCGTTTGTGCGCGAACTCGATGGCTTCGACTTCGACGCGCAGCCGTCGCTGGATCAGCGCCAAGTCCGGGAGCTGGCGACCTGCCGCTGGATTGCCCATGGCGACACGGTCCTGTTCCTTGGACCTCCGGGTACGGGCAAGACACATCTGGCGGTGGCTCTCGGGCGCGAGGCGATCCGGCAGAACCATAGCGTCCAGTTCGTCACGGCGGCCACGCTGGTGGCGATGCTGGCCAAGGCCCATGACGACGGTTCACTCGAAAAGCAGCTGACGACCCTGTCGCGGCCGAAACTGTTGATCATCGACGAGCTCGGCTATCTCCCGTTCGAAGCCAACGCCGCGCATCTGTTCTTCCAGCTGGTGTCGCGGCGTTATGAGCGGGGATCGATCCTGATCACCTCCAACCGCTCGGTGGGCGAATGGGGCAGCGTGTTTGGCGATCCCGTGGTCGCGACCGCGATCCTTGATCGCCTGCTTCATCATTCGACAGTGATCACCATCCGCGGTGACAGCTACCGGCTTCGCGAAAAGCGGGGGTTGAGGGGGTTTTTTTGATGCGCCCGCCCCCCCCCCCCCCCCCCCCCCCCCCCCCCCCCCCCCCGACACCAACGAAACTGCAAAGCAATGAGGGGGTCAAATCTTCAGTTCGCCCTGGGGGTCAAATCCTCACTTCGCTTGACACTGCGCCGCCGGTGCACTGCGATTTACAATCTGCAACGAATATGAGACCTGGCTTCACGAGGAGCGTGGCTTTGCCCGGCCCAGCATCGACGCTTTCTTGTGGGAGGCTCGACAGTTCCTTGGCTGGCAACTCGAACGATGGGGTGTCGAAGGCCTAATGGACCTGAGCATCGGCGACATCGACCGCTATATGGACCTGCGTGCGTTGAAGCTGACACGCTGCTCGCTGAAATCTGTAGCGGAGCGGCTTCGCTCGTTGTTGCGTTATCTCCATAGGGCAAGCCACATTGCGACCGACCAGTCACCACATGTCATCGCGCCACTGCTCTACGCCTATGAAGGGGTGCCCTCGATCCTGGAGCGGAGCCAGATCGCCGCGGTGTTGGAAACCGCGAGAACGGACAAGACACCGGCGGGGTGCGGGACCATGCGATCTTGCAAATCCTTGCGACCTATGGACTGCGGGCTGGAGAAATCCGCAACCTGCGGCTTGAGGACATCGACTGGCGGACCGAAGCCATCCGTGTCCGTCACAGCAAGACGCAAGCCTGCTCGTTCGTGCCCCTGACCGGCCTGCCGGAGACCGCCTCCGCGCTCGATTGCATCCGCAGGTCATTCGTCAGCCTCAAGTTGCCATCGCGCTCCTGTAGATCTAGGGCGTGATATGATGTGCTCGGTTATAGTGCCGCAGCGAAGGGGTTGATACTGACCGTAGAGAGCAATTCTCGTCGCCGAACGGCAAGCCTAGGACCGCAACTAGCCTGAGAGAGCCTGCGAGCCGCGCGGCAAGGCGCTGTCGCGGCTGGCACAGCTGATCGCTCGCATGCTAGCGGACCCGGTGCGCCGGAAACGTGCGGCAATGCGCCTTTGCCGATGGCGTCATCCGCGACAGCACAGCCGTGCGAGCGGCGATCACCAAACCATGGTCCAACGGCCAGACCGAGGGTGAGATCACCAGGCTCAAGCTGGTAAAACTGGTGTACGGCGCGGAAAGCTATCTCAAGTCGCCGGCCGCTCGATTTGAGCGACCTGCCAACGAAACGCGCTCAGGGAGGGCCACACATATCTTAGCGCGGCCGGTTCTTTCACTCGTTCCTTCACCACACCGCCAAGCCGATCATAAACGGCACGGGCATTGAGGTTCTGTTCGAAGACCAGGAGATGAACCCCTTTTTGAGCATAACCGCTGGGGAACTGGGCTACCGCCTCCATCAGCAGCCTGCGCGCGATCCCTCGCCGTTGTTCGGTCGGCGCGACGTGAAGAGCGGGGATAAAGGCACCCCATGGGTCCGTATCATCGAAAACTACAGCAAGCAAACCACAGACCTCTCGGCTTGCGGTTTCCGCGACAAGAACCAGATGCTGCTCGGATTTGCTGGGATTCACTAATCGCTCCTGCCAATCATGACGTAGTTCAGTCGGCATTCTCTCGAAAAGATAGCTCTTTGGCATGATATGGGCATAGGTCTGCTGGGCACTCCCGATGTGCAACTGCGAGATTGCCTCAACATCGGCGCTATTCGCTTTTCGGATATTGATCATCGGACTCGTTCCTTTGGACAGCTCCTCGCGAATTTCTGCGCTTGGTTTACAGTTCACCCTCGGTAACGACGCGCGTCCCCTCGATGAATTCATGACCGCAGTGTGAGGCCTCGGGCCGTTCTGGGGGAAGCTGCTTGAGGCGCGCAAGCGCGAGGCACCGGGAAGGTCGCCCGCGTGTTCGACTCGATAGCCAGGTCCGGATCCTCGTGACCGACCGCGATCGCCACCGGATCCCGGTGCGCCTGCGCTCAAAGAGTTCGTAAATGTAGCGGTCCTGCGGAGACTCGACCAGAAGACGGGGCCGTTTCTTCGCCAACAGAAGCGGAGCCGACCAGACTCGCTGCCCGCGGTCGGCCGCCATCTGGCCCAGCGCCTGCTGCAAACAGCTCGCAAACCGCTCGACCTGCTCCGCTCGATATCGCGTAGATCAGCCTCCCACGAGTTCGCGTCGCCGATCTTAGCTAGCTGCAGCAGCGCCCAGCCTGCCAGCGCCTGGAGCCAGTATTCCGTCTGGCGCATGAGGACCTCGCCCTCGCAGCAACGGCGATGGCAATAGTTCGAATACTCAACCGGCAATATTGGCGGGGCCGCACTCAACAGTGCAGTGTCTATCGCATTGATTTGGATCGTTCGCACAAGTTTCATGTAGACCTCCTGGGTCGGAGACTGCGAGACCGCTATGGTCGTAATGGCTCGTTCGCCGTGTCCTGTGCAATAGGCAGGCCACCGAAGAGGACGTGCGAGCAAGAGGGGCAAAACCATGGGTTTCGCGCCGCTACGGCGGAATATTTGTGCCTCAGTTTGTCGGGTTCCGAACATGCACCTCTTCAACCGTACACAGCGCAACGCGGCAACACGAACGTCGAATGACGACGCTCGCCCGTCGTGCCAAACTCGAATCTCTGCTCGACGACGAAGGGCAGACACCCGATGCGGATAGGCGAAGCTTGTTCAAATATGTACTGAACACCATGGACGCTAAGATGTTCGCCTCTGAAACTGGGGGAAACGTGATGGCGCTATTTCCAAGCTGCAGTCCTTCGGCCAGCCCTTGGAAACGGCGCTCGTCGACTGGTAAATGGGGTGCAGCGGGGGTGGATCCACTACCCGATGGGCATCGTAACTTGTTCTATGGCTTCGTATCAGAATTTTATGGAGGGATTGCTGCAGGCAGGCTTGGGTATCGACCAATACTAATAGCCTTGGCGTGACGAAACCAGTGAAATCCAACTCACCGATTCCTCTGTCCGCGGCGCGCAAGCCCCACATGAGCCAGTAGGCGCCGGCAGGCAAGAACAGATGGGGTTCTCTGATCGCGGAGCTGATTGCAAGCTCCTTTTCGGCGTATCCATGTTCCTGCCGGCTCTGTGGTTCTCTTCGCGGTTAACACAAGGTCGCCGCATGTTAGCGTTCGGGACGTGGGTGCCTCAATGTAATCGACGCAGTACCTTAAGTCAGGGCTGCCTCCCCATCTACGAGCTCACCAACGCCATCGTCCCGGCAGGGACATAACACCGCCAAAAAAGGGCGGATTTTGCTATGGGCTTAGCTGGTGATCACTTGGTCGCCCCCTTCTTCGACCAGCGAAATTCGCTGCCGTCGATCCAGATCCGATGCATGATTACCTGCCAGTTTGCGGGCGACGGCCACACGGGCTTTCTTGCTGCCTATCCGGCGAGCCAGGCGCGCGCCCCATGCTTTGAGCGCAGACCATCTGCCGACCCGAGCCAAGAGAGTACCTGCAGCCTCGAAGAGATAGCTGCGTGTGAGGCGCATTTTGACACAGACCCGTCACGATTGACTTCTCTCGATTGATACCGTCTCGGCGTCAAGCCGAAGTAGGCACCCACACCCGATGAGCGGACAAAGGCGCTGGACCATCCACCGCCGTGACGAAGCTGACGGCCGTCAATACGCCAATGCCGGGCACCGTCATCAGCCGGCGGCAAGGATTGCTGTGTTTGGCGAACCCGAGGAGGTACTCCTCCAACGTTCTTATTTCTTGCTCAATCTGTGCGCGGACAGACAGCAACACTGAAACAGCCTCTTCAACCCCAGGGACCCCCGCGCAGAACTCGCGGACGCATTCCTCGTATTTCCTTCCACTGACTTTCCCCACAATCCTGCCGAATGTCTTCAAAAGCCCACGTATCTTTGTTCCGAGATCGCGGCGCATGTTAACCAGCTGGGCACGGGAAGATAGCAACGTCCGCACACGATGGCTGTCGAGGCTCTTGACCGCCACTTCCTTATACCAGCCGCTCCGAATAATCTGAGCTAAGCCGTAGGCGTCATTGTCATCAGTCTTGTTTCAGCTGAACCGACAACGCCGCCTTAGCATGCCTGGCATCAAGGCAGACGACAGGAAGGCCGTTTTCGCGGAGGGCGTGCCAATGCCAGGTGCACAACGGTCCTGTTTCCAGGCCAATCTTCACAACTGACGGTGCATGCTTGCGAATGGCTTCAGTCAAGGCTTCAGGTGGTGAGGCTACCTTGCCACGCCAAACCACGGCGCCCTCTTCGTCAAGAACGCATACCGATGTCAGGTCGAGGGAAACATCCAGAACCAACAAAGTGCTTCATCATTCCATTCTCCACATGGCGATACCAAACGTCAGCAGTTTAGCTGAGTGCTGGATGCTCCGCGATCACGCCATGTATTCGGCTTGAGCTTCATCTTTTAGCGGTGAACGGGAGAGCCTAATGAGAAAAGACCTGACACGCCTTATGGTGCGTATTCCGACGAAGCCGGCCATCGATTCCGATTTGAAGCCGGCCAGTCATTCCGATTTCGTTCCGGCCGGTGTTCCGATTTGAAGCCGGCCATTTTTCGGACTGATCCTGGATCTCGTTGATGTTTGGATTGGGTTTCGTTTCAGGTCAAGCTTGCGCTGTTTCAGGGGGCTATTGGCGAGCGCTGTTTTCGCACGCCTGCCGAAAGTGCTGTGACCGCCGCCAAGCTGGTGCTGGAAGCGATCTTCGAGGCGGACTTCGAGGATGATGTCTATGGCCATCGGCCCCGGCGCAGTGGGACCGACGCAATCAAGGAAGCGCACAGGCTTGTCTGCCGGGGCTACCCCCATCTTTCATTGTGAACATCGAGCAGCGGTAGTTTCACCAAAGCAGGCGGCGGCCATCTAAAAACGCGATGGCCCCGTCCGGGACATTATATTGGCGAATTGAACACCGTGTGGCGCATACTTCCAGAGCGGAAGAACGCAAACGCGCAACAGCTATCGCAAACCCGGCGCCAAGGTCGCCAGAATACCCGCAATAGGTTGAACTATGAACGGAATACCACACCTTACATTCGATCTGGATAAACCCGGCGTGGGTAGGGGGCATCTTGTCGTCCCGGGAGGTGCCGACTGCGAAGAACTTTCGCTCCCGGTCTTCAGCCAAGGGGAAGGGCCGCGCCTCCTTGTCACTGGCGGATGCCATGGCAATGAACTGGAGGGGCCACTTGTCGCGCGATGGCTTATCGAGTGGCTGGCGCGCGCAGTTCTCGTCTGCAAGGCGAATAAGGTAGGCGCGTATGTCGGAGGAAGCTGTACCGAGACAGATCTCTCCGCCCAAGCTTCTGTCCACGTATCGGTGGCAACCCAGGCCGACATGATGCTTGCAAAGCCCGGAATGGGTGTCGACGAGGGCCTCTCGATCGTCGGGAATGAACAAAATCGGCTGCTGGCGATGCTCAACCGTCGTCAGGCTCGAAACGAAAAAATTAGATGAAAAGCACGGCAATTGACCATCGGATAAACAATGGCACTAGGCGGCCAAAGACAATACAAATTGGGGAATGTACTAATGGCCAGCGTTGAACCATTCAGGGAGATCCCGATCACCGGCTATCTCGACCGCTTCTCGCATCGCCCGGGGGAGACATTCGTCGCACATGTGAGCCTACAGGAGCCTGGCCCCTATCGCCGGCGTCTTCTGCGCGTTATCAGCGCCGATCCGAATCCTCAGGGGCCGGGAATGCGCTTCGAGGACTTGTCGCATCTTCTCGATCAAAGCCATGACGGGTGCCGGCAGGAGGTCAGGCTCGGCTCTTATGGCATCATTGAGACCGGGCCCGCGAGGAATCCACGAGCGGCCTGCACCTGGACGCTGCTGGTCCAGCCGGGCGTGGTCGATCCTTCGGCTGCCGTATTAGCCGAGGAGGCCGGCGACCACGCCGTCGTTCTTTCGATCGGCCCATCTGGCGCTGAGGCCTCAATTGCATGGCCCGAGGGGTCGCTTGAGCTTGCAACGAAGGTGCCACTCAAACCGAGAGCGTGGTATCGCCTCTGGCTCGCTATTGACCCAGCTTCCGGACGCGTCGTGCTCGGGCAGCAGCCAGTCAACAAAGGCGAACCTGTTAAGGTCAATAGACATGCCGCAGGCGTGAGCCTGCCTTCTTCGGGCACAGTCCTCTTTGCGGCCGAGCGAGCGATCGCGCCGCAGCGCCATTTCACGGGCAAGCTTGAGGATCCGGCGATTTTGCTTGGCTGCGTCGAAGCCTTCGACAATCCATTGGCGGAGGTGGAACGGCTGGGTGGCGAAGTGCTCGCCGCCTGGGACTTCTCGCACGGCATCGACAGTTCAAACGTCATTGATGTGGGGCCCGGGAAATATCACGGGCGGGTTGTCAACCAGCCAATGCGCGCAGTGGTCGGCGCGAAATGGAGCGGGCTAGAGGTGTGCTGGCGCAACGCACCGCGCGATTACGCGGCCATTCATTTCCACGATGACGATCTCGATGATTGCCGATGGCAGCCCGATTTCACCTGGACCGTTCCGGAGGACATGCGCAGCGGCGCCTATGCGTTTCACCTGACCTGCCGTGACGGTGAGGACTGGCTGCCCTTCTACGTCCTCCCAAAACGCCAGGGGCCTTTCGCGCCGATAGCATTTCTTGCTCCGACGTTCACCTATCAGGCCTACGCCAACGATCGGCGCGGCGGGGCCGACGCCGCTTATCACGAGCGTGTCCGGGAATGGGGCGCCTATCCGTACAATCCCGATCAGCATCCGGAGTACGGAGGTTCGACCTACAACCTCCATCGCGACGGAAGCGGCGTAGCCTTCACTTCGCGCCATCGCCCTATGCTGACGATGCGGCCAGGTTTCGTTTCGATCAACGATCAGCGTGGCTCAGGATTGCGGCACTACCCGGCCGATACGCATATCCTCGCCTGGCTCGAGGCTAAAGGCTTTCCCTTTGATATTGTGACGGATGAGGATCTCGATGACGAGGGCGTTGCGCTTCTCACGCCCTACCGCGCTGTGCTGACGGGCTCGCATCCCGAATATCACACACTGGGAACGCTCGATGCTTTGCAGGCTTATACGGAGAACGGCGGGAGGCTCGCTTATCTCGGTGGCAACGGCTTCTATTGGCGCATCGCGCGCGACAAGAAGATACCGCATCTCTTCGAGCTCAGGCGCGCCGAGGGCGGCATGCGCCTGTGGGCCGCAGAGCCGGGCGAATATTTTAATGCGCTCGACGGTCAGTTGGGCGGGCTGTGGAGGCGCAACCGGCGCCCGCCGCAGATGCTCGTCGGTGTCGGCTTCGTGGGGCAAGGCGCATTCGAGGGCACGCATTTTCGCCGCCTGCCGGCATCGCGCGATCCGGCCCATGCCTGGATTTTCGAAGGGATCGAGGCGGACATTATCGGCGACTACGGCCTCTCGGGTGGTGGCGCCGCGGGCTACGAGCTCGACTGCACGGATCCCGCGCTCGGGACGCCGGAGAATGCGATCATCCTTGCCCGATCGGAATATGAGCCTGCTTCTTTCGTGCTGGTTCCAGAAGAGCATATTGTGCGTCGGAGGACGTTCGAGGGCGATCCGCCCCGGCTAGTTCTGCCCAATGAGCCTCATTTGCGGGCCGAGATCGTCTATTTCGACAAACCCAAGGGAGGGGCAGTGTTTTCAGTCGGATCGATCACTTTCTGCGGCAGTCTATGGCGGAACGGCTTCGAGGGACCTGTCTCACGCATGCTCGAGAATGTCGTGCGCAGGTTCAGCGCAACACCCCCCGGCTGAGACCGCCGTGCTGCCCCCCAGAAACAAAACAAATGGGCCCGCTGTACGGATCGCGTGTTGCAGGCCTCGGCGGCGTCCGAACTGCTTCAGCCCTCGAATAACAAGCGACCGCGGCTCTCAACCAAACACACGCTCAGATCGTCGAAACGTTTACCAACGATCTGCAGTCCCGCAGGCAGGCCTGCCGGAGTAAAGCGCACAGGAAGCTGCAGCCGGGTTCCAGGACATGTTGAACGGGCAGGACAACTCCGCCCAAATGATCCAGTCCCAAGGATGCGTCAGCCAAGCGCCGGCTCACCAAGACCAATCATCCCTGGACCGTAACCATCCGGCGTGGGCCGCGGATGAGTTGGTTGCGATATAACGCCATGTTGATCACTCCATAGCCCCGCTGAAAGGGCGTCGCTGGGACATGGCCCCCACCGAAATTCGTTGAGACGCTCCGCGTCACACCGCCGGCAACCAAAAGGTTTGCAATCCTTCAACTAAAGTTACAGAACCTTTGCGACAGCAGATCGCTGAATACCACAGAGTCGAGGTCTGGCGCGGATAAAAAGCTGGTGCCACGACCAGTTGCGCAGCCATCTGGCCGACTTCGCTACAAATTCCCCCGAAGGCCCTCAACGGCCTCACGCCGTACGCTGCAAATGCTGGACACGCTTTAGGCTCGACGGACAAAACGCCTAGGCCCTGCGTAGGAGCTCTACCTGGCATATGGCGAGCGCCTCGTTTGCATTGGGGTCGAATTTCTCAAGGGAGGCTCCAGAGCGTGCTTGCCGCCGGTTCGCCTCCGTAGGTTGGGGAAATCCATACGGATACCGAGCTAGCCCGCTGGCCGCTGGGTCTATCTCAAAACCAGATGGGAAAGATACTCAAACTGAATTTGACGTAGGTAGCCACGCGACTGAACATAGGCCGATGAATGCTCCTCTCGGTATTCATCGATCAGACCAGCGTGGATGAACCGCGCGACTGAAAAAGGGGAAATGGACATGACAATCTCTCGACGTGAAATCATCAAAACGGGTTTGGCCGCCGGAGCGGCTATGTCGATCCCTTCTGTATTGCGAGCACAGACAGCGCCAAGCGTAGCGCGGACGGTCCGGATGGTGATGGGTGACCTCAGTGTGTTCGACCCGGTCGTTACGACGGCTACCATCACCGCCAACCATGGCCTGGCGATATACGATACGCTGTTTGCCCTTGATTCCAAGTTGACGCCGCAGCCGCAAATGATCGGGAAATGGGGCGTTTCCGACGACAAGAAGACCTATACGTTCGAGCTCCGGGATGGCTTGGGGTGGCACGACGGCACCCCCGTCACTGCGGCGGACTGTGTGGCCTCGATCCGTCGTTGGGGCCAGGTGGATCCCGGCGGACAACTGATCATGGCGCGAGCCAGGGATATCTCGAAGAAGGATGACAAGACCTTCACCATCGCGCTCAAGGAGGCGCTTGGGGTTCTGACCGACATCCTGGCGAAAGTGTCTGCGCCGTGCCTGTACATCATGCGCGAGAAGGACGCGAGTCGCCCTGCGACAGAGCAGGTGACCGCGAATATCGGATCGGGGCCCTTCAAGTTCAACGAGGCTCTTGCCAAGCCGGGAGCGAGCTTCACCTACGACCGCAATGAAAAATACGTACCGCGTAGCGAGCCGTCCGACGGACTGGCGGGCGGAAAGGTCGTGAACGTCGATCGCGTCATCTGGGACAATATTTCCGATCAGCAGACTGCTTTTGCGGCCTTGCAGTCGGGCGAGGTCGATTTCGTCTCAGGGCCACCCGCCGATCTTTACCCAGCGTTCAAGAGCGATCCCAACCTTGAACTTCAGGTTCTAGACAAGTCGGGCATTGTATTCTTCATGCGCATGAACTGTCTGCAGAAGCCGTTCGACAACATCAAGGCGCGCCAAGCGATGCTTCACCTGGTCGATCAGGAGGCAGTCATGCGTACCAGTTTCCCCGCAGAATACATCAGCACCGTCACTTCGATATTTGGAAACCATACGCCCTATTCCAACGACGAAAATACGGGATGGTACAAGAAGGGTGGCGATCCGGAAAAGGCCAAGCAGCTCTTCAGCGAGGCCGGCTATGCAGGCGAGAAAGTCGTTATCCTGCAGTCCACGGATTGGGCGGAAGCTAGCAATGCCTCTCAGCTTCTGGCAGCCACATTGCGTAATATTGGGATTAATGCCGAGCTGGCACCAAGCGACTGGGGCGGCCTTGTTGCGCGCCGCGCAAACAACGGCTCCGTTGAGAACGGCGGCTGGAGCATATTCATCTCGAGCGAGTCCGATTACCAACGCGGCGATCCGGTCGGCAGCCCCACTCTAAGCGCGAATGGTGAGAAGGGTTGGTACGGCTGGCCGAAGAGCGATGAATATGAGGCTCTTCGCGCCAAATGGGCGGATGTCGAAACGCTTGAAGCGCGCAAGGCACTGGCCCGCAAGATGCAACAAGAATATTGGAATTTCGTGGGTACCGTTCTGCTGGGTGAAGTTGTCTCGCCAATCGCTCGCCGCAAGGCACTCACCGGCCTCATCGGCATGCCGGGGCTCATCCCGATGTGGAACATGCAAAAGGCCTGAGACGCAATGGCCGCCTATATCCTCCGCAGATCGATTTCGACCATCGCCGTCATGGCGATGGTCGGAGTTTTCGTCTTCCTGCTTCTCAGGCTGGCGCCCGGCGACCCGGCAGCCATGATCGCCGGCAGGTCCGCCACCGAGGAGATGATTGCCGCCATCCGCGAGCAGCTGGGACTGAACGATCCTATGCCGGTTCAGTTCATACATTGGATGCGCGACACGCTCGGCGGCGATTTCGGCACCTCGATCTTTGCCGGACGACCGGTTCTCGAGCTGATCTCGCAGCGGCTTGAACCGACCCTTTCCCTGTCGATCCTGACGATGATCCTTTCGGTGACGGTGGGGGTCTCTTTCGGGATCCTTGCCGCGTGGCGAACTGGCGGGCTCGTCGACCGCCTCCTCGCGGCGTTTTCGGCATTTGGTTATTCCGTCCCGGTATTTGTGGTCGGCTATTTTCTCATCTACTTCTTGGCTATCAAGACACACTGGCTGCCGGTCCAGGGATATGTACCGATCGATGGTGGCCTCGGGCCTTGGTTTGTGCACCTGATCCTGCCCACCCTGGCTCTGAGTCTTTCTTACATCGCTTTCATCGCCCGGGTCACTCGGGCGAGCATGCTCGAAGTTCTGTCGGAAGACTATATGCGAACGGCCGCCGCCAAGGGCGCTTCGTCCTATGCCATGCTTTTCCACCATGCCTTGAAGAATGCGGGTGTCCCGATCCTGACCGTGATCGGCATAAGCTTCGCAGGTCTGATCGGCGGAGTTGTCCTTACGGAAACGGTGTTCAACATACCTGGGATCGGCCGTCTGGTCGTTGATGCGATCAACAATCGCGACTATCCCATAATTCAGAGCGTGCTCATCCTGACTTCGGGTCTGTACGTCCTTATCAACCTCACGGTCGATCTCGCCTACACGCTGATAGATCCCCGGATCCGGTACTGATATGACGCTCCTCTCCGCACCAGTTGAAGCCATGCCGATGGGTCGGCTGCAGCTATCCGATCTTCCCCGTCTGGCAAGGCGGCACCCGCTGGTGCTCGTCGGCGGCGGCCTGTTGGCGCTCCTGATCATTCTGGCGCTTGCCGCCCCGCTTTACGCCGGCGATCCGGTCAACATGGATCCGTTCAAGCGCCTGCAGCCACCTTCGGCCGAGATGTGGTTCGGGAGCGACAATCTGGGCCGGGACGTGTTTGCGCGAACGATCTTCGGCGCCCGGATCTCCCTCATGGTCGGATTGATGTCGGCGGCATGCGCAGCACTTGCCGGGGCTCTGATCGGTGTCATCGCCGGCTACAGCCGCAGCTTCGACAACGTCGTCATGCGGATCATGGACGGCCTGATGTCGATCCCGACGATTCTGCTGGCCATTGCCCTCATTTCTCTGACGGGACCCGGCATCGGCATCCTCATCGTCGCCATCGCCATCCCTGAGACGCCAGCCGTCGCGCGGCTGGTTCGTTCTGTGGTTCTAGGTGTTCGCGACCGTCCCTATGTGGAGGCCGCAGTCTGCGGCGGGGCGCGCCTGCCGAAAGTGCTGTGGCGACACATCCTGCCGAGCACCATTCCGCCGCTGATGGTCCAGGGCGCTACGGTCTGCGCCAGTGCGATCCTGACGGAGGCCGGGCTGAGCTTCCTCGGCGTGGGCGTGCCGCCCGAGATTCCGAGCTGGGGCAACATGATCGCCAGTTCGCGCCTGTATCTCGCCATCGCCCCATTGACGATCTTCGCCCCCGGTATCTGCCTTGCCGTCACGGTCCTTGCCGTCAACCTACTCGGCGACGGCCTGCGCGACATGTTCGATCCCCGCTCAAAGCGGAGACGCTGACATGCTGATGCGAGAATCTGCAGAGGATGATGTGCTTCTCGACGTTCGCGACCTTGAGACGCACTTTTACGGCGAGGAAAGCGTCACCCGCGCCTTGGGCGGCATCAGCTTCCAGGTGAAGAAAGGCGAAACGCTCGGGGTCGTCGGCGAATCCGGCTGCGGGAAGAGCGTCACTGCCCTGTCGGTCCTTCGCCTGCTGCCGAAGCTGACCGCCAAGACCGTTGGCGGCGAGGTCCGCTTCCGCGGGCGCGACCTCCTTGAGCTGTCCGATCGGGAGATGCGAAAGATCCGCGGCGACCAGATCGCCATGATCTTCCAGGAGCCGATGACGAGCCTGAACCCCGTCTATACGGTTGGCCACCAGATAGCCGAAGCGGTGCAGATCCACACCAAGGCCTCGCGGTCCGTTGCCATGTCGAAGGCCGAGGAGATGCTCCGTCTCGTGCGCATCGCTGACCCCCAGCGTCACGTCAACAATTACCCCCACGAAATGTCGGGAGGCATGCGCCAGCGCGCCATGATCGCCATGGCTCTTGCCTGCTCGCCAGAACTGTTGATCGCCGATGAGCCAACCACCGCGCTTGATGTCACCATCCAGGCACAGATCTTGCGGCTCATCGTCGATCTGAAAGAGCGCACGGGAACCGCTGTCATGTTTATCACGCACGATCTGGGTGTTGTGGCCGAGACATGCCAGCGCGTGATCGTGATGTATGCTGGCCGGATCGTAGAACAAGCGAACGTGATAGATTTGTTCGCGCGGCCCGCCCACCCCTACACCCAAGGCCTCATGCGATCGGTGCCCGATCCGCGGCGCGGCCGACAGCGCCGCCTTCCGGAAATCCCAGGCATTGTCCCAAGCCTGCGCGAGCCCATTGTGGGCTGCAGCTTTGCGCCTCGCTGCCCGTTCGCTGTCGATATTTGCCGCGAGAAGACACCCGCCCTGCGTGATGTCGGGTCGAGCCACGCCGCAGCTTGCTGGCGCGCCGAAGAGGTGATGGGCGCATGAGTGGTCCTCTGCTGAAAGTCGAGAACCTGACCAAGCACTACCCGCTTGGCTCAGGAATCTTCAAGAAAAGTATTCCGGTGATCCGGGCGGTGGAGGATGTGTCCTTTTCCGTCGAGGCGGGCGAGACGCTGTGTATCGTCGGTGAATCCGGCTGCGGTAAGTCCACCGTCGCGCGGCTCCTGATGCGTCTCGTCGAGCCGACGGGTGGCCGCGTGCTGATCGAGGGGACCGACATTGCGGGCCTCAAGAAGGACGCGCTTCACGCGTGGCGCCGTCGGATGCAGATGGTCTTTCAGGATCCTTACTCGTCGCTAAACCCGCGCCTCACGGCTGGGCAAATTATCACCGAACCGGTCGAGAATTTTGAACGTCTCAGCCGCAAGCAGCGTCAGGCACTCGCCGCGGATCTTCTCCGAAAAGTCGGGATGTCGCCTGAGATGATGCACAGGCTGCCTTCCGAATTGTCGGGCGGTCAGCGCCAGCGGCTCGGCATTGCACGCGCCCTGTCGCTCAACCCCTCGCTCATCATCGCCGACGAAGCAGTCTCAGCCCTTGACGTATCCGTGCAAGCACAAATCTTGAATCTGCTTCTGGATCTCCAGCAGCAGATGGGGATCGCCTTCGTCTTCATCTCGCATGACCTTGGCGTCGTGGAGCATATCGCGCATCGCGTAGCGGTCATGTATCTAGGGCGGATCGTGGAACTCGCCCCGAGCGAGGCGCTCTTCGCAAAGGCGGTGCACCCCTACACCGAGGCGCTGATTGCGGCTGCTCCGGTTCCGGATCCGACGCGGGTTCGGCTGGAGGCGCCGCTCGAGGGCGAGGTGCCAAGCCCGATCAATCCGCCGAGCGGGTGCGCGTTTCATCCGCGTTGTCCGCTCGCGGTCGAGCGTTGCCGCATCGACGTGCCTCCCTTGGTGCCGATGGCTGACGGCCGCGTCGTGGCCTGTCATGTGCGCGCTCCGGCTACAGGCATACCGGCCGAGCTAGCTGCGGCGGCGAATGTCTCGCCCAGTCGTGTGGTTATGTCAGAGCCTCTTTCACCCGATCGAGGAACTCAAGTACAACGCTGACGGGGCACCAAACATCATTCCAAATTCAGCGAAAAGGAGAGCAAAAGGACTATGGAAGAGCATTCACACGAGAACGATTTTCATCTGATCGAACAGGATGGCGGCTATGATACGGTCGGATCGATTGCAACAAACGTGGCGGACGGCTTCACGATGGTAGCAGTGGGTGACCTCATCCTGTCGCGACCGCTGACGAAATACCAACATCCCGGCTTTGACGGCATCATCAAGATCCTTCGTGATGCCGATGTCACGTTTGGCAACTTGGAAACCAACATCTTCGATATCAGATCGTTCAGGGGAAGTCCCCAGGCTGAGTATGGCGGTGCATATCTTGTCAGCCTGCCAGAGATTGGACCTGATTTGAAGGCGATGGGGTTCAACCTGATGAGTCGCGCGAACAACCATACCCTTGACTGGGGCCCTGAAGGTATGCGCGAGACGAGCCAGGTGCTCAATCAGAACGGTATCATTCATGCAGGTGCGGGCGAGAATCTCGCACAAGCCGGCGCCGCTCGCTTTCTGGAGACTGTCCGAGGTCGCGTGGCGTTGGTGTCGCTTGCTTCATCGTTCACGCCGATGTCTCGGGCGGGCGATCCCGCCGGCGAGGCGCCCGGCAGGCCAGGACTCTACGCCCTTCGCTTGACAGAAAGCATCGTAGTGCCACCGACGATGCTCGAAAATCTGCGGCAAGTGCGGGATTCGCTGCCCAATCCAAGTCCCGACTATAAGGACCTGAACCGGCTTGGGCTCGCTGGGGTGAGTTTCAAATCGGGCGACAAAGCCGGCTATAGCTTCGAAGCAGACCCGCGCGATGTCGCCGACATTCTCCGAAACATTCGTCGCGGCAAGCAGTTCTCCGACTTCTGCATTGCCACGAACCACGCCCACGAGCCCGGGAACTGGAGCCATGAGCCCGCCGATTACGAGCAGTCATTTGCGCGTCGAATGATTGACGCCGGAGCGGACGCATATGTCGGACACGGACCGCACCTACTGCGAGGCATCGAGATCTACAAGGGCCGGCCGATCTTTTATAGCTTGGGGAATTTCATCTATGATCAACTGCGAACCCCTGTGGGGGCTGACATGTTCGAAATTTACGGCAAGGACCCACGGGTCGACACGGATGCCGAAGTGACAGTCGAAGAGGAAGCAAAAGGGTACCCGAGGGCTGAGGGGTTTGTAAATGCGCTCTCCGCCCCAGTCTACTATGAGAGCATCATCACCGTCAGCCGCTTTGAGCAGAACCAGCTTGCCGAATTGCGGCTTTATCCGATTGAGCTCGGTTACTTGAAGAGGTTCGCCAACCGGGGGGTCCCGCGGCTCGCCCCCGCCCCGCAGGCACAAGCCATTCTGGAGCGCCTGCAGAAGCTCTCGGAGCCCTTTGGGACCGAGATCGCCATCGACAACAACGTCGGAGTCATCCGACTGCCGCCCAGCTCACCACGATGACACGGATAGGAGGCGTGAGTTGGCCGAACTGGTGCATTTCGGGATCCGCTAACATCTCACAGGGATGGGCCAATTTGCAAACTTCGATCTGAGGGAGACCGTGTTCTGGGGTGCGATTTTGATGTTTTGGGGGCCCCCAAACTGAGGTCGCGATGAGTGGCCTCGGGTATAGATGCCACGAGGTGCTGTCACATTGATTGAGCGGCGGTAAGGAAATTGAGGTAGCAGCTCGCCTGGAGTGCACCCTCGACTGAGACAAATAAATAGTCGACCCTGAATAACGGCTACGGCGTTGATATTCCGAACGCGTGAAGACGGGTGGAAGCATCCGATTTCGCCGTTTTCGGCTGGAGTGCTTGCAGGCACCAGGCAAGCCAAAGAGCGAGAACCGTGAGGATCAGGCGCAGATTTTGGCCTGCGGCGACGAGCAGCGCATTGATCGCATCGCCAGCATGGCCGAGGAGGAAGTTGCGGTCCAGTCGGCCGTCGGTCTTCATGTGACCGATGGTGGCCTCGATGGCCGCTCGCCATTTCAGTTCCCGATGTATGGTGGCCGTCAGGCCACGCTTGCGGCCGGCGATCATCACCGGTCCCGAGCCGGCATAGTCGTGGCCGCGATAGCCCTTGTCGACGTAGATGCAGTCCATGGTCGACGCGGCCGATCTCCACCGCCTGATCGACCGTTGCTGCGAGCGTGTGGCCATCATACGGATTGCCCTCGAACGCCTTGGCCGCCAGCACGAGGCCCTCGCGGTTGGTTGCCGCGATCCCGACCTTGCAGCCGAATTCGTAAGGGTTGCGGGCTTTACCCTTCGAGATGCAGACCACCTCGGGCGCGTGCAGGGAGTAGATCTTGTTCCTGTCCTTCGGCTTCTGCGCCAAGAGCCGCTCGACGAGCCCGAGCAACCGGGCAAATCCGGCCTCGAGCTCGACATTACCGGCGATCTTGCGGCCGACGTCGCGGAACACCCGGCCGAGATAGGTGCGAAGGCGCTTGAGTTCGCGACGCATCCGGCGGAACTGCCGGGCATGCGCATAGCGGCCCGCCCGCACCGCCGCTGCCTTGGCCACCGGCGACACATCGGGACGGCACTTATCACGCAGTCGAATTGCTCCCCGCTCCGCTCGGCCAGCACCTCCTCCAGCGCGAACGCATCGCCCGATCGAAAATCCATGGCGCGGACTTCTTGCCGACGGGGGCATCGGGCGGCCGGGTGCCTGCTCGACGCCTTTGCTTTCAACGTGGAACTGCGGCTTGGAGTGTGTTTCGGCGTGGAATAAGGGGTCTGACGCAATCTCGATGAAGTTTGCGTTCATGCAGCACCGATCAATCGGGCTTGCAGGAGGTCGAGCTTGCCGCGCCCATACATCTGGCGCTTCACGAGCTTGAGCTTCGTAATTTGGCCCTCCGTCTGGCCGTTTGACCAGGATTCGGTGATCGCGGCACGGACGGCTGTGCGGTCGCGAGTGATACCGCTGGCGAAAGACGCGATGACACTCGTGCTGGCATCGACGATCCATGGATCAAGATCCGCCTCGTTCCTTTTGCGGACCATCGAATGGAACCTTTCGATCAGGCAACGTGCTTCGACCAAGGCGGAACCCCTGTCTCGATCGCAGCGATTGTCACAGTATCGGACTTGGTCAGATGGTCCCGGGCTGTCGTCATCCGCCGCGCGATCGTCCTGGCCGACGGCACCTTTTGCAGTTGCTGATCGGAAACGCGTTCGGCCCGCCGTCGGCGGGTTGCCCATTCTGCGACCACGCGCAGGGAACCGCGAAAGCCTTTGGCCTGCAGCCGCCGCCAGAGCTCGGGGCCGTTGGGGCAGCCCGGACACCATAGTTCATCCAGCAATGGCAGTTGCGCATCGAGCGAACTCTGCCGAACCCGGAACACATCTGTCCGCTCACCACGGATCACCTGGCGGACAAGCTTGCGGCTATGGCCGCTTCGGCGCACGATCTCCTTGATGGAAACGCCTTCGCCAGCGAGCCTCATGATCACGGCGTTGGTCTCCTCGCGCCGCAGATAGTCCTCATATTGCAGCTTCTCGGCGCAAGTGAGCAGGTCCGGATCGACCTTGGTGGCGCCGATCGCGGCACGGATAGAACGCATCGATTTGCGGACGGCATCCAGGAAGGCAGAACTTGCGTTCTCCATGAGATGCCAGCGATCGGCGATCTGGATCGCGCGCGGCAACGCCTTCGCCGCCGCTTCGCCATAGCCGCCGCCGCGGTCACGTGCGATTGTTCCGATCTCCTGATGATCGGTGAGCCATGCCTGGACGGTCGCAATCTCCCGGTCCGGCAACAGTGTCACGATCCGTCGCCGCTCCAGATCGCATACGATGGTGCCGTAGCGATGGTTGCGGCGGAAGGCCCAGTCGTCAATGCCGACAATGCTGAGAGGATCGGTTCGCACGCAGCTTCGTCGTCGTACCACCCGCAACAGAGTATCATTGCTGACCGGCACCATCAGCCGCTTGGCAATGCTGGCGGCCGGCCTGCCGCCGAGCGCCAGCCCCAAGTGGTGAACGACACATTCCAGACGCGAGGTCCGGCGGGATCTCTCCGCGACAATCCCGTCATCAAACCGTTCGGCAAATATCTGTCGTCGACACAGTGGTGCACTACAGACGAAGCGTCTTGCGACCAGTCGAAGCTCAATCTTCTTGCCCGCACACGGCAAGTCCGAAACCCTTCTGACATATTGGCTATGGACACGGCTCGATGACTTTCCGCACAGCGGACAAACCCGCTCTTTGACCCCAGCGCGCGCTGAAATCACGATCACGTCCTCGTCCTCGGCGGTACTCTCGACGATCAATCCGGCCGGGATCAGGACGACAAACGCAAAATGTTCGTCATGGTGCTGATTCCCCTCAGAAAACAGCACCACGCCGTCATGCAAAATCATCGAATTTGAGTCAGACCCAACTTTGTGCGCCGATTGACAGGAACCGTGATGCCCGTGCCGACGCGGCCCGCATAGGCGTTGAGTTCACTCTGCGTGGGCGGCTCAAACAGTTTCGACCAAGCGACGAGATTATTCGGATCTACGCTGGCTCCAGCGGGCATGGCTCGGTTTTGAACTATGATCCGATGCTTCAGCTCCTCGATCGGGACAGCAAGGTAGTGGATGCGAGTCGTCGCGTCGATGGCCACGGCGACGGATCGATAGTCATCGCGCTCTTGCCGCGTCCAAAATCCGTTCTTGAGGACTACGCTGGTGCCGCTGGCGAGGAGTCGCTGGGCAAGGGTCCACTGCAGTTGCTCGACACGTGCGCGCGATGTTTCATCGTAGAGGTCGAATCCAAGTGCCAGCATCCACTCGTCGGGCGAGAGGCGGGTTCCTTCTCCTTCCTCTTCGAGTTTGCGGGCGAGGGTGGTTTTGCCTGAATCAGGTAGCCCACAAATGAGATGAAGCGTCGTCATGCGGGCCAGACCCAGTTTGACTGCACGCCGGCCTATGTTCACTCGCACTGGTTCGGCTGTTGAACTAGTCTGGATAGTTGAGAATTCACAGACATGTGGAGGACGCTTTGCTTTCTAGCGAACATCGTCCGGTGAGAGGTGGACGCAATGGCGGAATTCGAACCCAGGCCGCTTCACCTACACACCCTGGACTCGTTGGTTGCCGATCTCGTTAGCGGAAGGTCGATCCTAGCCGGTGAAGACGATCCGTTCATATTGGACGACCGTAGCCGCAGCGCACTACAATGGTACCGTCAGAAAGGTCCGAACACGTGGACGGCAAACGTTAGCGTGGCCCACGCGGAGGATCTTGTTAGTGCAATTGCCAAGGATCCGCCGGAGGTGGCGGCTCTACCGTTCCGGGCCGCCAACGCGACTGCCCGCCGGCTCAGTCTGAAGAGGCTTGAGGCACACAGATTTGCTGGCTTGCACAAGTTCGGAACACCGGAACTCGCTCCCGAGAACTATGTGCATGAATTCGGCACATCGATAACCCTCTTCGAAGGGAGAAACGGTTCAGGCAAGACCTCACTCGCGAACGCCATCATTTGGGCACTCACAGGCGAACTCTTGCGGGCGCAGCGAGAGCCTGAAAAGGCCAACACCGATTTCGACTGCTGGGTGATAGCCGAAGATGGGGGCACGGCGACCACCACACACCGGATGTCACCCGTGACACCGATGCCGAACGTCGACCGCTTCAGACCCGACCAGGCATGGGTTCCCACGGACACGTGGGTAGAACTGACATTTGCTGATGAAGATCGCGCGCTCCTGCCCCCTATTCGCCGTAGCCAAACACGTTCGGCGCAAGGCAAGCTTACGGAAACCCCGCCTGACTTGTCGATGTTCAACATCGACCCAATCGCCCTTCGCATCGGAACGATCATGCCGGGGTTACTTCCCGTTATCGAGGTCGGAAAAGAATCGGAACTGGGTTGGGCGGTCTGTCAACTTACCGGTCTCTCTGCTCTCCTGGATCTCGCCGATCATTGCAGGAGGTCGAAAACAAAGATCAGCGGAGAGTTTATAAAGACCAGAACCGCTGACCGCGATCGAGCCGACACCGGATACAATATGGCAAAAGGAGATCTGGAGAAGGAGTTGGAAGCCCATCCCTCCCTCAGACCCGAACTCACGATACCTGCGCCGTCCGAAGACAAGACGATGGAACTGACCCTAGCTCGCATTGCCGAGCATTTTGAGACCGCGAAATCTCGTGCATTCGAGTCGGCCCGAACGACTCTCGGACAAGCGTTTGACCCGGCCGACCTTGCCCTTCGCACCGATTTAGAAAAGAATATTTCGCGCGCGCTGGATGCAGTGGCAGCCTTGCCGCGGCTCGCTTCCGCGGCAAGGCTGTATGGTCTTCGGAGTTTGTCCATTGAGGTGCTTGCCGCAGCAAAAGGCAGGATCAGCGAAATTCTCGCGGAGGCTAAGACGCTGGAGGCCTTGGCGCGGGATCCTTCGGTCGCCGCGCGCCAGCGGCTATACGCTCGCGTCGTAACCTGGATCGCCGATCATCCCGATCCGCAACGACGACAGGCCATCTGCGTCGTTTGTTCTCACCCGCTCGACGACGCGCTCGATCCGGTTACCGGTCGACCGGTGACGGCGCACCTCCATGATGCGCAGACCGACGCGAATCGTGTGTCGCAAACCCTACGGCAATGGTCCGAGAATACGATCCATCATCTGATCAGCAGCCTGTCCGAACCCCTGCAAAAGGAGCTGTCGTCCGACCTTCCAGAGCATCCCTGCGATCTGCTTCGCAGCGCGATAGTCGAAGAACTCTTCGCCCAAGGTGCATTTAAGGGCGTCTTGTCCGAGTTGAAGAAGGGGACGGCCGCCATCTTCGATGAAACGATCGCAAAACGCTCTGATTTGGAGCCGGCGATGGCGATCACCCTTCCGGCAAACTGCGAAGCGTTGCGACAGGCTCTCGAGCGGCTGGATTTGGCCCTTCGCTTTGCCCGCTGGCGACACGACAACGATCCGCTCGCCCGCGAAATCGTCGCGCGTGTGCTTGGTCGGACGCCAAAGGATGGCGAGCCAGCCGAGAGCCGAACCCTTACCGGCAACTGCTTGACCTGGATGCGACCGTCAGAGGCGCGAAGCCAATTTCCGACGCCTTGACGCAAGGTGGTCGGCTGACCAGCCATCTCAAAACCAGGCGCGATGCCGAAAAGCGGCTTGCCGAGTATAAGGTTGCAGTCGAGGCGTTAGAGAAACTGGCTATGCTGGGTGACCTGGCCGGCCTGCAGGTCGACAGGCTGCGTAGGACGCTGGCGAAAGATGCTGCTGCCTGGCGAGATCGCATCTATTTAGGCGCCTTCCCCGACACCGCGCACGAGCTTGTCGATACCGGCATGGGGCGAAAAGGCCAGATCGATCTCGTGGTCCGGTCTGGAGGCGTGTCGGCTCCAGCCCAACACGTCACGAACGCGTCCGCGTTGCGTGCGAGCTTGGTTGGGTTCTTCCTGGCGTTCTGGGAACACGTCTTGAATGAGCGCGGTGGACTTCACACGCTGCTCCTGGACGACCCCCAAGAGTTGCTTGACGACGAGAACCGCGAACGTCTAGCGGCATCTCTCGGGCAGCTCGTGAAGGCTGGCGCGCAGCTGATCGTGGCGTCCTACGATCCGCGCTTCGCCGGGCGTGTTTCTCGTGTCACCGGTGTCGGTGGCGTTGAACACTTTGAGGTGCTCCCGGCAACCCTGCAGCAGCCGGTCGTTCGGACGGTTCCGCCCTTGCCTGCAATCATCGAGCGACGAAAGCAATTCGAAGCAGATCGAAGTGCCGAGAAGCCGGCGCGCGACTTCGCAGACGAGTGTCGCGTGTTTCTGGAATCGAAGCTTGGCGACATGTTTGATGATCCAGCTCATTCAGCATGGGCAAAGGAAAATCCCAATCCGACGCTTGCAGGATTTTTAGCCCGTCTTCGGTCTATCGTGAAGAGAAGCCCGCAGGGCATGTTCAGCGCTCATGTGTTTCGCAGATTTGTGGAGCACCAGGCGCTGGTCGACAATTCCCCTGTTCTGGAATTGATGAACAAAGCCCATCATGGCAGACGCCGTGAGATCAGGGCCTCCGATGTCGCAACTTGTGTTGACGCGCTAACGGAGTTGGTCGAACTCGTCGAACAGATGAACGAGGAAGCCTACAGATGGAGGCGGCGCGATGCCCTCCCGAACCAATCGGACATCGACACTCCACCTACCCTTCGGCCGATCACAAACGGCTCGATGCCCTCAATTCTGATCTATCCCGATCTCGCGGCCTTCACAGATCATTCTCCGACCGGGGGATCACAGGATGTGGCGGAACCGGTTGATCCTAAAGTGCTTGACGGCAAGGCCGCCTTCATGCTTCGGCGCAACAATTTTGGATTCGCTGGGCAGGTGCAATCGCGATCGTTGAGGCGATATCAGGCCCAACAGCAGACCGACGGCTGGTAATCGCACGCCACGGCAGCGACATCTATGCGCGCAGGTTAGTTCGCGGCACTACCTCCGAAATGATTGGTCTCACAGCGGAAGTTCCCGACCCACGCAACCGCACACCCAAGTCGATATTCCTGTCCGAGGAGCAAGTCGAAATTCACCAGGTTGCTGGGATCATTTTCGATCACGACATCACCATCGGAGCCGGAGCTGAAGAGCCGGTTCCCATTGACGCTGATCGCGTATTTGCAAGTGTCGAGGTGGGTTTCCGGGTAGTGGAGCACAGTGCGCTCCCACTGGCACTTGCAAATCAGATTGTTCTTGGCGGTCGTCGTCTGGATCTGGGTGCTCTGGATCAGCGAGGAGGAGCATTGGTGGCGATAACGCTCGATGACGGATCCAGTATCTTCAAGCGAGTTGGTCCTGCATTTCCTGGAAATTTATCTCACCTACGGCAATTCGAGAGCATAGGCGGTCTAGGCTCATCGCAGGTCATCGCGGTGGGGAAGGAGGAGCCTGGCTTTCACCGCATACAGAGTGCGCGTCTGATCATTGGTGTTCTGTATCATGGCTGATGGGCAAGCTGGCGCTGGCCGCCCGAAAGGGCAGAAGGCTTGCGGTCGAGCAGTTGTTCCAAGCCAAGCGTGGCGGCAATGCGGCGACGCGCTCGTCGCGATCCTTACGCTGCACGCCGGAAACCTTGACGGCATAGATGGGGTAACGGGCCGCCAAGCAAGCCGCTCGCTGCGGTACGGCGTTGTGAGTGGCGCGCTCCCTCGCGGCCTGCTTGGCGTAGCGGCGGTCGTCCCTCACACTGATGGTGTGAACGGCGTCATGGCCGAAGCCAGCGCCAAAATCAAGAACTCAGGATTGAGCGGGTAACCGGTAACCGATATGTCGGCCCCAAAAGGATGACCTTGGAGCATGCGGAAGCGGGTGCTGGGTCATGCCCTGGAAGTACTGACCGATTACACATCATCGTAAAGACAAAAAGTCAGTCGTGGCAGCGGTGAATTA
>NZ_JAMYMZ010000062.1:0-26557 GCF_040318825.1 Mesorhizobium sp. M1006
GTGAAGCCTATGCCCGCAAGCCCGTCGGCAAGCTGGTACGACTCCGCAAATTCCATGCTATTGCTGCCTCATTCAAAACCCGCGCCGATATCGATTATTACATCAGCGGTATCGAGCCCGAATGCGACACTCTTCATGCGATCGCAAAACAGCTTCTGCTTCCACCTGAACTGACAGAATTGTTAATACGAGTCGCTCAACAATACGACGATCCGAAAATGGCGTTCCATCGGTTGTTGCACGACGAAGATGTTTTGGAGCTGATCATCAAGAACTCGTTTACTTTGCGCGTCCGTTTGATGCGCTATATATCGAGGGAACTGGGCCTGGAGGATGGCGATACCATTGTATTGGCCGACATAGGTTATAACGGGAGAACGCAAGAATATTTAGCTCGAACGTTCAAAGACGAATTGAACATCGAAATACTTGGTCGGTACGTTTTCTGCTCCGACGAACCTTACCGGGCGTCGAACAGTAAAGCACTTATTACCTCAACCTGGGACAACACGACGGTCTTCGAGCAATGCTGTACTCTTCGGGAAGGGGCTGTAATTGACTATGAAATGGACGGCAAACCAGTTATTGCTGACATAACGCTTACTGAGAGGCAGTATGAGAAGGTTGGCAAGATCCAAGCTGAGTGCTTGCGGCTAATCGATGATGCGAGAGCGTTTTTTACCAAGTCTGGTATGACGCACGACTATTCTATTCTGCAGCGGGCCGCCCACGCAGCTCTATTCCGCAATGCCTACATGCCTGTTGAAGCGGAGTTGGAATATTTCAAGGACTTCCAACACGACAAGTTTATGGGACCAGATCGCAACAAGACGATTTATCATCTAGAAAGTACTTGGAAGAATTTGAGGCGCTTGCCCTCGCCCTATCGGCTGGGTGCATATGAAACGCGCGGCTTGGGGCTCGACTTCACATTCAGCGGTCTGGTGCAAAGAAGGTTTCAACTTGATTTAGGTCCAGACGATATGAATGTGCGGTTTTCACCTCTGAAAGTGTCGATAGGGGGCATGCATGAGTCAAAAGTCTTCTTGTTGCGAGCACAACACCTGCATGACGGATATTTCTCAGTTTTGCTGCCATATGTAAGCGGTACCCGTGTGAAAATGCTCTTGGGAGAGCACTACGAATGGTTGCAAATCGCAGATATTCAATTTCTGAATACCGCAAGACGCGTGTGTAGGAATGTTTCGAGCGCTCTCGAGTTGAAAGAAATCAACCGGAAGGGAGAGATTTACGAGTTACTGTCACAAGGAAGTGTCGCGACAATACTACCCGTTGATTTGCAACGGTTAGATATGCCTCATTACTATCATGTGATCTTTCGTCCATTGATTTCGAGGGCACCTGAATTCGACGCGGAGGCCAAGGGCGTCGCAATAAGGAGGAAGATTCATGCCGACCGCGAAACGGCGAATCACTTGCTCCAGGGATTCGGAGGATAGCGAGTGCCACGGCGGCGAGGATTGAACTGGCGGACTGCTCAGATTCTGTGAAGAGTGGATAGGGACCGCCGCGGCGTTGTCCCGTTGTATGAAACGTGGCCGCGTGAGGCCGATACCGCGCTTTTCACGCAGGCCGTGCACTCACGCTTCCCACGCGCCCATGGCTTGGCGTCGGTGTATTGGATTTTTGCATGCGGAACGGTTGGTCCGGATGCGACGAAGAGATTTCGGACGGGGGAGAATTTCGACTCGAAATGCTGCACTGAGCCGACCCACACAGAACCCTGTCGCGTTCGTTTTCCCGGACGCTTTTTCCGGTAAGTCCCAGACCATTGGACTGCACCTCTAGCTTGAGACAAGGATAATCGCGGTCAGTTTCGCCGCAAGGAGAGGAAACTGGGGCTTGGCCGGCGGTGCCCATTAGAGAGGGGGCCCCGGGGATCGACGCTGGATCTATCGCAAGCTGATAAACTTCCGTAGCGGCATCGAGGCTGGAATCTCGTGCCCCAGTCGTATGTTACCTGGCGGGGTCTCGACCGCTTCAAGGCCTATGTCTGTTTCAATAGCAATTTTGGATTATCTCAATGTGGATTCCAGACCTGTCTAATTCAGTCGGCCCGCGATACAAGGCAATCATCGACGCGATTGAGCGAGCCATTGCTTCGAGATCCCTACAGCCGGGTGATCGTTTGCCGACGCACCGCGAGCTCGCACAAAGGCTCGGCGTCAGCGTACAGACCGTAGCTCGCGCTTACGCGGAGGCGGAACGCAAGGGACTACTCTCGGGCGAAGTTGGTCGGGGAACGTTTGTTCAGTATTTCAGGTCGGAACAGCGTGCGCGGTATTTCACCGATAGCGAAGAGCCGAACGTACGAGACTTCTCAAACGTTATACCGGTGCTCTCCGAAATCCATATTGAGGTACTCCGGGAGGCGATGGTCGCCTCGGGCAAAGACGGCGCCATCCAGCGCATGCTCGAGTATCGGCCAACCCAGGGCATAGTGCAGCATCGCGAAGCTGGCGTCGGCTGGCTTGAGCGGAATGGGGTGCAGGCGAGTGCCGACAGCGTGATCGTAACGAACGGCGTGGCTCACGGGATCTGGACAGCAATGGCGAGCATAACCGAGCCTGGGGATGTGGTCGCCACCGAGGCGCTTGTGGACACGTCTATTACTATTAACGCCTCAATCCTGAA
This sequence comes from Mesorhizobium sp. M1006, assembly GCF_040318825.1. Classification (NCBI taxonomy): domain Bacteria; kingdom Pseudomonadati; phylum Pseudomonadota; class Alphaproteobacteria; order Hyphomicrobiales; family Phyllobacteriaceae; genus Mesorhizobium; species Mesorhizobium sp. M1006. The sequence continues at coordinate 2,656 of NZ_JAMYMZ010000062.1, forward strand.
GATCAGGCTCCGCGGCCTAGCTATCGATCAGAAGGGTATTATTCCCGAATCCTTTGAAGAGGCCTGTGCGCAGGAAAACATCAAGGTTTTATGCATTACGCCCTGCTACAGTGCTCCCACCGTCTCCCTCATGGATGAGGCGCGTCGCGAGCGGGTTGCCGAAATTGCGCGGCGGCATGATGTAGCGATCATCGAGGACGATGTCTTCGGTCCATTAATACCCAAGCGACCGAAGCCCATGTGGTGCTTCGCTCCCGAACGCACATACTACGCGACGAGCTTTACAAAGTGCGTGATGCCTTCTTTACGGACAGGATTTCTTGCAGGCCCGATTCCGGCAATACCTCGTCTAATTTCACGCGTTCGCGCCACCGGATGGAGTGCAAACATCTGGACCGCTGACGTTGCTGCTCGCTGGCTGCAGGACGGGGCAATTGATCGGCTGATCGAATGGCAACGACAGAAACTCAAGACAAGATATGAGATCCTGAACAACATACTCGGCGCATTTAGCTATGAAGCGCAGCCATACGCGATGCATGCTTGGCTGACTCTGCCTGAACACTGGCGGTCCAGCCATTTTGTGGATCATGCGCGATCTCTGGGGCTCCTTGTCAGCCCCCCCGATCCATTCATCATCGGACGAGCGGTCGAACCCCATGCAGTACGCTTGGCACTCGGCGACACCAATAGAAATGACCAGGACTTCAAAGAGGGGCTTGAACGAATTGCGGCCCTCCTGCAAGAACATCCCGATCCAATGATCATCCCGTACTGATCCAGACAAATCTATCTCGCAAGGCAATCGTGGGCCACCGGAGAAGGCGTCGTTGGAAAATCGAGGCGCTAAGCTGAACGACCGTAAGAGAAGGATGCTCAGATACCAGGGCGGTGAAAGAAAATGGCCCGAGTGGCCTTCCTCGCCGGACCCTGTCGATGAGCAGGATTGATCCGGTATCGCAGGCGTCCTTCGAGAACGGGATGGCTGGCGACCAATTTTCGGCCATGGCAATAACAATCGCCTTGAGCGCGTCAACCTGTCCGGGAGCGCGAGTTCGGGTGCCGACATGGCCAAAATCAGAGCATATTCGCGGGCAGTTTTCCCGCTTTTTCAGCTCCCTGATTCATCATGCCGCAGGGTTTTACCCAACCGATTGCGGCCGCCTGACGGTCTCCGTTCGAACCCGTTTCCAGTCGCGAATCTCGCCCGTCAGACGAACCGCGGTGAGTTCGGATAGGCGACGACGCGTTCACCCATTTAGTCGACAAAGAGCGGTTGTCGGAGCGGCGGGTCTACTCCGTCGTCAACGTCAATCGCAAGATGATCCGCGATCAATCCCGTTGTTAAACCCCGTCGCCATTCCTGAGAAAACGCCGGGCATCCGACACGTTCTGTCGTGTCTGTCGGATCCGCGACACACTGTTTCTCCCTGGGGTGCCTGCTGCACTCCGGGGCAAGTCATTGAACAAAATTCAGAAAATAATTCCACGGCTTCCTCAGCGCAATTGGCATGGCTTTTGAAGTCCTCTTCGTGAAACGCGACGCGAGGCGGCACTGGTGTTCGCTGGGAGGGTTCGAATGGTCAGTGACAGCCAGAGCTTCTCGTTGCCTCGCACCCTCCAGTTGTCCGGAGTGACATTCCGAAGACCGACGGAGATTCATGCAGCCGATGTATGGGAACTCATAGCGAAGTGCCCGCAACTAGACCGCAACTCGCTGTATTGCGAGCTGCTGCTTTGCAGTGATTTCGCCGACACCTGCGTTCTCGCTGAGCGTGCCGGGGCGGTGGTTGGCTGGTTGTCGGCTTATCGGCGGCCGAGCGAACTATCCACGCTGTTCGTGTGGCAGATTGCTGTGCATCCTGAGATACGCAACACAGGGCTGGGCAAGGGCCTGATCATGTCAGCCCTGAAGAGACCATCTTGCCAGGATGTGACGCACATCAAGGCCACGGTGACGCTCAGCAACCCGACCTCCGGATTGTTTTTCGCCGCCGTGGCTCGGGACCTCGCCGCACCAATCCGGCAAGCTCTCCGGTTCGATCGCCAAGCCCATTTTAAGGGACGGCACGATAGCGAGTACACGATAGCAATCGGCCCTATCGAACGCTCCCCTTAGCTCCGCAACCATTCCAGTGGGTCTGCCAAGTCAATATTCAAATATGGAAGTAACGATGATTGTCCAAAGTGCGCCAGATCGCGAGGAGGAATTCGCGATCTTCAACCATCTCGAGTCTGAAGTACGCAGCTACGCCCGAAGCTTTCCCGTCCTTTTCGCCAAGGCACGCGGGGCTCAGCTGTTTGCGCGCGATGGGACAGCCTATCTCGATTTTCTCATGGGCTGCTCAAGTCTAAACTATGGGCACAATCCCCCCGAGCTGAAGTCCGCGCTCGCAGACTACATTGCGGGCGACGGCATCACGCATGGTCTTGATCTCTATAACGAAGCCAAGGAGTCCTTTCTGCGGGAGTTCCATGAGACGATCCTAAGGCCGCGACAATTAGATTACGTCGTACAGTTTCCCGGTCCGACCGGCGCCAACGCCGTAGAGGCAGCTCTCAAGTTAGCACGCAAGATCACTGGTCGGCCCAACATCATAGCCTTCACCAACGGCTTTCATGGCGTGAGTCTTGGCGCTCTCTCCTGCACCGGCAACAGATACCACCGCGCAGCCGCCGGCCAGCTGCTCGGCGGCGTCACGCGACTACCCTATGACGGCTATCTTGGATCCTCTGTAGACACCGCCGATTACCTTGATCGCCTGCTCTCGGACCTCTCCAGCGGCGTAGACGCGCCGGCGGCGGTGATTGTCGAGACAGTTCAGGGCGAAGGCGGCCTGAATGTCGCCGGGGCGGAGTGGCTGCGCAAGGTGGCGGCCATTGCGCGCAGACACGGAGCTCTGCTGATCGTCGATGACATTCAGGCGGGCGTTGGCCGGACCGATGCGTTCTTCAGCTTCGAAGCAGCCGGTCTCCGCCCGGACATCGTCACGATGGCGAAATCGATATCGGGCTATGGCCTGCCTATGGCCATCGTCCTTATTGATCGAAAACTCGACAAGTGGGAGCCAGGAGAGCACAACGGAACGTTCCGCGGCAACTGCCATGCTTTCGTCACCGCGCGCGCAGCCCTCGAGCACTTCTGGCGGACAGACTGCTTTGCGGCGTCCGTCAGGGAGACGGGCAATCTGCTGAAAAGCCGCCTTGAGCAGATCGCGCGGAAATACGACCCAAGCCGCGTGTCAGCCAAGGGTCGTGGCATGATGCGGGGCATCGACCTGAAGTCCGGCGAGGTTGCCGGTCAGGTCGTCAGCACCGCCTTCCAGAGGGGCCTCATTGTCGAGACCGCTGGTCCCCACGACGAGGTCGTGAAATGCCTGCCACCTCTTGTCATTGGGGAGGATCAGCTTAGCCATGGCCTCGACATCCTTGAGGACGCTATCGATAGCGTGATTGGCACCACAGTGAAGACCGCGTAGGAGGTAAATCATGATTGTCAGAGATTTCAATGAGGAGAAAAAGACAGCCAGGCGGGTCCAGACGACGAGCTGGGAAAGCGTGCGGTTGCTCCTCAAGGACGATGGGATGGGCTTTTCCTTCCACGTCACGACGATCCATCAGGGCGCCCGGCTCAAGATGCACTATCGGAACCACCTCGAGGCGGTCTACTGCATCTCTGGGACCGGTTCTATCGAGAATCCACAGGCGGATGAGGTCCATGTCGTTCGACCGGGCATCATCTACGCGCTCGATAAGCATGATGCTCACCTGCTGTGTGCAGAGACCGAATTGGTGTTAGCCTGCGTCTTCGTCCCTCCTTTGGCCGGCAGCGAGGTGCATGATGAGACCGGCGCGTATCCTCTCGACTCCGAGGCAATCTGACGTCGCCTCAGAGAAGGATAGTGAGCGTCGACATCGAGAGTATCAGGCTCCTCCGCCTCTTCGACGCGCTCGTCTGTCGATATCGGAACAATACTCCCCAAATGTGCCGTTTGAATCTTCTCCATTATGCGCCGTAGCCGGTCCTCCGGGGCGCGAGCACCTCCGCAGACCAGGAAAGTATAACGATGCGCGGATACGATCGACCGATCTACCACCCTGGCGTTTCGGCGGACCTTCGCACGGCATGGCGGCGCTGCGAGCGACGTCAGAAGGAGAAGAACGTAGGGACGTCAGACGTCAGCCCGCATGCAGGAGGTCTTGCGGCGAATAGCCGGCTGTGGATGGGCGCTAGTGCTACGGGTCGTCAACTGACCAACCCACCTCGCCGAAAGGACTTTCAGGTGAAACCTCTTCTTGCCTCCGCCAGCCTAACGCCCACACCGTCTCAGCCTGGCAGCTACCTTCGTGGACATGACGGCTGCGACAGCTTGCTTCGCTCATAGATTACAGCCTGTGGAGAATCGGTTCAGGCTCCTCTGTTAGCATAGCGCAAATTACCTCAAGGCCACGCCTCAATTCATCTGGGCGTGTTGATCCAACAGAGATGCGAATTGCAGGAGGCTGCGCGTGTTGGGATAACGTAAATGCGCTGCCGCGTGCGACACCCACTCCCCGGAGACGCGCATTGGCGACGAAACCATCTTCAGTGTGACCTTTTGGTATCGGAAGCCAGATGTGAAGACTTTGTGGGTGCGAAAGATACGGAACGCCACCCAAAATTTCAGCTGCAAGTTTGTGCCGCTCCGCCAACGCTTTCCGCTGCCAGTCGATAAGGCCTTTCGCAGTGCCATCTTCAATCCATCGGCTGGCAATCTCCGCTATCAGTGGCGTAGCCATCCAAGTCGTTACCAGAGATCGATTTGTGACCGCAGGGATCAGGCTACTTGGAACGACCACATAACCGGTTCGCAAACCCGGCATCAGGGACTTTGTCAAAGAGGTAATATAAAACGTCCGTTCGGGAGCGAGTTCAACAAAGGACAGCAAGCCGCGATCGACCAGCGCACCGAGAGGATCATTTTCAACAATAAATAGCCCATGGCGCCGTGCAATTTCAGCGATTTCTGCCCGCCGCCCATTGCTCATGACACTCACAGTCGGACTGATGGGACCAGGCATAATAAACAGCGCGCGCGCGTTGTGCTCCAAACAAGCCTGCTCCAACGAATCTGGACAAATCCCCTCCGAGTCTATTTTCACCGCATGGACCTTCGAGCCGAGGTACGCAGCAAGCGGACTTAGCGTGTGGTGGCCAATTTCCTCGGATAGCAGAGTCGATCCCGGGCTTAGTACAGACATCAACGCAAGTGTCATGCCGGGCGTTGCACCATTGGTGACCACCAAGTTGCGTTCGTCGACTTCGATGCCATACGAGCGCAACCAGTCTACACCAATGCTGCGATGGCGGGCCAATGCATTATTTGGCCGGAATGAGAAGACATTCGTAAGGGGAAGATCCACCGCAAGATCCCGGAGTACCCTACGCATATGCTCAAGATGGGTTGAATCACTTACCGGCTTCAAAATCGAGAGGTCAATTGATGTTTCGGAGCGTTCAGGGGAATGAGGATAAGCTGGCTTGTCTAATGACTGCTTGACGAAACTCCCACGACCAACAGAACTGGTGACCAAACCCCGTCTAGCCAATTCTTCATATGCCCGGCTAACAGTCTGAGCTGAAATCTTCAAGCGGAACGATAACTCGCGGTGCGTTGGCAAGCGCGCTCCCTCCGCCAGTCTTCCAGCTTGAAGAGCCTCTACGACTTTCTCAGCTAAAGAAAGATAGATTGGACGTTCAAGTGAACCTGGCTCAGGTAGCCACACATCCATATTGCACGATCCTCTCACGGTACGGCAGAGCCCTAACCAATTCGATGAATTCCGGCACCCGATGTGTGTTCGCCGTGACAATTCCCGAAGCGGATCGGCTGGTCTCTTGATTTTGACCAGCCGTTTTTGCCATCAACACCCTTCGAAAAACAAGTCTTTTCAATATCCTAGGTCGAGATCGATTTTCCAAGTAAGAGGCTTGTCGTTTTGGAACTCAAGCAAGCTTTCCACCGATCGCGCTATGTTGCGATCGAGAACGTCATCGGCATTAGCACCTTGATCACCCGTGCCTATGACATTCGGCATCCTCTGGATTCCGGTTCGTGAAGGCACCGGAAAATGGTAACTTGCTGGAAATGCGTTGTTATATGTCCACCACACGTCAGAACCGTAGCCCGCAATCTTTCCGCTCTTCAAAGCGTCATAGAGCGGTCGTTCCTGAATAAGATTGCCACGAGCAATGTTTATGAGGAATGCCCCTGACTTCATCGCATCAATTTCAGTTGCCCCGAAAAACGAGTTCGTTTTGCGAGTGATAGGTGTCGCCAACACAACGTAATCGCTGTTTCCCAGCACCTGCGCCATCTGGTCGACGCCGAAAACCGCATCCGCCACACCTGCACCGAGTTCAGGATGGAGCCGAACGCCCAAAACTCTCATGTCAAAAGCCTTGGCGCGCTGGGCGATCGCACTTCCAATCTGCCCAAGGCCTATTATCCCAAGGGTTCTGCGATGCAACATCGCTGAGCGGGAATCGGCGTCGTAAACTGGCACTGGGAGAGCGTTGACGCAGGCTTGGTGCTTGGCAATCATGCGTTTGGCCAACCCGAGAATGATCGCCATCGCATGTTCGGCAACAGCAATACTGTTGGCCCCACGTAAATTGGTAACTTGGACACCCAGTGTCTTTAGGCGAGCCAGGTCAAGTTCATCACAGCCGGCATGCATCCAGCATATCAACTTTAGCTTTTTGGCGATGTCTAACGACCCTTCGGGTAAAACATAACCTACGAAAGCGTCCACGTCTCCAAGGGTATCTGCGATCGACTCTAGAGTTAGATCGAATCGAGAAAGATATGGCTCAGGACGTGGCCCAACGACAGTTGCGCCAGGAAGCGACTGCGTGACCGTTGCCAACTCCTCGTCCGTAGCATGCCATCCCAATAAAACCTTCATTTTGATCCTCTGACCGGTTGCGAAAACAGAAAGCCGCCTGCTGTTAACACCGCTCTTGACATGCATCAATAGCTAACTTGCATCATATCAAATTCCCTTTGGCGCATTGCGTCGCAAGCGGCACGATACGCAGCTGCATGCTACGTTTCATCACTCGTGACCGCCAGAGACATGCACGGAGCCTCATACCAAGGATTGAACTGTGTCAATTTCGAGATTGACAGCTATTTAAAACGCAAGAATAGTTGGCATTGCCCCTCATCGGTGCATATCAATGGATCTTGACCGGGGACAAGGGTCCCGCCTTGGAGAAAAGAAATTGAAAGTATTAGGGTCAGGTCAGTACCGCTATGAACGGGTCGAGCGTTGGCCAAACGTTCCCAAATATTTTGAGATGGGACAGCCAAGCGATGTTGCCATCAACTCCTCTGGAGAGATCTTCGTTCTCTCTCGAGGAAACCATCCAGTAACTATCTGGACCCCGGAAGGCGACTTCATTGGCTCGTGGGGCGATGGAATGTTCTCTGCTATACCTCATGGAATCTTTATCGGGGGAGACGATAATGTCTGGATAGTCGATTGTGGTGCTCACGTTGCGATGGAGTTCTCACCGCACGGTCAGATGTTGCGTACTTTAGGGAACAAGAACTCCCCATCGCCTACTTGCGAGGGGCGCCTCGTACACGCGCAACCCTTCAACCTGCCCACAAATCTCGCGATTGCACCGAACGGAGATATTTTCGTCGCGGATGGTTATGGTGGCCATAAGGTTCACCGCTTCAATTCGAAAGGTGAACTGCTGCTGTCTTGGGGGCGTCAAGGACGAGGACCAGGCCAATTTGAGCTGGTTCACAATGTTTGGATCGACAGCAGGGACAGAGTCCTTATCTGCGATGATGAGAACGACAGAGTTCAGCTATTTGATGTGGATGGAAAGTATCTAGAAGAATGGGAACTCGGAAATCCGAGCGGCATTTGTATCAAGGATGACATCGTTTACTTCGCGCAGCTACAGCCGTTTGAGGACAAGAAGAACGGACGAGGTAGTGGTTCCATTTCACTCTATAATCTCGATGGTAAGCTGCTTACTAGCTGGGATAATACGGCGAGTGACGACAAGGAGACTCTGATCGGACCACACGATCTATGCGTCGCTCAAAATGGCGATATTTATGTCTGCGAAGTGTACGGCTGGCGTATGTCAAAGTTCCGAAAACTAAACTGAGCGCACGGTGCGAGCGGATGGCGCCTTAACAAGAGATCTAGAGCAACCTTCCGCTCACGCGCAAACCCTTGATTTCGTGGAGTACGAGCCTGATACCTTTTTCGCAATCTCGTGATGAGGCCCGCGGCAAGCCCGCGCCTATCGTCAAGATCGACGGCATTTCGAAGAGCTTCGGCGCTTTCAAGGTGCTGGAGGGGCTGTCGATGCAGGTCATGCCGGGCGAGAAGCTGGCGCTGATCGGTCCCTCCGGTTCGGGCAAGACGACGATCCTGCGCATCCTGATGACGCTGGAGAAGATCGACGACGGCCACATCGAGGTCGATGGCGAGCAGCTCTATCACACGGAGCGCAACGGCCGGCTGCTGGCGGCCGACGAGCGGCATCTGGCCAAGATGCGCCAGAAGATCGGCATGGTCTTCCAGTTGTTTAATCTGTTTCCGCACAAATGCGTCATGGACAATGTGACGCTGGCGCCGATGCTGACCAAGGGCGTCACGCGCGCCGCCGCCAAGAAACGGGCGATGGAACTGCTGGACATGGTCGGCATGGCCGACAAGGCCAAGGCGATGCCGGCGCAGCTTTCCGGCGGCCAGAAGCAGCGCGTGGCGATCGCTCGGGCACTTGCACTGTCTCCGAAGATCATGCTGTTCGACGAGATTACCTCGGCTCTCGATCCGGAACTGGTCGAGGAGGTGCTCAACGTCATGCGCAAGCTCGCCACCGAGACAGACATGACGATGCTGCTCGTTACCCATGAAATGGGCTTTGCCCACGACTTCGCCGATCGCGTGCTGTTCTTCGACCGCGGCAGGATCTTCGAGGAAGGCAAGCCCGATGAGATTTTCCGCCATCCGAAGCAGGAAAGAACGCAGAGCTTCCTGAAGAAGATCATCGCGGCCGGACATCGGGTCTAACCGCTATGCACGGGCGACGCAGCCAGTTCCGAGGCGACGAACCGTCCTCGGGCCTGCGCGCCCAATTCGAGCAACCATAAGAGAAACAAGGAGTTGGGAACGATGAACAAACTTGGCATTATGGCTGGCGTCGCCAGCCTCGCAGTGAGCACGATGCTGCTCGCCTCCGGTGCGCGTTCGGCAGATGACGCCAAGCTCGAGGAACTCAAGGCGCAAGGCTTTGCCCGCGTCGCCATCGCCAATGAGCCGCCCTACACGGCGGTGGCCGCCGACGGCAAGGTCTCGGGCGCTGCGCCCGACGTGGCCCGCGAGGTCTTCAAGCGTCTTGGCGTTGGCGACATCGTCGCGTCCATCTCTGAATACGGCGCCATGATTCCCGGCCTGCAGGCCGGGCGCTTCGACGTGGTCACTGCCGGCCTGATGATGAAACCGGAGCGCTGCGCGTCGGTCGCCTATTCCGAACCCGTGCTTTGCGACGCTGACGCCTTTCTGGTGAAAAAAGGGAATCCAAAACATTTGATGACGTACGAGGATATTGCCAAGGATTCCTCCGCCACCATCGGTGGTCCGGGTGGCGGACTTCAGGCAAAGTACGCTTCCAAGGCCGGCGTGCCGAGTGACCGCTTCATCGTCGTGCCTGACGGTCAGAGCGGGCTGAAGATGGTGCAAGACGGTCGCATTGACGTCTATACACTCCCTATTCTATCCATCACCGACCTTGTCAAGAAGGCTAACGACCCAAACCTCGAAGTGATCGCCCCGGTGCAGGGGTTGCCGGTCTCCTGCGACGGCGCGGCCTTCAAGAAGGGTGACGAGGCGCTGCGCGATGCCTTCGACGTCGAACTCGCCAAACTGAAGAAGTCCGGCGAATTCGCCAAGATCATCGAGCCGTACGGCTTCTCCGCCAAGGCGGCGATGTCGACGACGCGCGAGAAGCTTTGCGCCTCGGCGCAATAGGCTCGCTCTGACCTCCCGCAACGGGAAGGGTTGGCGAACGGATGGGTTTCCAAGCTGCCTTATTGCCCCACCCGTGCCCCGCCGCATGACCTCCCTTTGAGGTCATGCGGGTGTCCCGTCCTCAGCTGCTAATTGGTAAACACGCGATCCCATGACAGACTGGTCCGGATATCTTAACTTGATCCTGCAGGGCGCGGTGGTCACGGTGCAACTCACCGTGATGGGCGCAGCGCTGGCGCTGGTGATGGCCTTCGTCGCCGGGCTGGGGCGGCTGTCACGCTTCGGGGCAATACGGTGGTTAGCGACGGCCTATATTGAGTTCTTCCGCGGCACGTCGGGCTTCGTACAGCTGTTCTTCGCTTACTTCGTTCTACCTCTGCTGGGAGTGACTTTGATGCCACTCCAGGCTGGCGTGCTTGCGCTGGGCTTGAATATCGGCGCCTATGGCGCTGAAGTGGTGCGCGGCGCCATCCTGGCGATCGGCCGCGAGCAATACGAGGCCTGCACGGCGCTCAATCTCGGCCGCTGGCAAGGCATGCGCCATGTCATCCTGCCGCAAGCGTTGCTGATCATGCTGCCGACCTTCGGGAACAACGCGATCGAATTGCTCAAGGCGACCTCGGTCGTGTCGCTGATCTCGCTCTCCGACCTGACATTCCAGGCGCAAGTCGTGCGCTCGCAGACCGGCAGCACGCTGATGCCGTTCACCACCATTCTCGTCATGTATTTTATCCTGGCGCTGATCATCTCCTGGGGCGTGCGGACGCTGGAACGGCGCTTGGCGCGCGGCCTCGACGGGGTGCGTGTCTGATGGAATGGGATTGGAATTTCGTCCGGGAGATCATGCCGAACCTTATCGAGGGCGTGAAGATCACGATCCTGGCGACGGTGCTCGGCTCGATCCTGGCGGCGATCGTCGGTCTGGCCATCGCTCTGGCGCGGCGCTCGCCGCACCGGCTCGTTTCGCGCGCCGTCGGCTGGTTTGCCGAGTTCATCCGTGGCACGCCGCTCTTGGTGCAACTCTACTTCATCTTTTACGTGCTGCCCGATATCGGCATCCTGCTGCCGCCGCTCGTCGCCGGTGTCATCGGGCTCGGGCTGCACTACGGCACCTACACGGCGGAAGTCTATCGCGCCGGCATCGACAATGTGCCGCGTGGCCAGTGGGAGGCTGCCAAGGCTTGCAATCTCTCTGCCCGGCAAACCTGGACGCACATCATCATTCCGCAGGCCATCCCGCCGATGATCCCGGCTTTGGCCAACTACTTCATCGCCATGTTCAAGGAGACGCCGCTGCTTTCGGCTATCACCGTGCTGGAACTGATGAACCAGGCCAAAATCGTGGCCAACAGCTCTTACCGCTATCTGGAGCCGATGACGCTGGTCGGCGCTTTTTTCCTAATCATCAGCCTCTGTTCCGTCGTGCTCTTGCGCTGGCTGGAGCATCGTTACGGCAGGATCGAAAGATGAAAGTCATGAAACCATTGCCTGAGATCCGCCTCGAAACAGGGCGCCCGACATTCGATGGGCGCCCACTGGCAAAGCGCGTCGGTCTTATCGCTTTAGCCACCGACCACACCAGTGAGGTCGATTTCCGCCGCATGGTGGCGAGCGAGCGGATCGGCGTCTATGTGGCACGCATTCCATATGCCAATCCGACGACACCGGAAAATCTGCGCAAGATGCAGCCGTCACTTTCAGCCGGCGCGGCGCTCATCCTGCCAGACGAGCCGCTCGACGCCGTCTGTTACTCTTGCACCTCTGCCTCGGTGGTGATCGGCGATGCCGAGATTGAGGCCGCCATTCAGGCGGCGAAGCCCGGCGTTCCCGTGGTCACGCCGCCGATGGCAGGCGTGCGCGGCCTGAACGCCTTGGGCGTGAAGCGCATCAGCATTCTCACGCCTTACACCATCGAGACCAGCCGGCCGATGGCTGCCTATTTTGCGGCGCATGGCTTCGATATCGAGAGCTTCACCTGCCTCGGCTTCGAGGACGATCGCGAGATGGCACGCATCAAGCCGTCTTCCCTCGTGGAATTGGCGCGCAAGGTTACGCATGCGCAGGCCGACGCGCTGTTCGTCTCCTGCACGGCGCTACGCGCGGCTCTCGCCGTTCCTGGCATAGAAGAAGCGATTGGCCGCCCGGTCGTCACCAGCAATCAGGCCAGCGCCTGGAACTGTCTGCGGCTTTGCGGGGACGGCACAGCGCGCCCCGAATTCGGCCGGCTGATGACGAAGCGGCTGACTGAGTGATCGAATGTCAGCGCCCCACATTTGCGGCACACGATCCCGTGGGCCTAAGTGGGATGGGGATCGACAACAAGTCCGGCTCGCCCTCGCTCAACAATCCGCCATGAATCGGACCAGCGCAGGCTTATAGGCCACCGCGATGGTCCGAAAGCACTCGACCCCGCCCGGAGCATCAAAATGAGGAGACCGAACGATGCAGCCAAACCTGAAATTCTCGCGAGGAGAATTTGCCGATCGTCTTGCGAAGACCCGGATGGCAATGGAGGCTAAGGGAGTCGACCTGCTTATTGTTAGCGACCCCTCCAACATGAACTGGCTTACCGGCTATGACGGGTGGTCGTTTTATGTTCATCAAGCGGTGATCGTCCCCCCTACGGGCGAGCCGATCTGGTACGGCCGGGGCATGGACGCAAATGGGGCGAAGTACACCGCCTATCTGCAGCACGAAAACATAATTCCCTATGCCGATCACTACGTCCAGTCGACTGAACGACATCCCATGGATTACTTGGCGAATATTCTTGACAGCAAGGGTTTTGGTTCGCTGCGCATTGGTGTTGAGATGGACAATTACTGGTTCTCGGCAGCGGCATTTGCGGCCCTCGTCAAGAATCTTCCGAACGTTCGCTTCGTCGATTGTACGGCACTAGTGAATTGGCAGCGGGCGGTCAAAAGCCCAACCGAGATAAAATATATGCGCAGCGCCGCGCGCATTGTGGAGGCTATGCACCAGCGTATCGCCACCAAAATCGAGGTCGGCATCCGCAAATGCGATCTCGTCGCCGAAATCTATGACGCTGCTACTCGTGGGGTAGAAGGCGCGGGCGGTGACTATCCAGCTATCGTTCCAATGTTGCCCTCCGGGGCGGAGGCCAGTGCCCCGCACCTGACCTGGGATGACCGACCCATGCGTGCGGGAGAAGGCACCTTTTTTGAAATTGCGGGATGCCATAATCGATATCATGTGCCTCTGTCGCGAACCGTCTTCCTAGGAAAGCCTACCCAAGCCTTTCTCGACGCGGAAAGCGCAACTCTCGAAGGCTTGGAGGCTGGCCTGGCCGTCGCCAAACCGGGTAACACCTGTGAAGATATCGCCAAGGCGTACTTCGCTGTGTTGGCCCGTCATGGCATCGTCAAAGAGAGCCGTACGGGTTATGCCATCGGTGTCAGCTATCCGCCGGATTGGGGTGAGCGCACTATGAGCTTACGTCCCGGCGACCGCACGGAATTGCGGCCGGGTATGACTTTCCACTTCATGACAGGTCTTTGGCTGGAGGACATGGGTTTCGAGATCACTGAAAGCATTTTGATCACCGAGACCGGGATCGAGTGTCTAGCCAACGTGCCACGCAAACTTCTCGTGAAGGAATGAATCATGCTGGACCGTCCTCTCCGCCAGTCGCCGATAGCGCCCACGGTTGATTTTTCGTCTAAAGGCACCCAGCACGGCTTTATGCGCCTGCCTTTCAGCCGCGACGACTCTGCCTGGGGGTCCGTGATGATCCCGGTTACGGTCGTACGAAACGGCGAGGGGCCGACGGCTCTACTCACCGGCGGCAACCATGGAGACGAATATGAGGGACCTATTGCGCTTTTCGACTTGGCGCGTTCTCTGAAGGCTGAAGACGTAACCGGGACTGTCATCATCGTGCCGGCCATGAATTATCCCGCGTTTGTCAGCGGCACCCGAACTTCGCCGATCGATAGGGGGAATATGAACCGGTCCTTCCCCGGCGCGCCGGATGGGACCGTCACCCAGAAGATTGCCGACTATTTCCAGCGATACCTGCTGCCGTTAGCAGATATCGTGCTGGACTTCCACTCAGGTGGCAAGACTCTCGATTTCCTTCCCTATTGCGCGGCACACCGGCTGCCGGACAAGGAACAGGAGCGCAAGAGCTTTGAGTTTGTTCAGGCCTTCGGCGCACCATATTCCATGGCGATGCTGGAGATAGACGCGGTCGGCATGTACGACACCGCCGCCGAGGAAATGGGGAAGGTCTTCGTCACCACCGAACTCGGAGGCGGGGGTACCACGACTGCGAAAAGTGTCCGAATTGCCAAGACCGGGGTTGCCAATGTGTTGAAAGCAGCGGGGATCCTGAAAGGTGAAGTCCAGGCCCTCCCAACCATCTGGCTCGATATGCCTGACGGCGATTGTTTCTCCTTCGCCGAGGATGGCGGGGTTTTTGAACCGCTCCATGACCTTGGCGACTGCGTCGCAAAAGGCGATGCGGTCGCTCGCATTTATCCACTAGGTCGCACCGGCGCCGAACCGTTGGTGGTGAGTGCGAAGATGGCCGGCGTGATCGCCGCACGTCATTTCCCTGGTCTTGTGAACGCCGGTGACTGCATCTCGGTCTTGGCTGTCCGTTCCTAGTTGCTAAAGCGCTGCCCTTCGACTGTACCAATCTCCTCCGACAGCTTGACAGCGAACGTGCTCGCTCCTTTCGCCTCATCCCAATGAGAAAGGTTCGTGAACAAACTCATCAGCCTGCCAAGTGACGTGACACCACGTGGCGTCTCCGAATAAGAGAGGATTGCACTATGAAAGTTGCCTGCTCGTGGCATGCCACTGACGAGGAGCTGAAGTACCTGAAGGATGCATTGCCGGCCGGTACCAACGTAGTAGCGCCATGTGGCGACTACTTTTCATGATTTGAATGTACATTCAATGATTTCAGGGATCTTGCCGTAGACGCAGACGCTATCATTGGCTACACCCTGCCGAGGGGCACAATAGAAATTGCAGGAAAGCTGAAGTTCATCAGTTTTATGAACTCAGGAATAAATGAACTCCACCTCGATTTGCTAAAGAAGAGAGGAATAAAAGTGGCAAATATTCGTGGATCGAATGCGATCACGGTTGCTGAACAAACTATGATGTTAATGCTTTCATTGGCTAAGTTGACCGTGCTAAAACACAACATGGCTTCGAATGGACAGCAGGTTTTTCCATGGTGGGAGGATGGAACCCGGGCTGCCACTGTTGCACGGTCGTACGCTAGGACTTCTGGGCGTCGGTAATGTCGGAAGTCGCGTCGCCAAACGTGCGAAAGCCTTTGACATGCAGGTCTTGGGTGTTCGTCGCGACAAAGACGCAGGCGTCGAACATGTCGATTCCATGTACGGTACGGATGACCTACATTCCGTGCTAGCTAAGAGTGACTACGTCCTACTGGCAATGCCGCTCACCCGAGACACCGAGCAGTTCTTCGGCAAGTCCGAAATCGATGCAATGAAACCTTCGGCATTTTTTATTAACGTCGCACGTGGCACATTGGTTGCTGAAAAGCCTCTGCATGATGCGCTCATCTCCGGTCGTTTGCGCGGTTTCGCAGCCGATGTTTGGTGGTGGTATGAGAACGCGATGCCGGCTACGTGTTACAACGGCACTATGTCTCGGCTGGGGGTACATAAATTACCGAATGTCCTGTGCTCAGGTGATCAAGCCTCCAATGCCGACGACGTCCTTGAACGCAATCTCGCCTACGGCACCCAGAATCTAGTAGAATTTTTTGGAGGTCAGGTAGTTAAAAATGAGGTTAGTCTCGACCTGGGATATTAGAAGATCGGAAGCCGCTTAGGCAATTTCTTGATAAATTTGCCGCGGCGGCTCCGGATTTTCTGCCAACAGAATAGCAATGCCTCTAAGCCCATTCGCAAAATCTCCGTCCTCACGAACCGTGTCTCCCAGGGCCAAGCGGATTGCTAACCAGAAACCCGGGACGACCTGCAAATCCGCCGCCGAGCGACCACCCAATGCAAGAGCGAGCTGACGAACCAAGCAGTCCAGACGGGCTGTCCGGCGAGTCATGGGCCGGGCCACCCCATCACCGAACCGCTCGCTCAAAATCTTTCAACCGCACTGGGCGGCACTGCAGACGAAGCGTCGGACGATCAGGTACAATTCGATCAGTCACCCAAAAAATGCAAATCGCCAATCACCCGAGGATAGCGGCTATGAACGCGGCGGGAGGCTGTACCGCATTGGGGACATATGCAATCTGGTGACCGGCCATATGCGGTGCCGAGGCGGCCCTCACCGCGAGCTTGCATAGTTGTGGGGGTTTTGCGCAATTCAACGTCCCTCACCTCGTCGCCAATAGCGCGGACTTGTACCAATGCTCCGCTTGAATTCGCGGCTAAAGTGATAGGCGTCAAAAAAACCGCATTGATCGGCGACGTCGCTAACGGTCAGATCGGTCTCAAGGAGCATCTTTTGCGCCATCATAATGCGCTCCTTGGTAAGCCACCGCCGGGGACTTATCTGGAGATGCTTTTGGAACAGCCGTCGAGTTTGAGCAGGACTGAGACCGGACACTGCGGATAATTCTTCCGCATGCCAGGATCGTTGCGGTTCCTTGCGCATCTTGCCGACGATTTCGGCTAGGGCGGCAGGAAGCCTGGTTTTACCGAAAGTTGTCCGTGGCATTGTGATGCTGTGAACCAGCTCCCCAACGAAGCGGTTAAGTGCGAGATCGATATCGTCCCGTCGAGCACGCAGTGCTTCAAACAGTGACCCGAACCAAGCTTCGATTTCCTCCAGAGAAGCTAGAGTCACGATCGTAGGTCCCGAACCAAAGACCTTCTTGCGAATTGCGGCACAACTCGGTCCGTCGAGCCTCATGAACAGCACCGTCCAAGGTTCGGTCCTATCCGGCCAATGGGCATGGGGCATTTCATTCGCAATCCAGACCAATTGATTTCGTTCGACATTCAATGTCCTACCCTCGCTCAAGACAAAACCGCGACCTGAAAGACAGACCATCACATCTTGACCCGGATAAGCGTCACGCTGAATAAAATGATCGACCGATGTAACGGCCTTGCCGGCTCGTACCACGGTGTAAGCGTGTTGAGTCCAGCCATCCTCTGGGACGTAGTAGTGACTCTCCGGAAACAGAGTGCGCTGCGGTATATTTGTCATGCGCGTTTCATACATGTCGGCGAGACATTTGTCCATTTCCAGCGCCATCTGACCAGCTTATGCTGACTTTGTGGATCGACGGTGTACCTTCGGATCGTCCCAGAGGATGCGCGTTTTGTATACATAGGTAATCGTAGGCACTGTGGGAGGAGAAAAATGATCGAACTTTGTGTCCGCTGTCCCCGACGCCTCATTCGCCATGGATCCATAACTCGAAACGGCTTCGAGGCGGCTGCCCTATTTGCTACCGAGGGAGGGGTCTATGGCTAAACCTAAAATCACGGTCGTGGGCAGTTTCGCTGTCGGCCTGACCATTCGGACTCCCGAAATCCCTGTTTTCGGCGTCACCCTGTTTGGCAGCAGCTTCGACATGGGGCCAGGCGGCAAGGGTTCTAACCAGGCCGTCGCTACTGCACGCCTGGGAGCCGACTCCGCACTGGTCGCAATGATTGGGCAGGACAAGTTCGGCGAGATCGCTACCGACCTCTACAAAGTCGAAGGCGTCCGAAGCGCTCATGTGCGGCAAGTGGCAGATAGCCCGACCGGGGTTGGTTTCATCATTCTCAACGAGAAAGGCGAAAACTTCGTCATCATTGACCACGGTGCCACAAGCCTCATGGACGCCACTTTCGTGGATGATGCCGAGAGCTGCATCCAGGACAGCGACGTTGTGATGGCGGTGCTAGAGGCGCCTTTATCCGCGGCAATGCGAGCGATGGTACTAGGCCGTAAACACGGCAAGATTACCATCCTGAACCCCGCGCCCGCGACGCCGCTCCCGGATGAGATATTCCAGTACGTGGATTATCTCACCCCTAATGAAAGCGAACTGAGGATCCTTCTCGGGCTGAAAGCCGACGATCCTCGCCCCTCTCGCGAACTGGTCGATATACTTCGATCGCGCGGTGCGCGAAGTGTGGTCGTCACGCTTGGCGAAAAGGGAGCTCTAATCGTCACGGATTCGATCGATGTGCAAATTCCCGCAGCCAAGATCGATGTCGTCGATACTACAGGCGCCGGCGACGCGTTCAACTCCGGCTTTGCTGTGGGACTAGCCGAGGGGCGTGGCGTCGTAGAGGCAGCACAGCTCGGCATCGCCTGTGGCGCTCTGGTGTGCACCAAGCTTGGGGTAATTCCAGGCATGGCAAGACGAGATGCAGTCGATGAGATGTACCGTTCACTGAACTTCTCCCAGAGCGCTGAACATGCGGTGCCAGCGTAGCTAGGCCGGGAAGCCCGGTGTCTGGTCCAGATCCGATCGATGCGGTGGGCGGTGCTCCTGTTATGAGCGATGCAAAGCGGTCGAATATACCCACCGCTTGAACTAGCTACCATGCCTCCCAAGGCTTCCTCGGTCGCACTCGTGTTGTGTGCGGCCGAGGTCAAGATCGCCCAGACGGCTCCGTGAGTTCACGGGAAGGAAAAACCAGCATGCAACGTATATTCGACTGGAGTGCCAAAGAGGCCGAACGTACGGTCACCGTTGCGGATCTCCGAGCCGCCCGGCCGCTTGGCAAACGTTACACGCAGGTCACTGCTAACACGGAAGAGGAAGCCGCGGCAGCCGAAGAAGCGGGCATAGAGATGGTTGTCGCCCGCGCCCGGAACGTCGAAACGGTTAGAAGAGGATCGCGCAGGATCTTCACAACGGCTGCCCTTGGGTTTGCCGAGGCAGTGACGTCCGACGAAATTCTGCGCTCCGCATTCAAGGCACTCACCGATGGGGCGGATGCCGTGATAACTGCCAGGGGGCTGTCCACGGTGTGCGCTCTGGCTGCGGAAGACATCCCGGTGATGGGTCACCTCGGACTGGTACCCAGAAAATCCACCTGGGTGGGAAAGCTCCGCGCAGTCGGAAAAACCAAGGACGAAGCCGTCCAACTGTATCAGCGATTCCGGCGACTTGAGGATGCTGGCGCCTT
Source organism: Mesorhizobium sp. M1006 (assembly GCF_040318825.1). Taxonomy (NCBI): domain Bacteria; kingdom Pseudomonadati; phylum Pseudomonadota; class Alphaproteobacteria; order Hyphomicrobiales; family Phyllobacteriaceae; genus Mesorhizobium; species Mesorhizobium sp. M1006. Next base: position 21,801 of record NZ_JAMYMZ010000062.1, read on the forward strand.
CGCAGTCGAATGCGAAGTAATTCCTGCCAAAGTGATGTCAGAGATACGGCGACGTACCGGTCTTGTGACCGTGTCACTTGGTTCGGGTCCCGATGCCGACGCGCTCTTCCTTTTTACGGAAGACATATGTGGTGAGGCCGAGCGCCTGCCTCGACACGCCAAAGCCTACGGCAATCTGCATCAACTGAAGAAGCGTGTGCAGGAAGAGCGCGTCCGCGCGCTGCGGGCGTTTCGTGATGACGTCGGTATGAGGGCATTTCCCGGTGACCGGGAAGTGTCGAAGATCAGCGACGTGGAATTCGAAGCTTTCGTCTCTGCGCTCGACACAAAAGGCGTTTGAGAGCTCACCGGCCCGTAACATCGAGAGCTCTGATTGCTCCCCTAACGGTCAAATCCGGCGCAAGTGACCGGTTCAGAATGCCGATTTACTGGAGAAAAGGAAATGGACGACACCCTTTACGGAAAGCGCGATAAGCGCGGGAACTGGACGCCGAATAAGAAGCTACAACGCTCGCCTATCTTCGTTTGGCCAGCTCAGCCGTTGAAGTTCCTGCGTTGGTTTCTGGGATACCCCGGTTACCTCTGGCCTTGGAATGCCGGCTATTTCGCAGCTTCATTGATCGTGTGGCTTTATCTTACTCCTTCGCTCGAGACCATGCGGGAGTTTCATGCGCAATGGATATCGTTGATCCTTGCCCGAAACGCTGCTTTGACGGTTGCTCTCTATGGAGGCTTTCACCTCATCCTCTATGTCATGCGGCGCCAGCAGACGAAGTTCAAGTATAATGCGAAGTGGCCCGACATCGATAACCCGGCCTTCATGTTCGGCAATCAGAACGCGGAGAACATCTTCTGGACGATGTGCAGTGCGGTTCCAATTTGGACAGCGGTCGAGGCCGTCACATGGTGGCTCTATGCCAACGGGTATCTCCCGTATGTCGATTTCGCCGAGCACCCTGTCTACTTCGTAGCACTGCTCATCCTCGTGCCCGCCTGGCGCGAACTGCACTTCTACCTAATTCACCGGCTGATACATATGGGCCCTTTGTACCACTGGGTTCACAAACTTCACCACAATAATGTCAACCCGGGGCCGTGGTCGGGTCTTTCCATGCATCCCGTCGAGCACTTCCTGTACTTCACGGGCGTCGTGATACATTTCGTCGTACCGTCACATCCGCTTCATTCGATGTTCCAACTCATGCATGCAGGACTCTCTCCCGCCAAGTCGCATGTGGGATTCGACAAAATGGTCGTGGATGGAGACCACATGATCGATACCGACAACTACTATCACTATCTCCACCACAAATATTTCGAAGTGAACTACGGAGAGAAGCGGATCCCGCTCGATGAATGGTTCGGCACCTTCCACGACGGCTCGCCGGAATCCGATGAGGTGATGGCCAGACGGATCAAGGCGAAGAAATACACCCGCGGTGGCTCTGCCTGATCAAGACACACCGCAATTTCCAGCGGTGCAACGTCAAAATCTCGGCCCTGTGGCGGGGCCGACCTGTAGCAATGTCGGCGAGTATTCGAACCGACCTATGTTCAAGGAGCTCTTATGACAAGTGGAGAAAACTGGGTAGTCGCGTGCACCGTCGATGCACTCCAACCCGAGGAAGCCCTGAGGGTCGATGTCGGCTCCCGAACGTTTGTTGTCGTGCGGTCGCCCGACGGCAAGTTCTTCGCGATGGATGGCCACTGCTCGCACGAAAAGGTCCATCTCGCCGATGGAATAGTCGACGGTAACATCATCGAGTGTCCGAAACATTTCGGCACGTTCGATTATCGATCTGGAGAGTCACGCGCCCTGCCGGCCTGTATCGACCTCAACAGCTATCAAGTGAAGGTTGAAGCTGACTCCGTTTACATCAGGGTGTGACCGAAAAGCTGATCGTGACCGGAACAGCGAGAGGTTATTTCGCTTTTTTTATCACGGCAACACACGCGAACTTGTCAGGAGGCACTACGAATGGAGAGCGAACGAGCCATGGTCGTCGTTGGCGCCGGCGAGGCCGGAGCAGCCGCGGTCACCGCTTTGCGCGAAGGTGGCTGGGCCGGACCGTTGATCCTGATTGGCTCGGAAGATTCTTTGCCATATGAGCGGCCTCCCCTTTCCAAGGCGTTTCTGGTGGAAGAACCGCCGCCAGGCCCACGGCACATACTGACATCGGATCGTCTGAGGGAGCTCCGCGTAACGACGTTGTTCGGTCGATCGGCCTTATCGATCGACCGCTCGCGTCATAGGGTGAAAATCTCCGATGGGGCGAACGTTCCTTACGAACGGCTGCTTCTTGCGACTGGAGCCGCTCCCCGTACCCTCCCACCGAGATACGGCAGCGCGCAGAATGTTTTCACCCTTCGGACGCACGACGACGCAGTTCGATTGAGGGGGGCCATTGTCCCACGTTCTAAAATCGTTGTCATTGGCGGGGGCTTTATCGGACTGGAGGTCGCCGCGAGTGCGGTTTCTCGCGGGGCATCGTGTGTCGTGCTTGAGGCCGGACCGCGTCTGTTGACCAGGGCGGTGCCTGAAGTCTTGGCCTGCTTGATCCAGGGTAGGCACGAGAGAGCTGGCGTTCAGATCGTTACATCTGCGTCCATCACCAGGATAGAAGAGCGCGCTGAGCAGACACTGATCATTCTTGAAGACGCGAGAGTCTTTTGCGCCGACATGGTCGTCGTTGGGATCGGCGCCGTGCCCAACGTGAAGCTAGCAGAGGCAGCCGGTCTGTCCGTCGACAACGGCATAGTTGTTGATGAGACACTAGCGACCAGCGATCCCAACATTTTTGCTGCCGGGGACTGCTGCTCGTTTCCACACCCCCTTTATGAAAGGCGGCTGCGACTGGAGGCGTGGCGGAACGCCCGACGTCAGGCGATAACTGCGGCTGCCAACATGCTGGGAGCACACCAAATTCACGACGACATTCCGTGGTTTTGGTCGGATCAATATGAAGAGACGCTTCAGATCGCGGGCATTTGCCCTGATCAGCCTGCCGTGCACCGAGATCTTGGTCCAAAGGGCACGGTCCTATTCTACCTGGACCACGACAGCAAACTTGTTGCGGCGTGTGGCTTCGGTTCACTTGGCGTCATCGCAAAGGAGATCCGCTTCTCCGAGACCTTGATCGCGAGGCGCCTCAAGCTTTCGCCTGCAGCACTGGCCGACCCCGCGATGAACCTCAAGTCACTTCTTGTCAGCTAATTCGAGCGAGGGCGGATCGACTGCATCTTCTCGTCGCGGTCGACCCCTCTCTTCTCCCCGACCGGATGGCTGGCGTAACCGATCCACCGGTCGCTCGGCCAGGACGCGAGGCCGAGCAATCTTCCGAGCGTAGCCTCAGCGCACTGCGGGGCTCGCACATATCAGAACGCGGACGACAGAAATGTCGCCGCCCGACCAGGGAAGGCCCTAATGAATTCTTTCGTTCTTACCATATCTTGCAAATCGACAAGAGGCATCGTCGCGGCCGTCACAAGCTACCTGGCAGAGAAGGGATGCAACATCACCGATAGCTCCCAGTTCGACGATTTGCAGGCGGCCATGTTCTTCATGCGTCTCAGTTTCACTTCCGAGGAAGGTGCAGACAAGGTGGAGATCGAGCAGGGCTTTAATCCAATCGCGAGGAAGTTCGATATGTTGCACGGTTTTCGTGACAGTGACCACAAGATGAAAGTCTTGCTGATGGTCTCCCGTTTTGGCCACTGTCTAAACGACCTGCTCTATCGCTGGCGGATCGGAGCTCTTCCCATCGACATAGTGGGCGTCGTCTCGAACCATTTCGACTACCAAAAGCTCGTGGTGAACCACGACCTCGCGTTTCATCACATCAACGTCACGAAAGAGAACAAACCGCAAGCCGAGGCGCGGCTGATGGAGGTGGTCGAGTCCTCTGGTGCGGAACTGATCGTGCTCGCTCGCTACATGCAGGTGCTGTCGGACGCCGTTTGCAAAAAGATGAGCGGCCGGATCATCAACATCCATCACTCCTTTCTGCCCAGCTTCAAGGGCGCGAACCCCTATAAGCAGGCTTACGAACGCGGCGTAAAGCTTATCGGCGCGACCGCGCACTACGTCACGGAAGACCTCGACGAGGGGCCAATCATAGAGCAGGACGTGGCGCGTATCACGCACGGACAATCTGCGTCGGACTACGTGTCAATCGGACGCGACGTGGAGAGCCAGGTCCTGGCGCGTGCAATCCATGCGCATATTCATCATCGTGTCTTCATGAACGGCAACAAGACGATCGTTTTCCCGGCAAGCCCTGGCTCACATGAGTCCGAGCGAATGGGCTGATTTCATTACCGGCAAATCTCTGACGAAGCTGCCCAGAACGCTCGACGATCGGCGCGGTGATCCGTCGACCCGTGTGCAACTGCCGCTACCGGGCCATCTCAATTCCGATGTAGTGATCCAGTCGATCCGCCCGGAAAAGGATGTTGACGGCCTGCATGTGGTCAATGCCGCAAGCTTGCGACGGGAGACCTGAGGACCGGCCTCGTGCCCTGCCCCCGTCTGGTGCGATGGTGTTTGCGCGCCATCCAAGGCATAAATCTTTCCGGTCGAACACTGGGGGATGACCCACAGCGAAACGCACGGTGTCCTGCAGAACAAGCATTCCTGCCCGAGCGTTGTTATCAGAGCCAGTGGAACCGAAAGGTAAGCGCCAAGCTGACCCCATCTGGCGCGGCTTGAGGTGATGAGCGAGACATACTGACACTGAAGCAAGGAGCCGAGGAGCTTG
>NZ_JAMYMZ010000063.1:0-26434 GCF_040318825.1 Mesorhizobium sp. M1006
AGTTCCCATCAGCCATCGCATCAAGAAATGCGCCTGGAACGACGACTATCTCATCAATGCCATCACTCATATGCGATAGCCCTGCACTTGAGGGGGAGATGTCCGGTAGGACAGAGGGGCTCGTCTCGCGTGGATCGGCGACCCCCTCTGTCGCCTTCGGCGACATCTCCCCCTCAAGGGGGGAGATTGGAAGCGCCTTATTCCGCCGGCGTCGTCTCCAGCGCAGCCTTGCGCCCAAAGCGCTGCACCACGAAACGGCCCATCTTCTGGCCGGGTACTTCGATCAGCGTGTAGGTGATCCAGGACAGCAGGCACACCACCGGCAAGACGACGACGGTGACGATCGCAAAGCGCAGCGGCGCCGACAATTCGTGGCCGAACTGGGTGATGACCAGAGCCGCGACCGGCTGGAGAACCAGCAGATGGATCAAATAGATGCTGAAGGAAAGCTCACCCATCAAATGAAAGAACCTGTTGGCGAGCGTCATGGCGATCTTTCTGGCCACGATGCCCATCGTTCCCGGCAGCATCCGGTAGAGAACCAGGGCAAAGAACCCCAGGACGAGCGCTTCCCGCATCAACAGCTTGCTCAGCCCATAGCCGCCGCCGAAGGGCAGCGCCGCCAGCAGCATGGCCAGTGCCAGATGCACGAAAGGCCGCTTCTGCCTTTGATGGACGACGCCCGCCAGCAGCATCCCGCACAGGAAAATCTGCATCTTCAACGGCAGGAACGACGGCATCGGAAAGTGGACCGACAATTGTCCCATCAAGAACACGATCGCGCTGCCGATCGCCGCGACCAGCATGGCCGCCCATAGCCAGTCAAGCCTGCGCACCAGCAGCATAATGGCCGGGAACAGCGCATAGAACTGCATCTCCAAGCCCAGGCTCCAATCGGGCAGCGGCGTGCGATAGGCGAAATTCGGCACCAGGCCGAACAGGAACAGCAGATGGGCGCCGATATTCTTCAGGCCGCTGTCGAGATAACGCTCGGGCGCCTGCGGCGACCGCAGCAGGAACTCGTCGATGATCATTCTCGACCCGTAGAGATAGGGGCCAAGCGCCAGGGCAACGAACAGCATGACGTAGAACAGCGGCGCTATCCTGAAATAGCGGCGGGTCCAGAATTTCAGCCAGGTTTCCGGCCTTTGCCAGGGCTCCTTGTCCTGGCGCAGCTGGTAGTGGAACACCATCAGGAAGCCGGACAGCATGATGAACAGATCGACGCCGAGGTCCGGTTCGCCAAGAATAGGAATCTGCCAGCCGGTCAACAACAAGCAGTGTCCGATGAGCACCCAGATCGCGGCAAGCGCCCGAAGCCCGTCCAGGCACTCGATGCGCGATGACCGGGCTTCTGTCATGCCGAACTCCTCGGTAGCCATGTTGCAATGCAGCATGGCGGCTGAGGGAGGAATGTCAACCGTGCGGAAGGAACACGATTTGCGCTCGGCTGTTACGGAAAACGCGGAACACCGCAGGGCAATTGTAGAGGCATGCACTTGAACACCCCCCTCTGTCCTGCCGGACATCTCCCCCTCAAGTGGGGAGATTGGCTGTCATCACGGTCTTCGCCAATTTTCGAGGGATGCAGAAAAGGCGCTGTCCTCCAAGCTGCCAATCTCCCCACTTGAGGGGGAGATGTCCGGCAGGACAGAGGGGGGCGCGAAGGATCGCGGCTTACGCGATCCCGGCAGGCAAGCTCCCGTCTATCTCTTCTTCAACCTTGCATGCCGGCGCCAGTACCACCAAGCGAGCACGCGGTTGCGGAACACTCTTCTCATGGCGCCCATGTCACACCCCCAGCAGCACGCGGCGCTGGCCGGTGAGCTCACTGGGCGACAGATCGGTCTTCACCGTGCCGGCAGTGCCGTCATTGGCCGCAAGCTGGGCCCGCAAGGCGGCTTCGCGCGCCTGTACGTCCTTGTCGGCAATGGTCGGTGTCGGTGGCAACGGCTTCAGCGCCGGCGGCTTTTGAAAAAGGCACATGGTTTTCTCCAAAGTGAGAGGCTCTTGTCCAGTCGTAGAGCAGAAAATCCTCGCCGTTCCGGCCATAGCCCGGCAGGCGGCAGCGTTGCGTCGCGCCCAGCCGGGCAAGCCAGCGCAGCGCTAGTTGATTGGCCGCCAAGGCGCGGGCCTCGACACGCCAGGCGCCGCGCGCGGCAACTTCAGGCCCGAGCACGGCATGAAAGAATTCCGTAATCCCAGGGACGCAGCGCCTCATGCGGCGCGTGCCCCAGCTCCAGGCGATCCACAGCCCGCTGCGCTGCTCGGCAGCGCCGAAGCCGGCCTCCGGATTGCCGTCGAGCTCGGCGACATAGGCAAACCCCTGCAGCGCCGTCAGCGCCAGCAGCGCCGGCGACCAGTGGTCGAACTGGCAATCGATCTCGGCCCGGTCCTCGAGCCGGAGGTTGGCAGCGATGTAGGAGAGGTCGCGCAAAGTGGCGGGAATGATGCGGAGGATCATGTTGGGTCACTTTCCGGCACGCTGCGAAGCGGAGAGCCCTAGGGAAACGAGGCGCCAAGCTAGATTGACTCTCTTTGCCGTCTGGATTTCCTTGGCCTGTGACTTGTGGATGTACCTATGGGAACAAGCGCATGACTTGTAGTAACTGCGCGCCGATCGAGGAGACCCGTACGATCTTTAGCACCGGTCGTCTCGCGGCGGCGATCACGATGGCCAAAGAGGCCATACGCGACGGTATTCTGCAGGAAGTACCGGGTGGTCCTATGTCGAGTGTCATCCCGTTTTCGGATCTCAACCCGGATGGACCATGGGACGATCTGCTTCGTTACCGCTTTCGGTGCACGACCTGCGCACAGGTTTTCTTGCTCTCCGCAGAGACCTATCATGGCAGCGGCGGCGAATGGGCTAAGGAGCCCGGCTAAGCTTTTCGGCGCTTCCTCACCGAAACGCCCCCAGCGGATCGGCCTGCCCGGCCTTTCGCCGCGCGGCCTTGAACACCGCCGGGTCGACTGCCGCCTCCCTCAGCATCATCACGCTGTAGCGTGTCGCCGCCATCAATTCGTCGCGCAGCTTCACCACCTGGCCGTCCCTGCGGTGATAGAGCCGGAACTCCTCGAACTTGAAGCGGCCGCTCTGCATGCGGTCGAGCATCTCCATCAGCCCGGCCTCGACCGATACCGAACCGTCGGCGAACTGCGCGCGGGTGCCGAGCCTCTACTTGTAAGCCACTGCTGCGCTTGCAGGTCCCGCCAACGGAATAATCTGGCAGCGACTAAACCCTGCCTCTTTGCACCACTCGGTGAACTGGGCGCTGGTGAAGTCAAACGCCTCGCCAAATTCGATCAGCATGTTCAGCGACATCATGAGACCGAAGCCGTTTTGCCTGCGTTCATCGTCGATGATGTTCTCGATGGCGACCAGCGCGCCGCCGGTCGGCAATGCACGATAGGCCTTGGCGATCAGCATTTTCTTGTTCTCGAGATTCCAGTCGTGAAGGATCATTCCCATCGTGATGATGTCCGCCTTGGGGAATTCGTCCGCGAAGAAGTCGATCGCCTCGGCGATGACCCGGCCGCCGAGATTGCGCTCCCTCAAGCGCCGTTCGGCGATCGGCTGCACATCGGCGAGATCGCACGTCCGGCATTGCATGTGCGGATGCCGCGCCGCGACGATGGCCGAAAGCTGCCCGGTTGCGCCGCCTATATCGGCCAGCGTCTTATAGTTGGAAAAGTCGAATTTCTCGGCAAACGCCGTGAAATTGCCCATGGAGATGCCGCTCATCGCGTCCATGAACTGCTCCAGGCGCGCCGGGTCCGCATAGAGCTCGCCGAACATCGACTTGCCTGTCTCCTTGATCTCGTTTTGAGGCTTTCCGGTTTGCAATGCCGGTGTGAGATCGCCCCAGAACCGATACAGTCGTGCGTTCGCCATCTCAAGGATTCCACCGATGTATTGGGGGCTCCGCTTGACCAGGAACAGCGCGGTTGATGGCGTATTGCCGTATTTGCCGGTTTCACCGGCGCCGTCCCTCTGCAGCAATCCGAGCGCGACGAGGGTGTCGAGAAAATCATACGTTGCGCGCGGATGCAGCCCCATCGCGCCTTGCAGTTCGAGGCCCGTTTTGGGGCCGTCCGCAAGCAGCGAGAAGAGTCCCAGTTCCACGGCGCTCAACAATGTCTTGGCTGGCCAGAACCCAAAGCCAATTTGCAGTATGTGGTCTGGAGAAATTCCGTTTTGCATCTGATCCTCCCTATCGGCGAATGCCCCCGTGAGGCCACGCCGATGCGTCCCTTGAGCGGGATCATTCGATGCTACACCACGTCCACGGACGTTCACTACAGTTTTCCAATCGGAGCCGGAGCGCATTGCCTGCCTCCCCGATTTTCCTCACCGAAACGCCCCCAGCGGATCGGCTTGCCCGGCCTTCCGCCGCGCCGCCTTGAACACCGCCGGGTCGACCTGCGCTTCTCTCAGCATCATCACGCCATACCGCGTCGCCGCCATCAAATCATCGCGCAGCTTCACCACCTGGCCGTCCCTGCGGTGATAGAGCCGGAACTCCTCGAACCACGGCAAAAGCGTCGCAAACACCTTGAAGCGGCCGCTCTGCATGCGGTCGAGCATGTCCATCAGCCCGGCCTCGACCGATACCGAACCGTCGGCGAACTGCGCATGGCCGGCGAGCATGTTCAGCCCATGTGCGGAATATTGCTTCGCCAGTGCGGTGCCGGCACCTTCCAGCGTCTCGCGGCGGCCGTCGCGCGGCCATGCCCATGGCAGCCAATCGCCCCACGGTTTCAAGGTCACCGCCTGCATGGCCGGAGTTTGCTGCGAAGCCCGGCAGGCCTTTGTGACATAGACGACATCGGCCTCCGTATCCCAGGCGAGCTCGACAGCCGCCGAGGGATGGTCCCAGCCGAAATCGAGGGCACCCAGCCGCGGCCAATAGCGCGGCAGCGGGAACGGTTCGCAGGCGATCAGCTCCTCGGCCACCGGAAAGATGCGGCCGGAGCCGAGCACCGGAATGCCTTTTGCCCTGGCTTCCCGCTCATGCGCCGGATAGGCGGCAACGATCTCGGCGCGCTGCTGCGGCGTATAGTGCTCGGCATCGTCGATGGTCATGAAGGTGACGTGACGGGTCATTGTGCGCCCTCGCGGCATTGAATCGTAGTGGCAGGCGCTGGACGGATGATGTTGTTTGACAAGGAACTTTCCGATGGCGGGACAGCGCCCCTCTCTGTCCTGCCGGACATCTCCCCCACGAGGGGGGAGATCGGATGCCACTCCAGCTTTCGCCAACCTCCAACGTCGACTGCAAAGCGCGGCCGGTGAAATTGCCAATCTCGCCCCTCGTGGGGGAGATGTCCGGCAGGACAGAGGGGGGCGCGAAGGAACGCAACGGATGAGAGGAGCGAATGCTTCTTTCCTGAACTTGCCTCACCCCCTCCCCATCCCTCCAACCTCCTCCGCCGACAAGAACAACAGCACCACATCGCTCATGCCGAGCAGCGGCGTGAAAGTGACGATGGTGATGCCGCCGGTGGCGTTGGTACGGGTCAGCCCTTCGGAATAGATGTCGAGCGGCGGCTCCTCGTCGAACCAGACGCCGTGCAGCGTTTCGCCCTGCCATTTCTCGCGGCCCTTCTCGTAGCTCTTGAACGACAACACCGATTCACCGGCCTGGACATCGCCGCCGCCGCCCCAGCGCACCACGACGCTGTCGAGCGCGCCCGGCGCCCGTCCCGCCATCGTGCTGACGAGGGCGTCGGCCGGGATCATGCCGGTGCCCCAGGCCGCCTGCTGCTGCGGCGGGCCGATCAGGATGCGCTGCGGGTTGTCGCGCGTGCTTTCGCCGGTGACGCCGGCCGCCCACATCCGAACCGGACAATCGAAAACCTTGCCTTGCCACCAATCTGGATAGCGGCCGGTGAGGTGCATCGCCCATTCGGCGCCGCCGGCCCTGGTCTTGCCGAGCTGGTTGCCGGCCATGAACAGGCGCTCGCGATTGGTCGCGCCGGCGGCGTGGAACTCGGCCTGTCGGGGATAAGGCCGATAGGCGGCAAGCTGGTTAGTGCGGCGCCTGCGGTCCAGCTCCGCCAGCAGGCTGAGATATTCCGTCCTTGCCGCCCGGCTGTGCGAGGCCTTTTGCGAAGCCCGGCTTCTCGAGGAACGGCCTGAGGACGGCTTCGAGGCCGCGGATGCGCTGCCTGATTTCGTCATCGCTCAATGCATCCAGATTGTTGATGTTGACACTAATATCCTTGGGCAGCACCGACAGCACGAGCTTCAGGTACTGGTCGGGCTTTTCGGCGCGCACCTCGGCGATGACGCCGGCGCCATGGGCGCGAAAATCGGCGCGGATCGCTTCGAGAAAGCCGTCGGCCAGCGTCTTCTTCGGCCGCCTGGTTCGGCCGGGCTTGCCGGGTGCTTGATCGTGCGGCTGGGGATCGCCGGCGGAAGGAGCCTTGGCCATGCCCTACTCCGCCGTCCCGGCGGACATCGGCTTCTTGTTGCCTGGCCGCACGATGCGCTTGCGCGGCCTGGCCTTCTTGCCGGCGAGTGCCGACTTCGGCTTCCGCGGCTGGCTTGCGGGTTTCGCATCAGTCGTCGTGCCGGGCTTCATCGCACCGGCGTCAGGCAAGGCGTTCAGCCTTGCCCTGAGAATTGCCACCGCGTTGCCGTCGAGTGCTTCCGACGGGAAGCCGAAGCCGCCGACCGCATCGACGGTACCGCCGCGCACCATGCCGATCCGCACGCCGGCGGCGACCTGCTCGAAGCGGCCATGGCGTGCGTAGGGTGCGGCGCCGGCAAACTCGCCAATGGCGCTAACGACCTCGCGGCCGTCATCGTCGGTGATGATGGTGGCGTAACGGTTGGACATGGGGTGTTCTCTGAAATGGGCGCACGGGCGCGTTGGGAAATCTATGGACGATAGGTGATTGCGGACCGGGATAGTCGGTCGCGTTCATTCGCGCCGACATACCTCGGCAGCACACGCAACATTCGGTCGAACAGGAGCCCGAAATGAAAAACCCGCCTCGACGGGCGGGTCGTTGGAGCCAATTGGCACTATACCCAAATTAGTAGCATAGCTGCCGGCACAAAGCAAGAACAAAATGTGGCGCGGTGGCAGAAAAATGCGCTGCCGACCTCGCATCCCCGTCGGTGAACGGATGGAAAGAGGGGCGAAAAAGGCGGGGCATTGCGTGAGACTTGCGTTGATGGGATGGTGGTTGCGCTTGAGGGGAACGCGTCATGGGCAATGTCACCAGTCACTACGGCAGCGAGGGCAGCGACGGCATCGTCGATCGCATATTGGCCGCGATCCCGGACGCCGACCCGGCCGGCAAACTCGCGGCCGCGCAACTCTATCCGTTCGATCAGTTCCATGGCCGCGAACTGACCGCCACGCAGGAGCATGCGGCCCGTCTTGCTCCTTCGCCGACAGATCGAATCCTGGATATCGGCAGCGGCATTGGCGGGCCGGCAAGGTTTCTGGCCTCGGCCTATGGCTGCGAGGTCGACGGCATCGACCTGACACCAGCCTTTGTCGCCGCGTCGAGCCGACTGACCGCACTCAGCGGACTGGCAGACAAAGTTCGCTTCCATCAGGCCGACGCAACGAAACTGCCTTTTGGCGACAGCACCTTCGATGCGGCGATCTGCTTCTATGTGGGCATGAACATCGAGAACAAAGCCGCGGTCATCGACGAGGCCTGGCGCGTGCTGAAACCGCGAGGCAGGCTGATCTGGACCGAAGCCGTGCTCGCCGGCGGCGAGCCCTACTATCCCATGCCCTGGGCGGTTTCTGCGGCGACCAGCCACCTCGCCGATCGGGAAAAATTGAAAACCCTGTTTGTCGATGCCGGATTTCGCATCGACGAAATCGTCGACGAAACCGGCGAACATGTTGAGCTGGCGCTGAAGAGGGCCAATTCCGGCATCGTGCCCTCGCCGGCGCAGCAGCAGGCAAATGAAGTCGTCATGGGCGCGGAATTCCTGCAGCGCCGCCGCAACTATATCCGAAGCCTGAGTGACGGAAAGCTCGCCTCGCTCGCCGTGATCGTCTCCAAACCGGCCTGAAAACAAAAACCCGCCTCGGCGGGCGGGTCGTTGGAGCCAATTAGCACCATACCCAAATTAGTAGCATAGCTGCCGGCACAAAGCAAGAACAAAATGTGGCGCGCCGACAAAAAACCGAATTTCTCTTCGGCGCCTCGCGTTGCCCGCCAGCCACTTTGTGGGCGCGAACGCAGCATCGGCAATTGGCGCTTCCTCCATTTGCCGAGGCATCTCACCGGCCGACGAGCAGCCGCAGCCGCGGATCAGAACAGGCATTCGCGCGTTTGAACCCCAGCCAATGGGAGCAAAAGCCATGAACGTCGCCAATCTGCAACTCGAAGGCCTGCTGATGGCCATCGCATCGATCAATCAGGTCCTGGTCCGCAAGGGCGTGGTCTCCGTCGAGGAGATAGACATCGCCTTGCGCAAGGCCGAAGCCAGCGAGACCAACGAGGAAAGGTCCGAAGGCATGTCGGCGTCGAGCCGCGATGCCGTCAACTTCCCGATCCGGTTGCTGGAGTTGGCCAATCAATGTCAGCCGGAGACGGACATGCCGTCCTTCTCGAAACTGGCGCGCATGGTCGGTCAGATCAAGGAACCTTACAACGACCAGATGTGACGCGGCGACCGAGGATGACCGCCGCAGCAAGCTTTGGCATCACCCCCTGCCAAGCCTCAGCGCCAGGACGCGGCCCGGCCCGTGCACGGCGGCAAACAGCAGCCCGGCCAGGAAGGTGAAGTGATCGACGAAGAAGCCGAACTCCGCCTGGTTGCCGGCCCAGTGCGACGGCCCGTGGAAGGCAAAGCCGAGGAACAGCACATAGGCGCCGGCGACGAGTGCTGCCCATGAGAAGAAGGCGCCGGTCAAGAAGCATAGAACGAGGACGACCTCGAGCAGGGCTGCGCACCAGGCCAGGAACAGCGGGAATGGAAACCCGGCCGCCGCGATATAGCCGGCGGTGGCGCCGATATCGACGAATTTGAAGATCACGGCCATCAGGAAGACGGCGGCAAAGATCAGGCGGGCGATAAGGATTGCCGCGGTCTGCCACGGCGACTGAACGGATGATTGAGCGGTTTCCAAGGTCATGATGTCCTCCCAGAGTTGCGATGGTTGTGCCCCAAGGACGCACCACCAGCCGCAAGCCCGACATCATCCCCCGAAAAACCTGAGAGATACAAGCGCCGGCACCAAAGTGGCGCCTTCCCTTCTCCCCTTGTGGGAGAAGGTGTCGCCGAAGGCGACGGATGAGGGGTGCTCCAGCTTGGCGCCGGCGGCACTCCGTCCAACACCCCTCATCCGTCTCGGCGCTGCGCGCCGATCCACCTTCTCCCACAAGGGGAGAAGGAAGGTTGTACTACCCCACCTTGACCCCCGGCTTGCTGATCGGCTCGCGTACCGTTCCATACTGGCTGCCCCAGCGGTCGGTCATCGCCCAGCGTATGTCCCAGAGTTCCGGGAAGAAGCGGTGGCGGGCGCCGGCTTCCAGCAATTCGACCGGCCGGCCCTTCAGCGATTTCGCGCCGAGGCCGATCGTGCGGTGGATGAGATAGAGGTGGTTGGCACGGAATTTCTGGAACAGCTCGTCGAACTCGATCAGCGCTTCGGCAACGACATAGCTGTCGCCGTGATCGTAGCCGGTATCGTAGACATCCTCGACCGAAAGGCCGCGGTCGTCGAGGTACGACGCCTTGAAGGCCCGCCACAGATCGGGCGGCAGACGCAGCAGCTGCTTGAAACCCGGCGATTCCTGACCGCTGCCATTGCCGAGCTGCAGCCGGATCTGCTGGTACTCCTTGGGCGACATGGTTTCGAGCAGGTCGAGCTGCGCCGTCATCAGCCGGATCAGCCGATGCACGCGCCCCATCAGCGTGACGATGCGATGCGTGTCCTGCTTTTCCAGGAAATCAACGACATCGACCAGCGTATAGGCGATGAGCTTCATCCACAGCTCCTCGACCTGATGAACGATCTGGAACTGCAGCTCGTCGGCATTGACCATCTCGGCCAGCGGCTTCTGGCAGGCAAGCAGCCTGTCGCATTTGAGGTAGACGCCATAGTCGCGCATCTCAGGCGTTTCGATGCGGGCATAATAATCCTGCTTGTCCATGGCCATGCTCCCTGCCCCGGCCGTTGGGCCGCAGGCGCTTGTTGGATCCCGGTCCCTCGAGTCTAATCGCTTTCTTGCCGAACATTGTCCCTTTCTGTTATTCGATTGGCGGGAAACGAAGGACGAAAATTATCGCTGAAGCAGATTGGAAGAACGAATGATGCTGGATGCGGTCGACCGGAAGATCGTCGCGGCGCTCGAACGCGAGGCCCGCATCTCCTTTGCCGCGCTCGCCGATGAGGTCGGCTTGAGCAAGACGCCGTGCTGGAAGCGGGTCAAGGCGCTTGAGGATGCCGGCGTCATCCGCGGCTACTCGACCCGGATCGACCCGGCCAAGCTCGGCTTCGGCATCGAAGCCTTTATCCAGGTGTCGATCGATTTCGAACTGTCGGACGCCTTCGAGGCGGCAGTGCAGAAGCATCCGCTGATCCGCCGCTGCCACGCCACGACTGGGGAGGCCGACTATCTCCTGCAGATCGTCACCGTCGACATGATGGCGCTCGACAGGATGCTGCGCGAGGAGCTCAGCCGGCTGCCCGGCGTGCGGCGCACGATCACCTCGATGGCGATGCGCGAGATCAAGGGCGGCATCTCGTTCGCCAATGCCGTCGGGCATACGCAGACCAAGCGTTAGACCGGTCAGGCCCTGGTCATCAATTCGCGTCCCAGCCGCTTCGGTTGCTCGGCGCGCAGAACCACATTTGTCGTCACCGTGCCGTACCGGCCGATGCTGTCGACGATGCTTTCAAGATCGGGCGGTGACGGGACCACGACCTTGACCAGAAAACAATCCTCGCCGGTCACCCGCAGCACCTCGACCACCTCCGGCAATTGGGCGAACTTCTTCAGGCAGGCCTGGATATGCTCATGCGTGGTGCGCAGGCGGATGACCGCCATGGTGCCGAGCCCGAGCGCTGCCGAATTGATCACCGCCTTGTAACCGGTGATGACCCCGCGCTCCTCCAGCCGCTTCACCCGTTCCGAGGTGGCGGGCTGGGACAGTCCGACGCGGCGGCCAAGCTCGGAGATGCCGATGCGGCCATCCTCCTGCATGATCTCAATGATCGCCAGATCGGTGGGGTCGAGCCTTGGCCGATAATCGCCGTTCCGCATGATCGCCCTTTAATCCATCGGATTTCGTCGCTGCTTTCCGATGATCTCTCATTCCGCCACCTGGGAGAAGACCTAGAATTGCACGCGCTGCATCAGGAAAGAAGGGCTTCGCATGACCGACTTCATCATTGTGCCGGGCATCGGCGGATCGGGCAAAGCCCACTGGCAGACACGTTGGCAGCAGGCAAACCCGGCGATGCGGCGGTTCAACCCGGCGAGTTGGGACGCGCCGGACCTCGACGACTGGGTGGCTGCGCTGGAAACCGCTGTATGCCAGGCAAGGACACCGCCGGTGCTCGTCGCCCATAGCCTCGGCTGTCTGCTCGTCGTACACTGGCAGCGGATCTCCCGCCGCTCTATCGGCGGCGCGTTGCTGGTCGCGGTTCCGGACCCTGCGTCGCCGGCCTTCCCCTCCTCCGCCCGGGCCTTCGCCGACGCACCGCAACAACGGCTTCGCTTTCCGTCGCTGATTGTCGCCAGCACCAACGATCCCTACGGCTCGCTGGACTATGCCAGGGCGAAATCCGAGCGATGGGGCAGCGATCTCCATGTCGCCGGACCGCTTGGCCACATCAATGGCGACAGCGGGCTCGGCGACTGGCCGGCGGGAATGGAGCTGCTGACAGCTTTTCTAGGTCAAACGCAGGCAATCGCCCGAGGCGCCGTGCTTCAGCCGTAACCGCACCAGGACGGCTATCGCGCCGGCGCCCTGATCTGGCTTGCGCCGCGCCTCAGTTCGATGCTGCGGCAGGCGTGCTGAGTTCGAGGAACGGTACGGTCGAGCCCGGGATCATCGACTTCGGCAATTCGCCGTTCCACCTCTCCGCCTTGGTCAGTTCGACCAGCAGCGGATTGTTGGCGATTGCGGCGGCGCGAGCCTTGATGGCGCCCGCGGTCGCATCGCCTTCGACCCTGGTCTTGTAGGCGCTGGCCTCGGCTTCGGCCTTGACGCTGTCGGCGCGGCCCTTGGCCTGGGTGACGGCGATATCGGCCTTGATCTTTTCCTGCTGCAGGTTCTGTTCCTGCTTCTGCACCTCGACCTGCGCCGTCATCCTGGCTTCGACCGCCTGCTCGTAGGCATCGGAGAAGTCGATGTTCTCGACCTGCACGCTGTCGATCATCACCGGCCCGTCGGTTACCGCCGCGATGGCCTCGGCGACGTCCTTGTTGAACTTCGCCCGGTTCTGGATAACCGACACCGCGTCGTACTGGCCGAACACCGTCTTGATCTCCTGCGGTGCCTTCCTGGCAATGACACGGTCGGCCAGTGCCTCGATCGATCCATAATTGGTGTAGACGTTGCTGACTTCGGCGGCCGGCACGTGGAAATTGACGGTGACGCGCATGTCGGCCGGCTGCTGGTCGCGCGAATAGGCCTGCATGGCCGGCAGGCCGCTGCAATCGTTCTGGTTCTCGCAGCCCCATTTGAGCACCTGCTGGCGCAGGCTGATCTTCTCGACACGCTGTAACCACGGCAGCTTGAAATGCAGTCCGGGATCAACGACCGAACTCAGCGCTCCGTTGGTCAAGAGCACGCCGCGGTCGCCCTGATCGATCGTGTACCAGGATCCAAACAGCGCAAAGACGCCGAGCGCCACGATGACAAGTGCGATCAGGCCGGAACCGATCGACCCCGATGCCATCCCCGGCTTGCCCTGCGGACGGCTTGAATTGCCTTGCGTTTCGGTCATCACCCCACCCCAACCTGATTGCCCGTGCTGCTTTTGCCCACAATAGTGGCGGCATTGCAATCCTCTGGATATGGAAAGACCTTCGGGGCAGCCGGCCGGACCGGCGGGTGGTTCAGGGTGGCTAGCCGATTTCCCCTGCAGCCGCGGCTGCGGGCTGGGACGCGTTGCCTGGCGTCTGCTTCTGCCGTCCGGCATCGGTTCTGCGCTTCGGGCAATCCTCGTAGTCGTGGTCGCAGATTGCGAAGGCTTGCGCACCGGCAAGGTCGATTTCGCCACGGAACCGCTGCCGCCGCATGAAAGTTATCTGCTCATTGCAACGGGAGCACAGGACATGGCCGACGACCCGAACCGCTACGAGACCGGAGCGAGGAAATATCCGGCAAAGACGAGCCCCGACGCGGCCGACGAATTTTCGCAGGATGCGGCCGGCAACAAGCCACCTCCCGGCGGCATGGGATTGACCAGGCCGGCTGACGATTTCGATGACAGGACCCTGCATTCGGAGGGCCAGAACCCGCCGCGCGCAGCGATCCGGCCAGACGGCAAGGCCACCGCCAAGAAGCCCGGCAAGGACGCAAGACGATGAACGTCGCCAATCTTCAGCTCGAAGGATTGATGATGGCGATCGCGGCCGTCAAGACGCGCTGGTCCACAAGGGCCTGCTGTCGGTCGACGAGGTCGACATGGCGTTGCGCCGGGCCGAGGCGGCGATGACCAGCGAGGAGCGTCTCTATGAAGACATGTCGCCATCCAACCGCGACGCCGTCTGCTTTCCGCTCAGGCTGCTGCAGGCGGCCAACAATGCCCAGGGTGAAACCGGCGTACCGTCCTTTGCCGAACTGGCCAGGATGGTCGGCCGGACTAAGGAGCCCTATAACGACCAGATGTGATGGAGGACGCCATGGCCGACGACAAATCCAAGACCAAGCAGGATCGCAAACTGGTCTCAGGCGAAGAGCCTTACGAGGTCGCTGCCTTTGCCCGCAAATACGGCATACCGCAAAGCGAGGCCGCGACCATCATCAAGCGCTACGGCCCCTCGAGGAGGAAGCTCGACGCGCATATGGCGAGCCGCAACGCCTGATCCAATTCTAGCGGTGGCCGCCGTTCACGCCGGAAGCGTCCCTGCCCTGCCGCCTTGTCGAGAGTATCGGCACCGTCAGCCGTGACCTGTCGGGTTCGCCCCTGTGGGGATTCAACGCCTGGTTTTGACAGCCGCGGAATACTCTCGCGGCGCAACAACTCATTTACCTCGACGCTGTACCAGTCCGATGAGCAAAGCCGGGGGGTCGGATGCAGGAACAATTATTGCGCTACGAATGTGTCATGGAGCCGAACGGCCGATGGATGGTGTGGGACATCGTTCACGATCTGCCGGCGCAATTTTCGCAAATCGCGCTGATCGGCCTGAGCCGTCGTGAAGCGGTTTCGCTCTGCCGGCTGCTCAACGAGACGAGCCGTTCCGAGACGCGGCAGAGCCGGGCCTCCTGAGAAGCATGCTCTCAGGCCTGCCCAAGCGCGAGGGGATCTACATGCGATCGACAATATTCGGTCTGGTCCTGCTGCTGCCGGCCGCCGCCCTGGCAGAACCGATCGAGACGCAGAAGATCATCACGGCGGCGACCGGCGACTGGAACAGCGACGGCGCCGCCGATCTGGCGATGATCGTGGAGACCGAGCCCGGCCATCCCATGGACATGTATTTTTTCCTCAAGGATCGCGATGGCGATTTTCTAAAACCTGCCGGGGTCGTGCATGAACAGATTTACGGCGAATGGAAGGATTATGACCGGCCGGGCCCCGCCACATCCGACACCGAGCCCGAACTCACCGCGCTCCCCAACGGTTCGATCAAGCTCTATGTTCCGGCGATGGAGATCGGCAGCGAGCGGACCAATAAGACGCTGACGCTCGCCTGGCGCAACGGCACGTTCGTCGTCGCCGGTTTTGCCTACGATTATTGGGATTACATGGACGACAATGTTGCCGGCGACTGCGACTACAATGTGCTGACCGGCAAGGGCAAAAGCAGCAAGAAGCTGGCGGACGGCAGCACCAGGCAAGCGACCGTATCGGTCGAAGGCAAGGTCATCCCATTTGCGGAATGGACCCCGGGCACTGGCTTCAGCGCTTGCGGAGAGTGAGAGGTTTCAGTTGCCTCACTGCAGCGGCGGCTTCCACAGCAGGCTGTTGCGATCGGCGGACTTGACGCGCAGCCAGGTTTCGCGGCCATCGCGCAGCACCCGGAGCGGGATCTCGGCACCCGCCGGGCCGCTCTTCCAAAGCTTGCGATAAAAATCGGCAAGCCCATCGACCGCCGTGTCGCGGACATCCGAGATGACATCGCCTTGGCGAAGGCCCGCCTGGGCGGCTGGACCGCCCTCGGCGACGCTCATCACCACGACCTTGCCGTCGCTCTCGGCCGAGAAGGCGCCGAGCCACGGCCGCGGCGGCCTGGCGACCTGCCCGCGCGTCAGCAGATCGTCGAGGATGGGCGGCAGAAGATCGATCGGCACCACCATGTTGATGTCGGCGACCTCGCCGTTGCGGCTCATCTGCAGGCGCAGTGAACCGATGCCGAGCAGCCTGCCATCCGCGCCGATGAGGCCGGCGCCGCCCCATGAGGGGTGAGCCGGCGCCGTGAAGATCGCCTCGTCGAGCAGATATTCCCAATAGCCGGCGAATTCCTGCTTGGTGACGATCCGCGCCCGCACGGAGCGGCCGACGCCGTCGGCGAGCACGACGGGATCGCCGATCTTGGCCCTGGACGCATCGCCGAGCGCAATGGCGGGCAGCCCGAGCGGCGCCAGCGCCTGCACCAGGCCGAAGCCCGACTCCTGGTCGTAGGCGAGCGCATGGGCGGGAACGACGCGCCCGTCCTGGTCGGCCAGCCAGACCTCCTCGGCCTCGGTGATGAGATAGCCGATGGTGAGTACCAGCCCGTCGCCGCGGATGACCACGCCACTGCCCTCGCGGCGGGTGCCAAGTGTATTTGCCGTGAAGGCGTCCTCTGGCACGGTGGCGCGGACGGCCACGATGGATCGCAAAAGGGGTTCGATATTCATGCTTTGGTTCCTGGCAATGTTCGCAGCTGATATGGGCTATAAGTATGGCGCAGGTGATCAGGCGCAAGAGGTGGCGCCGGCTTTGGCGTGGACCGGCGCCGCGCCGTTCGCGCCGGGGTTTTGCAACAGCGCCGGCAGCCCTATCTGTACCTACGGCTATCCCAAGCTGCCCTATGCAAAGTTCCTCCGCCATTGCCCACGTTGATATCTGATATCCTCCCAACCCAACCCTTCCAAAGGCCTCCCAAATGAACGACTACGCAACGGACCAATACACGCCGCCAAAAGTCTGGACCTGGAACAAGGCAAATGGCGGCGCTTTCGCCAGCATCAACCGGCCGATCGCGGGCCCGACGCACGACAAGAAACTGCCGGTCGGCAAGCATCCGCTGCAGCTTTATTCGCTGGCGACACCGAACGGCGTCAAGGTGACGATCATGCTGGAGGAACTTCTGGCGCTCGGCCACAGCGGCGCCGAATACGACGCCTGGCTTATCAGGATCAACGACGGCGACCAGTTCGGCAGCGGCTTCGTCGAGGTCAACCCCAACTCGAAGATCCCGGCCATGATGGATCGCAGTGGGAAAAAGCCGGTCCGCATCTTCGAATCCGGCTCGATCCTGCTCTACCTCGCCGAAAAATTCGGCGAATTCCTGCCGACGGAGCAGCCGGCTCGCGCCGAGACGCTGTCATGGCTGTTCTGGCAGATGGGCTCGGCGCCCTATCTCGGTGGCGGCTTCGGCCATTTCTACGCCTATGCGCCGACGAAGATCGAATATGCCATCGACCGCTTCGCCATGGAAACCAAGCGGCAGATGGACGTGCTCGACCGACGCCTCGCCGAAAGCGAGTATTTAGGCGGCAGCGACTATACGATTGCCGACATTGCGGTGTGGCCCTGGTATGGCGGGCTGGCCAAGGGCCGTATGTATGACGATTCCGGCGAGTTCCTGCAGGTGGAGCAGTACAAGAACGTGCAGCGCTGGGCCGACGCCATCGACGCGCGGCCGGCGGTCAAGCGCGGCCGCATGGTCAACCGCACCTTCGGCGAGCCTTCGATGCAGCTGCACGAGCGCCATGACGCCAGCGATTTCGAGACCAAGACGCAAGACAAGCTCGCGGCGGCCAAAAGCTAAGCGGACGACTGAAACTGCTGATCTCCCCCCACAATGGGCAGGGCTATTGCAGATGGAAAGCCGAGGCTTTCGCTCTACGATGGACCCCCACCCCTAACCCCTCCCCACAAGGGGGAGGGAGACTTCCGTTGGCGCTGACCTCGGCAAATTGCCTGCCTTTCGGCGCCAAAAGGGGAAGTAAGGGCGCGCGGCAGCATTCCCTCCCCCTTGTGGGGAGGGTTAGGGTGGGGGTCCATCTTCGTAAGAATCCAAATGCGATTGCCCTGCCACAAGGGGGGAGATCGGCAGCTTCGGCCGACTGCTCAAGCTCGCCTTCACCGCCGCCATCCACAGCCGGTCGATGTTGGCCAGGAATTTCTCGTCGAGCTTTTCGAGGTGCTTCCAGTACATGCCGTCCTCGAAGAAATAGCCGAGTTCCTTCTCGATCCTGTCGGCCTCCTCCGCCTGATCGAGCCGCAGGCCGGCAAGCATCTCGGCCTTCATTTCCGAAAGCCGCGAGGAAGAAAGCGCGCCGACTTCATCGAGCGTCAGCCGCGGGAAGACCAGCCGGCTGCGCGGCAGGTCGGATAGGTTGACGCACAGGCAGCCGCGCCGAAGCGCATGGATGAGCAGGCGGGCCGACTTCGCCTCGAGGTTGCGCAGGGTGACGTCGTTGCGCAGCGGATCGGCGCGGCCGACGCCGTAAAAATGCGTGTTGCCGGGCTGGTCGTAAATCATGTCGCAGCCAAGGAATGCCAGCACGTCCGGCTTCTGACTGTGGATCGTCCAGTAGGCCGCCGTCATCGACATGGTGCCCCCGGCATAGACGAAGCCGCCAAAGCTGTTTTGCGCCGGCACGTAATGCGAGGCGCTGAAGATCTGCGCCTGCTGCAGGGGACCGCCTTGCGGCATCCGCTCCGCCGGGAAATCGCCGGCATGGACCAGGAAATCCCAGTCGGGCCGCACGCGCCAGGCGTTGTTGATGGCGACGATCTTGCCGAAGGCCTGCTTGGGCCAGGCGGCGCAACGCACGACATCGGGGGCGCTGCCGATCAGCAAGATCACGTTTGGCGTTCCGTCGATCACCACAACCCTCTCGACCGGCCGAAATGCATCTCGATGCCGCCCGGGTGAACGGCTTTATAGCCTCAACCGCCCATCGAAAACACCAGCCGGATTTAGGCTGCATCAACGAAAGGGAGCTTGCCAGCCGGTTGTAAAATGTGGCCTTAGGCACAGTCGTACAAGCAGCAGGCAGGTTTTCCCGCTAGCCCAAAAACGACGATATGAGTTGGGCGATATATATTAGTTGGCTAAACTAGCGGAACGTCCAACGCACATTCCCAGAACCGAACATGTCCTGTCTAGACCATGATATCTATATGGGACATTACTGCATAAGCTGAATGCGACCTCGACGGTTCGGCGGCACAGCCCTCAGACGCCGCGGCTTTGCCGCCGCGCCTTTCGCCCCGGATCCGTAGATCAACCGGACGACGAACAGGAAATATCCAACCTGCATGACGATCAAGGTCAAGATCGTCCAGGCCAGCGTCTTCCAGATTGAACCCGTCGCAAAGTAAGTCGAGATCGCCACGATGGACGATGTGGTGGTCAGCCCCACCAGGAACTGTGGAAAGTTCATGACTTTTCTGCGCCGCCCCGAAACTCGCAACAGCCGGGACGAACTCCCCTAACCCATTACCCCGGGCCAACGTTTTCACTATTTTAGCAATTGCGCAAGCACCAAATAGAACAGCAGTTAACGCATGCTTCCGTGATGAAGGGCTGCATGTCAGGTCACCAAGGTGGGCTGGCTTGGACAGCGGCTGCGCGTCCCCTACTCCCCAGCAACCTCCCTATACGCCCTCACCGCCCCATCAAGCCCACGTATTCGCCACGTCTCCCCTTCGCGCGCCTCGAGATAGGACGGGCCGAGCGGGACTTTCCCTCCGCCGTCCGGCAGGTCCAGCACGTAGACGGGATTGCAGATGCCCGACAGGCGCGCACGCAAGGCGCTGACCAGCGCCTGGCCCGCGGCGATCGTGGTGCGCCGGTGCGCCATGCCGCGCACGAGATCGCCGTGGTGCAGGTAATAGGGTTTGACGCCAAGGCGATACATCAGCTCGCGGCACAGCTCTTCCAGCACCTCGACCGTATCGTTCACGCCTTTCAGCAGAACGCTCTGGTTCAGCAGCACGAAGCCGCCCTGCCGCAACGTGCGGCAGGCCCGCTCGGTCGCCTCCGTGATTTCGCGTGGATGGTTGAAATGGGTGACGACAGTGACTATCAGCCGGCCCTGCAAGGCTTGAATCAACCCGCCGGTGACGCGCGACGGCAGCGCGACGGGTACGCGAGTGTGGATGCGCAACAGCCGCACATGCTGGATCGCCTCGACACGGGCGCGGATTTCCGCCAGCGCCCTGTCCGGCAGCGACAGCGGGTCGCCGCCGGTCAGGATCACCTCGCGGATTTCCGGATGGGCCGCGATATAGGCGAAGGCCGGCTCCAGCGCCTCGCGCGAAAAACCCCGGCCGATCGAGGTCAGCTGCTCCTTGCGAAAGCAGAACCGGCAATAGACCGCGCATTGATAGGTCGGGAACAACAGAACCCGGTCGGCATGTCGATGCGTCAATCTAGGCACGGGACTGAAGGCGTGGTCGGCGATCGGATCGTCGAGTTCGCCCTCCTGCTCTGCCAGTTCGTCGGGCGACGGGATGACCTGAAGCCGTATCGGATCGGCGGGGTCGTTCCAGTCGATCAGGTCGAGATAGGCCTTGGGAATGCGAACCTTGTGGCGCGTGGCCGCGGCTTTGGCCGCCGCCCGCTCGGCTGGCGACAGCGGCAGCGAATCCAGATCGCCTACCTGCCGCACGCCCTCGCGAACATCGTCCCGCCATGCGGCATCCGCCTCGCGAGCGCGCCGGTCATCGGCTGCCACGCCGGCCGCATCGACCGCCATGCTGGCGTCGGGGATGTCGGGATGTGAGGTCATCGCAGGCTCCTTGAATTTCGGGCCGGGGTACAGCATTGAAGCCAGGACTTGAAGGCAATAAGCGGTGTTTGGCCGGATTGGAGGGCGCGGCAGGAAGCCACAACCGGCCATGATCAGAACAATCGTCCAACATCGCTGACGCAAAACATTAGCTTGCTCTTATATTAGCTTGAGCGTATACACATAAACGGCCGGTGATCTACCCCCCAACCGGTTAGGCTCGGCGCCAGTTCCCTCCCTACCCCTCAGGTCAACGACGCCGGGCCGCTCGGGCCCGCCCGGTCGCCCGCGGTCGAGACCGGATCGTCGGCCTCTTCGATGTCGATCATGCCCCCTGCTCAAGCAGCACCCAGCTGAACATGCCAGCTGAACACATCGGCGATGCCCGCGTCTCTCGGCCTTCCCGTCGCCGGCCGCGGTCGCTAATCTCGGATTGTGAAAAAGCTGGAGAACAGCGTATGGCGAACGACTTGTCGCCAAGGCTTTTGGAGATCGTCAATGCGCTGCCTTTGCGGCAGGGCATGCGAGTGCTGGAGATCGGCTGCGGACCGGGTGCTGCAGCGCGCGAGATCGCGCGCCGGATCGGCGGCGGGCACGTGCTGGCGATCGACCGCTCAGCCAAGGCCATCGCGCAGGCCGGGGCCGCCTCGCGCGCCGAGATTGCGGCAGGCCGGCTGAGCCTTCGCCAGATCGCCATCGAGGATTTCGAGTTGGAGGCCGATGAGAAGCACTTCGACATTGCCGTTGCGGTGCGCGTCGGCGCGCTGGACGGGCGTCATCCCGAAGCAGGAAAAATTGCCCTGCGACGGCTCAAGGCGGCGTTGACCGCGCAAGGCCGGCTGTTCATCGACGGCGGCGATCCGCTGCGCGAAATTGCGATACATGGCTGAGCACCTCGTGCTTGGCCCCCGGAATCGAGCGTCTACGTGACCGTGCGCGGCAGAGCCGGCCTCAGCTCCGCAACCCCGGCGCCTCCTGCCCGGTGCGCTCGACATATTCGGTATAGCCGCCGCCATAGGTGTGGATGCCCTCGGGCGTCAGTTCCAGCACCCGGTTCGACAGCGCCGCCAGGAAATGGCGGTCGTGCGAGACGAACAGCATGGTTCCCTCGTACTGCGAAAGTGCCGTGATCAGCATCTCCTTGGTGGCGATGTCGAGGTGGTTGGTCGGCTCGTCCAGCACCAGCAAATTGGGCGGATCGAACAGCATCAGCGCCATCACCAGCCGCGCCTTCTCGCCGCCCGACAGCACGCGGCATTTCTTCTCGATCTCGTCGCCGGAAAAGCCGAAGCAGCCGGCCAGCGCCCTGAGCGGCGCCTGGCCGGCCTGCGGAAACGCATCTTCCAGCGTCTGGAACACGGTGCGCTCGCCCTCCAGCACTTCCATGGCGTGCTGGGCGAAATAGCCCATCTTGACGCTGGGCCCGCGCGCCACCGTGCCATTGTCCGGCTCGGAAGCGCCAGCGACCAGCTTCAGCAGCGTCGACTTGCCGGCGCCGTTGATGCCCATGATGCACCAGCGCTCGCGGCGGCGCACCTGAAAATCCAATCCCTCGTAGATCGAGCGGCTGCCATAGCCCTTGTGCACGTTCTTCAGCGTCACCACGTCCTCGCCGCAGCGCGGCGCCGGCTGGAAGTCGAACGATACCTTCTGGCGGCGCTTGGGCGGCTCGACCCGGTCGATCTTGTCCAGCTTCTTCACCCGGCTCTGTACCTGGGCGGCATGCGAGGCACGCGCCTTGAAGCGCTCGATGAAGGCGATCTCCTTGGCCAGCATCGCCTGCTGGCGCTCGAACTGCGCCTGCTGCTGCCTGTCGGCAATCGCCCGCTGCTGCTGGTAGAATTCGTAGTTGCCGGAGTAAGCAGTCAGCGAACCGCCGTCGATCTCGACCACCTTGTTGACGATGCGGTTCATGAACTCGCGGTCGTGCGAGGTCATCAGCAGCGCGCCGTCATAGTTCTTCAGGAACTGCTCCAGCCAGATCAGGCTTTCCAGGTCGAGATGGTTGCTCGGCTCGTCGAGCAGCATGGCGTCGGGCCGCATCAAAAGGATCCTGGCCAGTGCCACGCGCATTTTCCAGCCGCCGGACAGCTTGCCGACGTCGCCGTCCATCATCTCCTGGCTGAAGCCGAGGCCGTCCAGCACCTCGCGCGCCCGGCCATCCAGCGCGTAGCCGTCGAGCTCCTCGAAGCGGTGCTGCGCCTCGCCGTAGCGGGCGATGATCTCGTCCATCTGGTCGGCCTGGTCAGGGTCGCCCATGGCGTGCTCGAGCTCGCGCATCTCGGCCGCCACTTCGCTGACCGGTCCGGCGCCGTCCATCACTTCGGCCACCGCACTGCGGCCTTCCATGTCGCCGACATCCTGGCTGAAATAGCCGATGGTGACGCCGCGATCGACCGAGACCTGGCCTTCGTCGGGCTGCTCCTCGCCGTTGATCATGCGAAACAGCGTCGTCTTGCCGGCGCCGTTAGGCCCGACCAGCCCGACCTTCTCGCCCTTCTGCAACGCGGCGGAGGCTTCGATGAAGACGATCTGCCTGCCGTTCTGCTTGCTGATGCTTTCGAGACGAATCATGGTTTTCCGGGGAAGGCCAAAGGAGAGTTCCTGCGCCAATACGCGATAGACCGCGCCGGCGGAAGCCCGCAGTAGTGAGGCGCCCCGCGCCAAATTGTCTGAACCCGCCAGTTGCTTCCCGGCTGGATCAGGCTTTGACGGCGTAGGGATGAGCCGGCGGATCAGCTATCGGTCAGGGCTTTTGTCGTCGCCAGCTTGACCCCGGCGGCGGCAAATGCCGCATTGTGCCGGGCGATGATCTCCGCGGCGGTCTCGCTGGCCGCGTCGAGCGTGCTGTGGGCGTCGGAAACCACGGTGACGCCCAGGCCCGCTGCAAAGGCGCCCTTCACCGTGGCCGCCACGCAGAAATCGGTCTGCGCGCCGATCAGAACGACCTCGCCGGCGCCCTGCCCGGCCACCCATTCTGCAAGGGCGGCATTGCTGAACGCATCGCCGACACACTTGGCGAAAGTCGGCTCGTCCTCGGCCTGGCCGAGCGCCGGCCACACCGGCCAGCCCGGCTCACCCGGCGCCAGAGGATCGCCCTGCGGCCCGTCATGCCTGATGAAGGCGACTTTGCGCCCGCTGCGCCGCGCCCATTCGATCAGCGCGCGGGTGCGGGCAACGATGCCGTCGGCATCATGGATCGGCGGTTCGGCAACACCGTCGAACATGCCGGTCTGAAGGTCAATCACGATGAGCGGCGCAGCGGCCGCGGGGCTGGTCTCTGACATGGACGCGAGCATAGCGTGGGTGGTAGGCGGGTCAAGTATACGCGCCGAAGCCGACGCTGGAGCTGCTGATCTCCCCCTCGTGGGGCAGGGCTATCGCAGGTGGAAAGCCGAGGCTTTCGCTCTACGATGGACCCCACCCCTAACCCCTCCCCACAAGGGGGAGGGAGACTTCCGTTGGCACTGACCTCGGCAAATTGCCTGCCTTTCGGCGCCAAAGGGGAAGTAAGGGCGCGCGGCAGCATTCCCTCCCCCTTGTGGGGAGGGTTAGGGTGGGGGTCCATCTTCGCAAGAATCCAAATGCGATTGCCCAGCGCAACAGTGGGGTGTCCAAGCCCCGGCGACGAAATTGGATATCCCGCAATCAATCCGGCGCCCCGGCGAAAAGCACCATCCTATCGGCGCCGCCAGCCGGCCAGTCCCTGATGCTGCGGTCGTAGCCGCCGGTCAGCACCGTGCCGCCCGCGGCAAAGGCAACCGCATAGATCGGGCCGGACTGGCTGTCGAACATGGCGAGCTGGTTGCCGGTCTGCCGGCGGTGAAACTGAGGCCGTTCGGCACCTCGCGAGCACGCCTCGCCCAGCGCCAGATACGCCTCGATGAAGCAAGCCGTGCCGATCACGATCATGAGGGCTGCAAGCAGCCTGTCAGCAAACCTGTTCATCTATCCGCTCTGCAATGATGGCGCTCGGCGCCTGGCTGTCGGTGATGGCTCAAGTCCACCCCAGCCCTTCGGCAGCAGCCGCAGGCATCGCCGCGTTTGCCGGGAGGCCGGTCGCGCGCTAGATCGCTGGCAGAGGCTAAGGCGAGGCCAGCAATGGACGATTGGAAGCTCCCTTGGGACGGCGGTTGCCTGTGCGCCGGAATACGCTTTCGCATCAGCGCCCCGCCCTTGCTGACGATGGCGTGTCACTGCGCCGGCTGCCAGAAGCTGAGCGCCAGCGCGTATTCCCTGACCATCGCCGTGCCCAGCGACGGTTTCGCCGTCACCCAGGGCGAGCCGGTGGTCGGCGGCCTGCACGGCCCGCACCGGCAGCTCTATTGCCCGCATTGCAAGAACTGGATGTTCACGCGCCCGCATGGCCTGGACTTTTTCGTCAACGTTCGTGCGACCATGCTGGACCAGCACCAATGGTACGTGCCTTTCGTCGAAGTCTTCACGTCGGAAAAGCTGCCCTGGGCTTCGACCGCCGCTAGCCACAGTTTCGCTACGCAGCCCGACCTCGAGGGATACGCCCCTCTGATCGAGGCGTTCGCCCGCGAAGCGGCGCGGCCAACTTGACTGGTTGCCGCCCGGAAAGGCGGCGCCAGCCTCCGTGCCTCACTTCAACCCCACCCAGACCGGCGCATGATCGCTGGCGCCGGTCTCGCCGCGCACGTCGCGGTCGATGCCCGCCGCTACCAGCCGGCGCGACAGCTTCTTACTG
The DNA here is from genome assembly GCF_040318825.1 of Mesorhizobium sp. M1006. Taxonomy (NCBI): domain Bacteria; kingdom Pseudomonadati; phylum Pseudomonadota; class Alphaproteobacteria; order Hyphomicrobiales; family Phyllobacteriaceae; genus Mesorhizobium; species Mesorhizobium sp. M1006. The sequence continues at coordinate 24,828 of NZ_JAMYMZ010000063.1, forward strand.
AGCAAGATATGGTCGAGGCGCAGGCCGGCATCGCGCGGCCAGCGGTTGCGGCGATAGTCCCAGAATGTGTAGAGCGTCTCGTTCGGGTGCTTCTTGCGCAGCGCGTCAAGCCAGCCCTGGTCGAGCAGCCGCTGGAACGATGCGCGGCTTTCCGGCTGGACCAGCGCGTTGTCGTCATAGGAGCGGGTCGGGTAAATGTCGCGCGGCTCGGGCACGATGTTGTAGTCGCCGGCCAGCACCACCGGCAGGCCGGTGTCGAGCAACTGCGCCGCATGCGCCTCCAGCCTTTCGTGCCAGTTGAGCTTGTACTGGAATTTCGGGCCGGGCTGCGGATTGCCGTTCGGCGCGTAGAGGCAGGCGACGACGATGCCGTTGACCGCAGCTTCGATGTAGCGCGCCTGCTGATCGCTATCGTCGCCGGGCAGCGCCTCGCGGGTCAGAACGGGTTCTGCGCCACGCGAAAGGATGGCGACGCCGTTCCAGGTCGGCTGCCCGACCCAAACCGCGCCGTAGCCGGCCGCCGCCAGCGCAGTGCGCGGAAACTGCGTCTGTCTCGCCTTGAGCTCCTGCAGGCAGGCGATGTCGGGTTTGGCGGCGGCCAGCCATGCGAGCAGGTTCGGCAGCCGGCTGTTGATGTTGTTGACGTTGAAGGTGGCGATCTTCATCGGCCTGCTTCAGCGCACGATGCGTTCGGTCCACGCCTTCACCGCATCAGCGAGCGTCTTCAGATGATCGGCGGTGGAGAAGCCGGAGATATTTTTGCGCGGCTTCAGATCATGGTCGCCGTCTTCCAGCCAGAAGATCTCGATTGCGTCGGACAGTGCATAGTTCGCGACCTCGTCTTTGGTCCCGAACTCGTCGCGCGTGCCCTGGAAGATCAATGTCGGCGTCTTGAGATCGGCGAGGTGTTTTGTCCGAAGCTGCGTCGGTTTGCCCGGTGGATGGAAGGGATAGCCGAGACAAAGCAGGCCCGAGATCTCGCCATTCGAAAACATCTCGTCGGCGATCATCGAAGCGACGCGTCCGCCCATCGACTTGCCGCCGATGATCAGCGGACCCTTCACGCCCTTCGCCCGGAGGTCGGCGATCGCCTTGACGTATTCCGGGTTAACCGTCTCGGCGCGCGGCGGCGGCTTGCGGTGGCCGTAGCGGCGAGCCGCCATGTAGTGGAATTCAAAGCGCGCGACGCGGAAGCCGGCCTCGGCCAGCGCTTTTGCCGTGGCTGTCAGCGAGGGGGAGTCCATAGGAGCGCCTGCGCCATGGGCGAGCAGGACCGTGATGGCGGCGGTGTCGGGGCCGTCGAAGAGGAAGGTTGTCATGGGGACTCCAACGCTGGTGACCCCTTCTCCCCTTGTGGGAGAAGGTGACCGAGCGAAGCTCGGTCGGATGAGGGGTGTTCCAGGGAACGCCGACGCCTCATTTCTTCCAACACCCCTCAACCGTCTCGGCGCTGCGCGCCGATCCACCTTCTCCCACAAGGAGGGCTTTGCATGAAGGGTGTGCTTAACCTGATTGGCCTACTGGGCGTCTAAGGCCTCGCCCTGTCGCCCTGGCGCGGCATCGACCGGCATCATTGGCCCGATCGGCTCGATTTTGGACGCACTCCT
>NZ_JAMYMZ010000064.1:0-25717 GCF_040318825.1 Mesorhizobium sp. M1006
CGAGCCAGGCCTGCGGGTCGACATCGTTCATCTTGGCGCTGACGATCAGGCTGTAGAGAACGGCAGCGCGCTGTCCGCCGCGATCAGAATCGCAGAACAGCCAGGACTTTCTGCCGAGAGCCATCTCGGGGTCATTCTGCCCATGTTGGGCAGGAGGTCGAGGTCCATTACCGTTGGCACCCGCATTTCGGACGTCGGCTTCGCTGCGAGAACAGCGAAGAGCGCGCCAACGGCCGGATCATTCATCTCGTCGTCGCGCCCGGGCATGTCATTGCCGCTCCGGCCTGGATGATCGATCCCGTGGCTTGCGCGGCGATGGACCTGGGCCCCCCGCGCGTATCGCTTGCCGCGCTGCTTGAGCTGCACAAGCTCTTGATCGAACGCCGTTTCCGGCGAGGCTGTCCGGATGGTTTCACCATCGCGGAGGCGCAACATGAGAACCCTGCCACCCCCGACACGATCTCTCGTGGTCGTTCGCCAACTCAGCTTGCCGCTCGACTCGGAGAAGCTGAACGGGCTGAGTTCAGCGCAACGGACCATAGTGATCGCCCGGCTCGCCAACGTATTGATGGCCGCCGCCGGCGTGGCAACGGAGGAGGAGAGCTGCGATGACGAGCGGTAATCTGATTCCGACTGCCGTCCTCAAGCGCAAGGCCGTCGTCTATGTGCGTCAGTCCACTCAGGCGCAGGTCCAGCTCAACCTTGAGAGCCAGCGTCGGCAATATGAGCTTGTCGACGTCGCGCGGCGCTGGGGATTCCGCAAAGTAGAGGTGATCGACGAGGATCTGGGACGAACCGGAAGCGGGGCTGTGGAGCGTCCCGGTTTCGAGCGCCTGGTCGACGATCTGTGCACCGGCCATGTGGGCGCCGTGCTTTGCCTGGAGGCGTCCCGCCTGTCGCGCAACGGGCCGGACTGGCATCGGCTGCTCGAGTTGTGCGGCGAAGTCGATGCACGCGTGATCGATTTGGACGGAGTCTACGATCCGGGGTTGCCGAACGACCGCCTGCTGCTCGGTATGAAGGGCAGCATCAGCGAGTTCGAGCTCGGCGTGCTGCGTGCCCGCATGTACGAGGCCGCCCGCGCCAAGGCACAGCGCGGAGAACTGCTCATCGCCGTGCCGTTCGGCTATGTCTGGCACCGCGATTACGGTCTCGGGTTCGATCCCGACATGCGCCTGCAGGAGACCATTCGCCTGATATTCGCGCGCTTCCGCGAACTCGGCAGTGCGCGTCAGGTCCTGATCTCGATGATCGACGATGGCGTGCATTTCCCCAGACACTCCGACGGCAAGAAGATGGTGTCCTTCGACTGGGTTCCGATCCGCTACCGCAACGTGATCTCGATCCTGAAGAACCCATTCTACGCCGGCGCCTATGTCTATGGTAAAGAGCGAGAAGCGCACTGAGATCGTCGATGGCCGCGTTCGCAAGAGCTATGGCCATTACAAGCGAAGTCCAGCGTGTGGAGCCTGTCGACGCCGTTCCGGACTTCACGGGCCTCGCCCAGGATCTGAGGCCACCTGGAATGCGCCGGGTGTCGACATGCGCTGTCGTCAGCAACTGCTGCGCGCGCTCATCAAGGACATCGTGGCGGATGTCGATGACGATGCGCGCGACGTGATCTTGACCATCCACTGGCATGGAGGCCAGCACTCGCAGGTACGGGTTCGCAAGCCCAAATCCGGAGAGCATGGCCAGCGTACGCCTGAGGACGCTCTGGCGATCATGCGATCCATGGCAACCCGGTGGTCGGATGCCGAAATCGCTGCCACACTCAACCGCATGGGCATGCAGACCGGTCAGGGAAAGACCTGGACCGCGCGTCGCGTCCAATCGCTGCGCACGGTGCACAAGATCAGCGGCTATCGCTCTTCCGACAAGAATGGCGAGTGGCTCATCATGTCGGAAGTCGACCTGCGCTTGCTCGCCGGGCGGGGTCTCGAAGCGAACCTCGTATCCACGCTCCGCCGCGGCAGGACGGACGTCGCGCAGAAAGTCGGTGACGGCCGTGTAGCCGCCGCCATAGCCGAGGTCCTTCAGTTCGCGGAAAAGCCGGCTGCCGGTGAGCCCGGGATATCGCGTGACCCGTTCGCGAAGATCGGCTGTGAAGGGATCGATCACCGCCTGACGCGGCTTGCGCGGTCCGTAGGCCGGAGCCTCGAGCCCGCGCGCAATGTATTTGCGCACCGTCTTGCGGTCGATCCCGCTCTCCCCGGCGATCGCCGACACCGACAGGCCCTGCCGATGCAAATCCAGTATCATCATCATCTCCCCGATCTTGATCGCCGAAATCCCTCTCCCGACCATCAGGAGAAGCATCATCGATCACGCGCCGCCGGTCTCCCGGAGCGCGCTCCGGAAGACCGGCGACAGCGCTAAACTGGGGAAGATTCAAACGGCACTTCTGGGGAGTATTGAGCCGGCATCGACAGGGCTCTCATCGTGCGGCGCCACTTATAGATCAGGCTGGTCGCGACATCGTACTGACGCGCCACCGCCACTGTGGCCCCGGGCGCGAATGCCGCGGCCAGTATCCGGCACTGATCCTCTTCACGCCAACGCCGCCGCCGCTCCGGCCCGGTCAATAACGTCACATGGCTCATGCTGTGCTGCTAACTACACTCGTAAGGACGACCTTATGAGCGCAGACTCGCTACCGGGCCATGCTCGCGCAAGGCGGCCCTCGCCGGCTTCCGATTACCCACATCGTCGGCGGGCCTATTGCCCCGTATGAATCTGCCGTGATTCTGTCCGTGACGCCGAATCACGGAGGCGTCACGGATGCGAGACAAGAACGGCAGCAGCGAAGCCGCTTGGCAGGAGGAAGAGCTTTCTGCGGCGGCCCTTCCCGACAAGCGTCTGGCCTGTCGGCTGCGACGGTTGCTGGATCAGATGTCAGCTGCGCCGGGCAAGCCAATCCCGGCGGCCTGCGGCGACTGGGCGGCGGCGAAGGCGGCCTACCGCTTCTTTGACAACCCGCGTGTGACCGAACATAGCGTTCTGGCCGGCCATTTCGCCGCGACCGCGGCGCGCATTGCGGCGAGCGAAGGTCCGATCCTTATCCTGCAGGACACGACCGAATTTATCTACAGCCGCGCGCAGCCGGGCAAAATCGGATTCACCAAGACCATCAACGCCGGGCGCTACAAGGCCGGGCAGCCCGACGTGCTGACCTTGTGCGGGGTGCTGATGCATTCGAGCCTGGCCGTCACCCTCACCGGCACACCCCTCGGTCTGACGGCGGCGAAGTTCTGGACACGAACGAAGTTCAAGGGAACGCTCGCGCTCAAGCGGCACATCAATCCCACGCGCGTGCCGATCGAGACGAAGGAGAGCTACCGCTGGCTGGAGAACCTGCGCCAGTCCATCGCGCTCGTTGGCGCAGCCGAGCGCTGCGTGCATGTTGGTGACCGAGAGAGCGACATCTACGAGCTCTATTGCACCGCGCAGGACCTTGGCACCAGCTTCCTCGTGCGGGTGCAGACGAACAGGCTGGCCGAGCGGCCTGCCGATGCTGTCCCGCACGATCCTGCTCATCGCGTCTTCGCCCAACTTGCGGCGGCGCCTTGGGCAGGACGTCATCGCATTACGGTCGATCAGGACGAGACGACCTGCCTGCAGGTGAAGTTCGCCGCCATCAGAACCTTGCCGCCCGTGGGCAAGCAGAAGCGCTACAGTCCCCAGGTTCTGACTTACATCCACGCCCTCGAAGAGGATCCGCCGCCCGGCCGCGAGCCGATCGACTGGAAGCTGGTGACCAACTTGCCGGTCGGCGATCTCTCCGCGGCGGTTGAGAAGCTCGGCTGGTATGCCCTGCGCTGGAAGGCGGAGGTGTTCCATAAGGTCATGAAGTCCGGCTGCCGTGCCGAGGAGGCGAGGCTCGAGACCGCCGAGAGGCTGGCGAAGTTCCTCGCTCTCATCGCGGTGGTCAGCTGGCGCATATTCTTCGTCACAATGTCGGCGCGCGCCAAGCCAGACGCCGCGCCCGACAGCGTTCTCACCTTCGCCGAGATCACTGCGCTCAACCGGATCGACGCGTCCCGAACGCGGCCACGCCTCCAACGGCCCACGCTCGCCGCTTACCTACTGCAAATCGCCATGCTTGGCGGCTATCTCGCCCGCAAACATGATCCGCCTCCCGGCAACATGGTCGTCTGGCGCGGCATGACCCGCTTGCACGACATCGCCTTCGGCATCTCCATTGGATCAAGCCGACGATGTGGGTAATCGGAAGCCTCGCCGGAGGCGTACGTCTGGACTGCTTGGCTCGTCATCTCACTCTTGCATTGGGTGGTCGTTCGGCGGTGCGATTTGCAGGTCGTCCCGGGTTTCCGGTTAGTAATCCGCTTGGCCCTGGGAGACACGGTTCGTGAGGACGAAGATTTTGCGAATGGGCTTAGACGCATTGCTATGCTCTTGGCAGAAAATCCGGAGCCGCCGCGGCAAATTTATCAAGAAATTGCCTAGGCGGCTTCCGATCTTCCTACGAGAACATCTGCCGATGGTGCCGCAAGCACGGCCCTGATTATGCGAACCGTATACGCCGCAAGTCACCGACGAAAGATGATGTCTGGCACCTGGATGAAGTCGTAGTGCGCAAGTCAGAAGTGCTGGTTGCGTGGGAAGCCGTGAGTGCACGGCCTGCTTGAAAAGCGCGGTGTCGGCCTCACGCAGCCATATTTCAAACAACGGGACAACGGCCATTTGCTGCATAAGCTAACTTGCTGCATGCACAAGTTAACCCTGATCATGGATTTTGCTGGAAACGCGGTCACATCCATCTGACGCGACAGGTCACGGCAATGTGGCCGAATGGCAAGCAGGAGCACTATCGCCTCCGACGCTTTGCCGATCTTGCATCCGCGGAGCCCTTCAAGGATCATTTCGGCGGCGTGATGTTCGATCCGAAGCGCGATCGCGAGAATGGTCGGGCACGAGGCGCATGGCACGGAAAGCGGCCCAAATGGAATTACAACACGGCGGCAGCTCCAACCGATGAGCCGTATCTGAACGTCCCTCTCGAAGGATCTCGACGGCACGCAGCTTTCTCCAATGCATTGCGGTAACGCGTATAGAAAGTTTGGCCTTGCGCGCGAGGCCTAAGACTATCGAAAATTCGTTTTGGCTATTGCCGTCGCACAGAAATATCTAATATCCGGCTTGATCGTAGAAAATTCGAGTGGCGGCAGAGCCAGCCCCCAAGGTAACCCCAAAAGGTCAATTTTCCCCGACTACATTATAGGCCTTCAAGATGGAAGGAAATACAAGTGGCTTAAGCGTAATCTTGCGACCAGTCATGGTCTCACGCTCGATGAATATCGGGAGAGATGGGGTTTAGCGAAGGACTATCCCATGGTTGCACCGAATTATTCGGCGGCCCGATCGGCTCTGGCAAAGTCGCCAGGCTTGGGAAGAAAACCTGCTCCGGCTAAGAAAATTGCGGCAAAACGCAAGGCTGAGCGTAATCGCATAGCTTCAACGAGCGATGGTCGGGGATTGGAGGGTTCTGGGCGAACTGGTTCGGCGCCAATTCAAAACTGGATGAATCTGCGGCAACGCCGGGGGAGATAGAGGAAGCTCCCTGTCGACGTTTCCTTCCTGAGAATCCGGTGGCTTTTCGACATTCGCCTTCATGGTGCTGCTCCGCTGCGATCCCTAGTGTAGTATCAAACCGCAAGACGAGAGGACGCGGGCGTGGCCAACCTTGCGATGCCGTCTGGGGAGAGCGGCAACCATCCCGTCTTGTAGGTCGCTGCACTCACGGTCATAAGCGCGCTGCTACCTCAATTTTCTTACCGCTAAATCAATGAATCAATGTGACAGCACCAAATCTGGAACAAAATCGCGTGTGTCGCCGCAGCGTGACAGCCGTCCCCGGCCAGCTATCGCTGCATCAAGCCGCTGATAACTTTACAGCGCCCACGGGCCATGATGCGAAACGCAAGCTGCTCCTCATTCTGCAACAACACCAGCGCCCATCTGAATCCGAAATTCGTAGACCGGCCGTCCGTCTTCAATAAGGGCGATTGCCCCATCATGCGTGAGCTTGATGCCGCAAATGCGCCTAGTGACGCCATATCGATTGATGCAAAGATTGAAGCTTCGACCAATATCTCATGATCGCCTTTAGCGAGCAGAAGCTGCGTGATTGGCGCTCTAATACTTTTCAAACCCGACCATTTTCATGGCCCAGCGGCTGACGCCGCCTTTGTCGTTACGATGGATGAACATCTTTCGGATTGACGTCTCGAGGTTTCTGCGCTCGATCGGGGACAGGAAGGCAATGTCGAGCTGGCGCGTGTGCTTGAACCTCTCGACTACCGCAGCGGTCGAGTTACAGGACGGCAATCTTGCGGCAGTTAGGTGCGTGACATGCAGATCCTCGATGATGTAAAAGCCGCCAGGCTCGACGATAGGAAAAAGCTTTGCTAGAGCAAGCTGCTGATGGTAAGCGGCGTGCGAGGCATCGTCGATGATGATCCTTACGGGCGGCAGTGAGCCCGCAAGGCGTTCCAGGGCTGCCGGATCGCCCATGTCCAGCCGCTCGAAACGAAAACGGTCTATCTTGAAGGCACTGAAATCTGAAATGTCGCAGCCGATGATGTTAGCTTTGGGAAAGAACTCCAACCACATCTTGATCGACGGCATGTCTTCGACCTTACGAGTGGGCAGTTCTTCGGGATCGGCACAGCCGCGCTGCAGTCCAATCTCGACCATCGTGAAAGGTTCGCGCCGGAATTCCTCGAACAGAAACGAGTAAAAGCTGGTGTAGCTATGGGCGTGGTAAACCTCATCGCCCTTGTCAGTTCCGAGCGCATTGGCCAGTTTCGTCAAATTTGGAACGCTCATTGTAAAATCACCTTTTTTGCACCAGCGCCACACGGAACGAATGTTGTCGGCTAGCGCTGTCGTTACGAAGATTCGACGGAGCGAGCCATAGCGCTGACCCCCTTGACCAGGCGACGCGTTCAAGACGCGTGCCAAACGCCCAGTGCTGATTTGTCTTGGCTATCCCGTCTGGCACGTGTCGCGTGCCGGACAGAATGTCGTAACTCCGACATCGGATCGCAGGCGTTCCATCTGGATGTGGTACTTCTTAAGCCTGCAGCCGATCTGGCGCCTCGACGACAGGCCATGTCGAGGAGGAACGGTTGAGGGAAATGATCATGCGCGGCGGCTCGATCGAAAGCGCGCAGGGAAGACTGTGCAGACATCGTGGTCCCTCCTGCAGTTTAAGTGAACTGACCGCTTTCCAGCGGCCGAGCATCTGTTCGGCGATGCGCCAAGGACGGTCATCGTGGAGAAGGCGCATGTGCATTCCGATCGCACGAACCGTCGCCGAGTTGCGCATGGCTGTGGCCGGACGCGTCAGAATGGCCTGAAGGTCGCTGTCGTGCCGACTATGGGTGCCTTGCATGAAGGCCAGCTGAGCTTGGTGTGCGCCACGTTCGATAGGGCCGCGCGGCCGATCTCGCGGCCTACCCGCGCACTGATCATGACGATGCTGCCAAGCTCGCGCCGCTCGGCGCTCATCTGCTCTACGCGTCAAATGCAGCGGACGTCTATCCGGAAGGGTTCGCCACCACGGTGTCGGTGGGTGGGGTGAGCGATGGCCTGTGCGGCGCGTTCCGCCCAGCCATTTCGACGGCGTGGCAACCGTCGTCGTCAAGCTCTTTCTGCAGACGTGCCGATCTCGCTTCTTCGGCGAGAAGGATTTCCAGCAACTGCACGTCGTCCGCCGGCTCGTCCGCGATCTCGACATTCCAATCGAGATCGTCGCCTATCCGACGGTGCGTGAAGCCGACGGCCTGGCGATGTCGTCGCGCAATGTCAGGCTCTCGGCCGAACAGCGCTTAGCAGCGCCCAAGCTCCCCAAAATCCTCTCCACCTCGGCCGAGCGGCTGTCGGCGGCAGCGCCGGTAGACCTTGTGCTTGCCGAGGCCAGGCAAGCGATCCTCGCTGCCGGTTACGACCAGGTCGAGTATCTCGAGCTACGAGCAGACCATGACCTGTCGCCGCTTGGAGAGCATGAGGAACTGTGGGGCGGTTGGTGGCGGAGCCTATCTGAACGGGCCGGAACCGCGCCACAGAAAGTGTCCCGTTTTGCCGCAACGTGACTGCCCCACAGTTCCTCATGCTCCCCTGTAAGTCGTCGTGAGAAGCTTCGCCCTGTGCACGGCTTTCCCGCGCTCTGACTACTACGGAAGCTCCGCCCTTGGTGCCGTCTATCTCCGGCCGTCGCGGCTAGCCCAGTTCCATGCTGGGCAGACAGTCCAAGTTCCCGTGTTCCGATTTCCGACCTTGATGTCCGTAGGCGGTGAGCTTTACCCTAGGCGATGCGGAAGACAGGGCCATGAGAGCCTCCCCCGTCTTGGGCGCTTTTGACGCGCCCCGCAGCGGAGATAGACGAGCCCCACCGCCTCTGATGGATTCTTACCTCCCATGCCATCGCACGATTTGGGGGCGTTACCGGTTGAATCCGAGGCTTCCGGCGCTCGCTTCGTTATCTCGCCATAGACACTGTGGTAGCCCGGCCTGCGGTCGATGGTCCGCACCCGGTACAGTTCAGGCCGATCTGCTTATGACACCCAACCGCGACGCCCGGTCGAGCTTCTCGGCCCCGTTCCGCCGGCGCTCCTGCAGGCGGGGCGGCATTGCAGCCGCCGGTCGAAAATCAGCAAGCTTGAGAGGTGGCTATTCCATGTTCACCTCCCGCGCCGCCACGGCGCACCGTCGAGACCGATATACTGTTCCATGGCTGTCCTCCGTTCGATGCCTGGGCCCGGATCGGAGCCCGTTCTTCATCCTATCGGGGGATAGCCAGCCGGCTAGAGATTCGAACATCGCCGCCACGTCTCAGGTGGCCACCGCTCCCGCGATTACCTCATGTTCGTTCTTCGCCCCCGGCCGGCCAGTTGCTTTATGCGGTCTGCCGGTTGCCTGCCGAATTCCAAGGGCAGGAGCTGATGACGTACTCAATCGCGGAAACAAGCATCTCACCAAGACGCACCGAGGCACGCGAGCGCGCCTGCTCGGGGGGCGCGATCAGCACCAGATCGAAGAGCGGAGCATTCTTCAACGGCCTGACCTCGGCATCAAAGGCGCCCTCGAAATAGTGGGCGGTAAAGGGATCGGCCAGCGCGATGCCCAGTCCCGCCATCGCCAGATGGGCCGCCGTGAGAGAAATGTGGCCGTCGATGCTGCTTTTCTCCTGGATCATACGGGCGAGCAGCGTGTCCTCACATAAGGCAAGCATGTATCCCAAGCCGGGCACGATCAGCGGTGTGTCGCCGCTGTTGGCGATGTCGAACACCTTGCCGGTTTCGCCGAGGCCTGTGTGGTGGGGCGCCCCCAGTGCGACATAGGGCACTCGCCACCGCGCCACGACATTGATGTCGCGCATGTCACTGAGGGGGCTCACCAGGCCGAGGTCGAAACGGCGAGTGCGGACCCAATGAAAGATGCGCTGCGTGCCGCGCAATTCCACACTGATCGAAATGTCGCCAAACGCTTTCTGCCACGCGCTGACCGCTTTCGGTATGACCTGCGAAACGACAGCCGACACGGCTCCGAGCGTGATCTGGGTGCCTTTGTATTCACCGATCTCCTGCGCGGCGCGTTCGATCTCCGTTAGGCCATTGAACGAGCGGTCGACCTCGGCGAACAGCATTCCGGCCTCCGGCGTCGGCGTGACGCCGCGGCCATGACGGATGAAAAGCGGGTAGGAAACGCGGCGTTGCAATACGGCAATCAGTCGCGTGACGTTGGGCTGGGAGGTGTTGAGCATCCGGGCGGCGGCCGACATTGAACCGCTCATCATCACCGCCCGGAAGGCCTCAATTTCACGGAATCCGAGCATCGCCAACCTATATCAAATGATGATATCATACATGCAACTTCATATTAGTCTAGATAGGTGAGATGTGCTTTTCTTGGGCAGTTCCAAGGGAGGACAAGACCATGACTGAAAATTTCCATGCCGCGATCTCACGGCGCCAGTTCGGACGGATGGCGGCGGCGCTGGGCGCCGGTGCTGCGCTGTTGCCGTTTGTCGGCGGCGTTGCTCGCGCGGAACCTAAGAGCGGAGGGCGACTGAGGATCGGCGCCAGCGGGACCAATGCCTCGGAAAGCTGGGACCCCGCCACTTGGGGGGTCAGCGTCATCATGGGCCTTGGCGGCTTCGGCTGCATCTATAACAATCTGGTCGAGATCGGCTCCGATGGCGTGCTCAAGCCGGAGTTGGCCGAAAGCTACGAGGCCGCGCCTGACGCCAAGACCTGGACTTTCAAGCTGCGCTCCGGTGTGACCTTCTCCAACGGCAAGACCCTGACGGCCGATGACGTGGTGGCCTCGATCAATCACCATCGTGGACCGGATTCGAAGTCGTCGGCCAAGCCAATCGTCGACGGCATCGCTAATATCAAGAGCGACGGCTCGAACACGGTCGTCATCGAGCTCAGCAGCGGCAACGCCGACTTCGCCTATCTGCTGAGTGACTATCATCTTGTCGTCGGCCCAGCCGACAATGGGAAGGTCGACTGGAGTGCCCATATCGGCACCGGCGGCTATACGTTGGCCGAATATGACGTCGGCAACCGGCTTCTGCTGAAACGCCGCGATGGCTATTGGAAGCCCAACGCGGCCTGGTTCGACGAAGTCGAGATCATTGGGATCGACGACGTGGCGGCCCGTATGAATGCCGTGCTTACTGGTGAGGTTGACGTCATCAGCAACGCCGATATCGCGACCGTGGGGCGGCTTAAGGCACGCTCGGACGTTGTTGTGGACGAGGTGACCGGCACCCAGCAGTTCACCATGCCAATGTTCACGGACACAGCGCCCTTTAACAACGTCGATGTGCGGTTGGCGCTCAAATATGCGATTGACCGTGACGAGATGGTCCAGAAGATCCTGAATGGGCATGGCAAAGTCGCCAACGATCAGCCGATCGCCCCGGCTAACCGCTACTTCAACGCCGACCTACCGGCGCGAGCTTATGATCCCGACAAGGCCAAATTTCATTTGAAGAAGACGGGGGCCGGCGGCCTTAAGGTCGATTTGCATGCCGCGGACGCGGCGTTCCAGGGCGCGCTGGACACCGCCGTGCTGTTCAGCGAGCAGGCTTCGAAGGCCGGCATCAACGTCAACGTCGTCCGAGAGCCGAACGACGGCTACTGGTCGAATGTCTGGACAAAAAAACCCTTCGTCATGTGCTTCTGGCAGGGCCGCCCGACCGAGGACTGGATGTTCAGCCAAGTCTACGCCGCCGACGCGCCGTGGAACGACACACACTGGAAGAATCCCAAGTTCAACAAGCTGTTGCTGGAAGCACGCAGCGAACTGGACGACGCCAAGCGCAAGCAGATGTATGGCGAAATGCAGAGGCTGGTGTCCGACGACGGCGGTGTCATCATTCCAATGTTTGCCAACTATGTGTTGGTCCGCCGTGCAGAGGTAGCGCACGGCCCAAGCCTGAGTTCCGTATCCGAACTCGACGGAATGAAGTGCGGCGAGCGCTGGTGGTTCGCGTGACGAATAGTGAGGCTAGCCGGATTGTGGCTGGCCCTAACGCCTGATCTTCGACAAAAATTCTGTCGCCAACTGGCCGCAGCTCGAGAGCGGGCGGCAGGTATTTTCCGTGAATGGAGTAATTCATGAACGAGGAACGACGGCTCAACCTTCGCCGTCTGCTGAAGCCGCGGTCCGTCGCCCTTATCGGCGGGCGCGCGCTTGCGCCTTCGGTCGAGATGCTACGGCGCGCCGGCTTCGAGGGCAGGATCGATATCGTCAATCCGTCGCATGCCGAGATCGCTGGAATCGCATGCGTGCCGACTATCGACGACCTGCCGGAAGCGCCGGATGCCGCCTTCCTGAACGTCAACAGGCATCTCACGATCGAAGCCGTTGCGGCGCTGGCGCGGCGGGACACCGGCGGTGCGGTGTGCTTTGCCGCCGGCTTCGGCGAGATGGGGGAAAGCGGCAAGTCGCTGCAGGGTCGGCTTGTCGCCGCCGCCGGCGACTTGGCGATTGTCGGCCCCAATTCCAACGGCCTGCTCAACCGTCTGGACCGGCTGGCGCTGTGGCCCATGAACGACCATGTGCCCTACGCGGTCGAGAGCGGAGCCGCATTCATCTCGCAGTCCGGCGGCATCGCCTATGCGTTCGTGCGCGACCGGCGCCAAGTGCGCGCCGCCGTCGTGGCGTCGACCGGCAATCAGGCGCTGCTGGATGTCGCCGACTGGCTGGCGGTACTGGGCGAGGATCCGCGCATCACAACCATTGGCATCTTCCTGGAAGGGCCGGGCGACGTGGCGGCGCTGTCGGAAGCCGCCAAGGTCACCAGGGCGCGCGGCGTGCCGGTGGTCGTGCTGAAGAGCGGGCGCAGCGCTCTTGGCGCGGAGATGGCGCTCACCCATACCGGCTCGATGGCTGGCGACGACCATCTGTTCGACGCCTTGTGCGACCGGCTCGGCTTCACCCGCGTCCACACGCTGCCGCAGCTTCAGGAGACGCTGAAGGCGATGAACGTTTGGCGCGGCCGCCTGCCGGGCAACCGCATGACGGTGCTGACGGCGAGTGGAGCGTCCCGCGCGTTGTTCGCCGACGCGGCAGCGGACGCTGGATTGGCGCTGCCCGCGCCCTCGGCGGCGATCGCGGCCTCGCTGCGCAAGCAACTGCCCGAGTTCGCGCATGTCTCCAATCCGCTCGACCACAATGCCGCCTACACCGGCATGGTCGGGCTTTCGCTGGAGAACGAGCCAGCGCTCTACGAGTGCTTCCGTACCATGCTGGCGGACGGCTACGACATCGGCGTGATGAACTCCGACAGTGGGGACGGACTCGAATCGCCGAGCCTCAAGGCATGGGTGCGTGCGGCGAGGGACACCGGCATTGCCTCGGCGCTGGTCACCACCATGCCAGACTACATCTCCGAAAATGCCCATCGCATCTGCCGGGAGAACGGCATCGCGGCACTGCACGGGGTGGATGACGGCGTCGCGGCGATTGCGGCGGTGGTCCGGCACAGCCAGCGCGTCGCGGCGGCTGCCGATGGCGATATTGGACTTCCCGAGGCGGTCGCAGCCGACGGCGGGTCGCGGATTATCGACGAATGGGGCTCCAAGGCGGCGATGGAAGTCGCCGGCGTGCCTTTCCCCGACCGGCGCATGGTGGCGCGAGGCGAGGTGGCATCCGCCGCCGCCGCGATCGGTTTCCCAGTGGTGCTGAAGGCGGTATCGCCGCTGCTGCTACACAAGAACAGGATAGGCGCCGTAGCCCTCGGCCTTGCGGACGAGGCGGCCCTAACTGGCGCGCTCGACCGGATGGAGCAGGCGCTTTGCGCCGCAGGCATCAAGCCGGACGGCTTCCTTGTCGAGAAAATGGTTTCGGGGGCGGCGGCCGAGATCATCGTCGGCGTCAAGGCAAGCCGCATCTACGGCCATGCGCTGGTGATCGGCGCCGGCGGCGTCAATGTCGAGCATCTGAAGGATTCGGCGGTTCTGCTTTTGCCGGCGACGCGGGCGATGATCGAAGCGTCGATAGCCGGTCTGCGGACGGCCGCTGGCCTGTCCGAGCAAGCTAGAAAACGGCTGGCCGACATCGCCGAGGCGGTCGCCGCCTATGCGGTGGCCAACCGGCATACGCTCGTTTCGCTGGACATCAATCCGGTGATCGTGACGCGGGAGGGCGATGCGGTCGCCGTCGACGCGCTGATTGAGACGAGGGGGAGGGCATGAGCAACGATTCTATCATCGGCGTGCGCGGCCCGGCTTTCGAGGTGCCGATCGAGCGGGGCGCCATAAGGCAGTTCGCGCGCAGCCTCTATTCGTCGCATCCAGCCTGGATGGAGGCGCGTGACGCGGTCGTGCCGCCGACCTTCCTGGTCATGGCCGGCTATCATTGGGGCTATATCCTCGAGCGGCCGCCGGCGGGATCGGCGCTCGCCGCGATCGACGCGCGCGGCACGACCGATGGCGAGCAGTCCTTCGAGTTCTTCGGCCCGCCCCCGCGGGCCGGCGACAGCTTGGTCGCCTCCACTGAGGTCGTCGACCATTTCTTCAAGCACGGCCGTTCGGGAAAACTGGAATTTTTCGTGGTAAAGACCGATTTCCGCGATGCCAGTGACGGGCGGCTGGTGGCGCGCTGGATGCCGACTTCCATACGCACGGACCGCCATCCGGGGCGTGCCGCCGCCGGGACGGCGCGCGAGCGCCCTTGGCTCCAGCGCGGCGAGGCCCGGCTCGAACTCGACCAAATTCACGCCGCGAAAACGACGCTTGGAATCGGCGACAGCCCTGGCGAAGTTGCCGTTCCGGGCCTGACGTTGACCGAGATGATCCGCTATCAATGCGCGTCCGGCGAAGACTCGCCAGGTCACCATGATACGTTGGCGGCGCGGGCAGAGGGGCTGCCAGAATTTGTCTCCGTCGGCATGCACCATGCCGGCGTGCTCGGCGCCTATGCCGCGCATTGGCTGGGTCCGGAAAATGTCAGGGCCATCAGGGCGCGTTTCCTGTCCACCATATGGCCTGGAGACGTGCTAACCTACGCCGGCCGTGTTCGCGGTTTTGGCGAGCGTGAGGAGGGCCGGACGGTGGAACTCGACCTGGAATGCCTGCGCGATGGCGTGGCGGTGGTGCGGGCCCAGGGGACGTTCATGAGGCCAAAAGGACTATGACGCAAATCACTCGGCTCATCCTGCAGCGGCTGACGCTCGGCTTCGTCACGCTTCTGATCGTCTCGGTCCTGATCTTCTGGTCGGTGGAATTGCTGCCGGGCGACGCCGCGCAGGAAATCCTCGGTCAGTCCGCGACGCCCGAGACGGTGACGGCGCTTCGCCACTATCTCGGCCTCGACCAGCCACCCATGGCCCGCTACGCGCACTGGCTGCAGGGCATAACTCAAGGCGATTTCGGCACGTCCATCACCAGCGGGCGGCCGGTCTTGGAACTGATCGCCGGGCGGCTCGGCAACACGCTGTTCCTCGCCGCCTTCGCGGGCATCATCGCCGTTCCGCTGGCGCTGCTGCTCGGTATCATGGCCGCACTCCTGCGCAATTCGTTCTTCGACAGGGCGGCCGGCATCTTCACGCTGACTGCGATCTCGTTGCCCGAGTTCTTCGTCGCCTATATCCTGACCCTGTTCCTGTCGGTGAATCTCGGCCTGTTTCCGTCGATCTCGAACATCACGCCGAGTACTGACTTGGTCGAACGTGTGTACCGCTCCTTCCTGCCCGCCCTGACGTTGACGCTGGCAATCACGGCGCATATCATGCGCATGACGCGCGCCGCCCTCATCAACCTGTTCAGTCTGCCCTACATCGAAATGGCCCGCCTCAAGGGTGCGTCACAGGGGCGGGTCGTCATGGTGCACGCGCTGCGCAATGCTCTGGCGCCGATCGTCAACGTCGTCGTTCTGAACCTCGCCTATCTCATCACCGGCGTGGTTATCGTTGAGGTCGTGTTCGTCTATCCCGGCGTCGGCCGGCTGCTGGTGGATTCGGTGTCGAAGCGTGACTTGCCGGTGGTGCAGGCCATCTGCCTCATCGTCGCGATCACCTACATCCTGCTCAATCTCTTCGCCGACATCGTATCAATTGTTTCCAATCCTCGCCTGATGCATGCGAAGTGAGGCCGGGATGACGACGCTTACACGCACCTTGAAGGGCATGCCGCCGACAGCGATGTTCGGCGTCGCAATCATCACGATCTCTGTCCTCGTAGCCATATTTGCCCCATTGCTTGCGCCATACAGCGAGCGCGCGGTCGTCGGCGGTCAGTACCTGCAATGGTCAGCCGAGCATTGGCTGGGCACTGACAATCTCGGCCGGGATATGTTGACCCGGCTCATCTTCGGCGCGCGCAACACTCTCGCCATCGCCTTCTTCGCGACGGCGCTGGCCTTCGCGATCGGCACGGTCGCGGGCCTACTGGCGGCCACGCTGGGCGGCATGGTCGACCAGGCTCTGTCGCGGTTCGTCGACATTATCATGGCCGTGCCGGGACTGATCTTCATATTGCTCCTGCTGACGATCTTCGGCACCGGCGTCGGCACGCTGATCGCGGTCATCGCCATCCTCGATTCCACGCGCGTGTTCCGGCTGGCGCGAGCGGTGGCGCTCGGCATCGTGGCGATGGATTTCGTCGAGGCGGCGCGGGTGCGTGGCGAGGGGCTGCTGTGGATCATGCGCCGCGAGATCCTGCCGAACGCGGCGGCGCCGCTGGTGGCGGAGTTCGGCATGCGCTTCTGCTTCGTGTTCCTGACCATCGCCTCGCTCTCTTTCCTCGGCCTCGGCATCCAGCCGCCGCTGGCCGACTGGGGTTCGATGGTGCGGGAAAACGCGACGCTGATCACCTTCGGCGACATCACGCCGCTGCTGCCCGCCGCAGCGATCGCGCTGCTCACGGTCGCCGTCAATTTCGTGGTCGACTGGATTCTCCACAAGGTCAGCGGGATAAAGGACTGAGCGATGTTGACGGATTCATCCAACGCTCCTCTTTTGACGATCCGCGGCCTGCGCATCGAAGGCAAGGCGCAGGACGCCTGGAAGCTGATCGTCAAGGGCGTCGACCTGACGGTCAAGCGCGGCGAGGTGTTCGGCCTGATCGGCGAGTCGGGCGCGGGCAAATCCACCATCGGGCTCGCCGCCATGGGCTTTGCGCGCGACGGCTGCCGCTTTGCCGGTGGCAGTGTTCTGTTCGACGGCATCGAGCTGATCGGCGCGCCGCGCAAGGTGCGACGGGGGCTGCGCTCATCGCGGATCGCCTTTGTGGCCCAATCGGCGGCCGCGAGCTTCAACCCGGCGTTCCGCCTGATCGACCAGCATTGCGAATTTCCCGTCCTGCGCGGCGTGATGACCCGGACCGAGGCGGAAGCCAACGCGATCGAGCTCTACCGGAAGCTTCACTTGCCAAATCCTGACGAGATCGGCTTCCGCTATCCGCACCAGGTCTCAGGCGGACAGTTGCAGCGGGCGATGACGGCCATGGCCATGGCCTGCCGACCCGACCTGATCATCTTCGACGAGCCGACGACCGCGCTCGACGTCACGACCCAGATTGAAGTGCTGTCGGCGATCCGCGACGCGGTGCAATCGCTCGGCACGGCGGCCATCTATGTTAGCCACGACCTTGCCGTGGTGGCACAGATGGCCGACAAAATCATGGTGCTGCGCGATGGTGAAACCGTCGAGGAGGCGCCGACGCGCACTATGCTGTCAAGCCCTCGGCACGACTACACCAAGTCACTTTGGGCGGTGCGCAGCTTCCGAGCGCCGTCGCGGCCCGACGCGGAACCGCCGCCGCTGGTCAGAATTGAATCCGTGGACGCCGCCTATGGAGCGGTAAAAGTGCTGTCTGATGTATCATTCGTGCTGCCAAAGGGGCGAACGGTCGCAGTGGTCGGCGAATCCGGGTCGGGGAAATCCACGCTCGCCAAAGTTCTCATGGGGCTGCTCCCGGCGAAGGCCGGCTGCGTCGAGCTCGCCGGAAAGACGCTGCCGCCCAGCTACCGCGATCGTACAAAGGCCGATCTCAGGCAGGTGCAGATGATCTACCAGATGGCCGACACCGCGCTCAATCCGCGCCAGCGGGTGCGTGAGATCGTTGGACGGCCGATTAGTTTCTATCTCGGGCTAAAAGGCAAGGCGTTGGAGGCGCGCACGCGCCAGCTTTTGCAGGACATGGAGCTCGATCCAGACATCTACATCGATCGTCTGCCGTCGGAACTGTCGGGCGGCCAGAAGCAGCGCGTCGGCATTGCTCGCGCACTCGCCGCCGACCCGCAGCTCGTGATTTGCGACGAGGTGACGAGTTCGCTCGACCAGCTTGTCGCCGAGAGCGTGCTAAAGCTCCTGGTGCGACTGCAGCGCGAACGCGACCTCACCTACATGTTCATCACCCACGACCTCGCGACCGTTCGTGCGATCGCCGATGAGGTAGTGGTCATGAAGGAAAGCAAGGTCGTTGAGAAAGGCCCCAAGGACGAGATGTTCCGGCCGCCGCATCATCCGTACACGGGCTTGCTCTTGTCTTCTGTCCCCGAAATGGACCCAGACTGGCTGACACGGCTGACAGCAAAGAACACGATGGCGGTTAATACGTAAGCCTAGCCCATCTTGTATGATGGCCAGGCACTTATGGATCGGGTTCGACCGATCTGGTGGAGTGTCTTGATAAGATCAAGGCAACTCGCGGAGCGGCATCCCGCGCGCAACTGGTTGAAGAAGCTTTGAGGTTATTCAGCGCTGTAAAGTTATCAGCGGATTGATGCAGCGATAGCTGGCCGGGACGGCTGTCACGCTGCGGCGACACACGCGATTTTGTTCCAGATTTGCATAGCGGCGTTACGCAGATCTCGATCTTGAGCCGATGACAGCGTATTGCGGGGAAAGTGGAACAGCTTGGTAATGGGATCATGGATGGAAACGAACCGCTGAAGCTGGCGTGCCGACTTGAAGGGTTTCATGCCGATTCCGACGAAGCCGCCCCATTGTTCCGATATGATTGCGCCCCCGGATTCCGAGATGAACTCGCCCCCTGGGGCTGAGGCTCTGCTGGCGTTGATTGTTGTCATTTCGTAGGCGTCGCGTGTCAAGCTTTTTGCGGCTGCTTTCGACGCAGGCTTTCGCCCGTCAGATCGATGCGATGAGCGTTGTGAACGAGACGATCCAGGATGGCGTCGGCATAGGTTGGATTCCCAATTACGTCATGCCATGCCGACACGGGCAGCTGGCTGGTGATGATGGTGGAGCGGCGTCCGTAGCGGTCTTCGAGAATTTCGAGGAGATCGTGCCGGGCCTGATCATCGAGGGGCTCCAGGCCCCAGTCATCAAGGATTAGCAACTGAACGCGGGCGAGCGTTCTCTGTAATCGTGCGTATCGACCGTCGCCTCTGGCGAGTGCGAGATTGGCGAACAGGCGCGGGACGCGCTGATAGAGAACCGAGCGATCATCCCGGCAGGCCTTGTGTCCGAGCGCGCAGGCCAACCAACTTTTTCCGACACCCGATGGGCCGCAGATGGCCAGATTGTCGTGGGCGTCGATCCAGTCGCCCGCGACGAGCTTGATGAACAGCGCGCGATCGAGGCCGCGCTCGCCGCCATAATCGACATCCTCAGGCGCCGCCTGATGACGCAGCTTTGCAAAACGCAGACGCGCGGCGAGCTTGCGGTCGTAGCGCGAACTCCATTCCCGGTCGAGAAGCAGCGCCAGCCATTCGGCATGGGAGAGCTGTTCGGCCTCGGCATTGGCGGCTAGTTCGTCGAATGCCTTGGCCATGCCGGACAGGCCCATGGCTTTCAACCGGTCGAGGGTAGGATGTGCAAGCATTTCTTTCTCCTTTTCAGTGGTAGTAGCGGGATCCGCGGATGTTGGGATGAGCGATGGGTTCGCGAGAGGCCGGACGAGCCGATGCCGGCGCCTGGTCGAGATGATTGTCGAGGATCGAGCGGACGGAGCCGTAGGTCCTCGCGCCGATCTCGAGCGCACGGCCGCAAGCGGCATTGACGCGCTGACGGCCAAAACCCTTGACCAGCCGGATGACGCCGAGGCAGGCGCGGGAGCCCTGTTCGGGATGGGGCCGGTCGGCCAGTATTCTCTGGCAAAGCAAGGCCGCGTCCGGACCGATAGCCGAGGCTTCCCGGGTGATCCGCTCGATCGTCCAGTCGGCAAAGCGGCGGTGCGATGAGGGCATATGATCGGGCACTGTCGTATGCCGGCCATTGCCGCTCGAGCGCATGTGGGCCGCGATCCTCTCGCCCTTGCGGAACAGCTCGATGGTGGTCGCCGTGATGCGCGCTTCGACCTGCTCACGCGCGAAGCGCCAGGGAACAGAGTAATAGTGGCGATCGATCTCGACATGATAGTCGAGGCCAGCGCGCCGGATGCGCCATTCGGCAAACACGTAGCGCTCGCTCGGCAACGGCCGCAGGGCCGGACGATCGATCTCCTCGAACAGTTGCCGCCGCGTGCGGCCGACACGGCGCAGCACCCGGCGATCATTCAGATCGGCGAGCAAGTCGCCGATCGCCGCGTTGACCTCGGCCAGGCTGTAAAAGATGCGATGGCGCAGGCGGCCGAGAAGCCAGCGCTCGACAATCCGCACCGCCGCCTCGACCTTTGCCTTGTCGCGCGGCCGCCGCGGCCGGGTCGGTAGAACGCTGCTGCCGTAATGGTCAGCCAGCCCCGCATAGCTGCGGTTGACCTGGGGATCGTAGCGGCAGGCCTTGATCACCGCCACCTTGGCATTGTCGGGGACGAACAGTGCCGGAGCGCCACCGAACGCCTCCAGCGCATGGACATGGCAGCCGATCCAGTCCGCCAGAGTTTCGCTCCAGCGCGCTTCGCCATAGGAAAGGCTCGATGCGCCCAACACCGCCACGAACAGGTGCGCCTGTCGCGTCTTGCCCGTGAGCCGGTCGACGATCACCGTCACCGTGTCACCGGCATAATCGACGAAGAGTTTGTCGCCGGCGGCATGGTTCTGCCGCATCGTCACCGGCAGATTTGCCGCCCAGCCCCGGTAGAGATCGCAGAACCGGCTATAGCGATAGCCGTCCGGGTGACGCTCGATATATTCGTCCCAAAGGACCTGAAGCGTCACATGCTTGCGCTTCAGCTCGCGGTGCACATGGGCCCAGTCCGGCTCCACGCTGCGGCGGTGACCCGTCTTCGTCCCGTTCGCCTTGTAAAGCGCGGCCTCCAGAACCGCGTCGGTGATCTCATCGCCAAGCGGCCAAACCAGCCCGGCGGTCTCCGCGCGACGAAGCGTTTCGCGCACTGTCGAGGGTGCGGCCCCAACCCTGTACGAAATCGCCTTGTGGCCAAGGCCCTCTTCAAATCGATAGCGCAATATCTCGCGGACACGCCGCATGGTCACTCTCTCCGCCGGCATTTCGTTCCTTCCCTCGGTCAACCCAAAAGAAGGAACATTTCACCAGCAGAGCACCCGGCCAAAACGCTGCCACCAGGGGGCGGCATCATCTCGGAATCAGGGGGCGGTCAATTCTCGGAATCAGGGGGCGAGATCATTTCGGAATCGGGGGGCAACTTCCCTCGGAATTTGCATTTCATGGTCCTTTCCCGTCGTCGGGTCGGCTAGTGCGAATTTTCCGCTCGATTATTGAAGCCTTTGTGCGACCGGTGTTCGACGGGCATGAGGTCGCGTCTGGCGGCATCATAGGACCGGAGCTTGTCGGTGATCATGACCCGTGGTGTCTGCCCTTGAGCTTTCAGCAACTTGCGCATCAGACGCTTTGCCGCCTTGGCATTTCGGCGGCATTGCACCAGAACTTCGAGGACGAAGCCGTCCTGATCGACGGCACGCCAGAGCCACTGCTTCTTGCCATTGATGGCCACCACGCATTCGTGAGATGCCATTTGTCGCCCAGGCAGCCGGCTGACCGTCGCTTGATCTCCCGGGCGAAACGCCGTCCGAATTTCTCCGCCCAGCTTCGAATGGTCTGATGCGTGACGATGCCGCGGGCCGCCGGCATGTCCTCAACCATGCGCAGGCTGAGCGGAAAGCGAAAGTAGAGCCATCCCGCGTGCGCAATGATCTCGGCGGGAAAGCGGTGGCGACGATAGAGCGGATCACGGGCAACTTCTGACATGGCCCATGGTACGCACATCTTCATCAGCCGTCGGTTAACTTTACGGTGGCCATCGAGATTGTCGCATACGATGCGCCAGCTGCATGGCCGGGGCTCCCGTGCGCAACAGGCCATCGAGGAAGCTGGCGAAGTCGGCTTCGGTGCGCGTGTTTACGACGAGCCGCCGACCATGCCGGTGACAACGTCGAAGTGGGCGATCAGCGTTTGCGTGCCGTAGCGGACATATTCGAACTTGCATCGCTCGACCTTGCCCGGCTTGATCGGCAAGGAAGGGGGATCCGTTCGAGCGCCTGGATGACTCGCGCGCCAGATCGCTCGCGCTCCAGTGGCTAATCGGAACCGCGCCGTCACAAACGCCGACGCCATCGGCTGCCAGCACGATCATCCGCGCCCGAAGCGCCAGTTGCTGGGGTGTCGAATGACGGAAGCGGTGCGCTCCTCGGCGCTGAGCGTGAGCGGGGCAGAATGGCGCGACATGGCGTGCTCCTCAGGCCTGCGAATCACCCAAAGTGAATCACCAAATGCGCGCCGCCAGAACCCAACGAGTCGTAACTTCAGCCGAGGTGCACTAGGAGCCAACCAACTTTGCAAACATTCCTATCCCCCTCGGAAACTGTCCAGAGTTCCGTTGGAGGTAGGGAGCGTAGAATCCTGCAGAGAGCATCGGATGATCCGGAGGCAAGGTGAAGAAGCCTCCGGCAGATTTTCGGCAATTTGCCGCTGAACAAAGACAGACTGGTACCGCGATACTCTCGCTCTCTGAGGTAGCATAATCCCAGGTCAGTTCGACGTCACGAGAGATTTCCCGAATAGCGATAAAATCATAGGCTCCGAATCGGTTAGGCACGATCGCTAGATTGGGATTACAAGAATGGTTCGAACGGATAGCTGGCTCCTCAAACAGAGCATGAACATTCCAATCCATTTGAATCGTGTATATCGTCCTAACTTCCTCCAAACGGTCGACTAATCCAATCATAACAACCTCGCCGGGCAAGAATTGACGAGCAGAGAAGACGCCATGTCCTCTGTCGCTGCCTGTATCTACGATTTTTGTGTTACGTGCATTGATTATTCTCGCGCATCCAGCATCATCGTCCAATATAGAATATGATTTCTTTTTTTTATTCGGCATAATGCGATCCTTGTTGATTATCCGCAGATTTAGAGCATTTAATGCTCTCGAACGCCTGTCATGTGAATGGCGGCTGGCGGTACCGGTTCGGCAACGAAGGACATTCAAAATTCGTGCCCATTAGGCTGACACGAGCTGAAGCAAGAGGTTTCCTTGCTGTTCAGCTATTTTTCCCGAGGCAGGACATAAAAAGGCTGTGCAACCGGCCGGGCGGACTCGACAGACCAGACAGACCCGACAGAAAATGTCGGTAAGCGCTCAATTTTCTGCGCCTAGGCATTTTCGAGCAGGATCGCAGACATGTGTCCATTATCAATGCAAGAGATGGACGAACCTGGCAGTGGAAAGCTTGCGGTCATCACGATGCTGGGGAACGGCAAGCTCAGTTTGACCCGGTCGCGAGGCCCGTCTGATCGATGCGTGTCTTGAGCCCCGGGGTTTCGGTCGCGGGGCTTGCGCTGGCGCACGGCGTGAATGCGAGCCTGTTGCGCAACTGGATTGCGCTGCGGGCCGAGAGGCCCAGAAAGCGACCCGTCGCGCAGGTGGAAGAGCCGACGGCCTTTATTCCGGTTATCGAGGCCGCTTCGGGATCGGCGTCATCTTCGGGGGCTAGCGCGCGGTCGATCCAGCGTGAGGCGCGCGTCAAGCCTGTCCAGGAGACGACGCGATCGCCGCGTGCTGAGGGCGGCGCTGCCCAATGGGGAAAGCGAAACTAGAGCTCCATCCCGCGTGCGCAATGATCTCGGCGGGAAAGCGGTGGCGACGATAGAGCGGATCACGAGCAACTTCTGACATGGCCCATGTACGCACATCTTCATCAGCCATCGGTTAACTTTACGGTGCCATCGAATCTCCTGCCGCTTGCGGGTTCGATCCTTCACCGCAGCCTCGCGGGCGCGGATCAGGTCACGCATAGCCTCATGAGCAGCGATCTCCCGCTTCCGTATCCGGTGGGTCCAGCCCTCATAGCAAAATCTCAATCGTACACCCGGCGTCCGAGCTTGCGGACGAGGCGGCGTACTGACACACTATCGGAGGATATCTCTCCGACATATCGAACCTCGCCGGTACGCCCGCTCTCGGCCAGAGCAACAGCATGCCAATCCTTCGAAACATCCAATCCTAGAAAACTTCCATGGTTTCGTCCTCTTGGCGTAGGCTCGACGAGCACAACCCTCGTTTCAACACTGCCAGTGTAGGGCGAACCACCTCACAGCCGGCAACCAGAAAGGACATAAGGTCTTATGGTATACCTCGTCTGCCGCCCGATCGTCTCTCGACCTATTCCCGCTGGCTGCGCCTCGTCGCGCAAAGCCTGCTCGACATGGCCGCGATCCGGCAAAACCGCAAACCCCGGTTCTCTACCTGCTCGATGAGTTTGCTCCCTCGGCCAGCTCGCCCCCGCGCCGCACCATGGGCCTCATGGCCGGCCGGCTACGGTGTCCACCTCTGGCCGATCCTGCAGGACGTCCATCGGCTGTGCGCCACCTACGGCCAGAAGGCCGGAACCTTCCTCTCTCGAACGCTGGCGTGCTGCAGGGTTAGCGATGCCCAGGCGGCATGACTTTTCCTCCTTTATTGCGAGGCGCCTGACCTCCGCGGCAGATCAGATGCCCTCGAGACCAATGGGCGAAAGATCACATGATAGTAATGAGGCGTTTTGAACTGTTGCAAATCAATGGGATGTATTGTCGCGACACTTGCCTCTGACAGGCACTGGTAAATCTCTCCCTCTCGGTTGATTTCTTCCAGCTCGAGAGAAATCGATACATTCCTACACACGCTTCTTGCGCTATTCAAAAGTTGAATATCTGCGATTTGCAACCATTCGTAGTGCTCTCCAAAAAGCATTTTCACACTGGTGCCGCTTACATATGGCAGCACAATGGAGAAATATCCATCGTGCAGATGGTGTGCCCGAAGCATGAAGACCTCGAAATCATGTATGTCCCCGACTGAGACGTTCAGAGGCGAAAACCGCACATTCATATCGTCTGGGCCTAGATTAAGTTGAAATCGTCTTTGCACCAGACTGCTGAATGTGAAGTCAAGCCCCAAGCCGCGCGTTTCATATGCGCCCAGCCGATAGGGCGAGGGCAGGCGCCTCACATTCTTCCAAGCACTTTCTAGATGATAGACCGTCTTCTTGCGATCTGGCCCCATAAACTTGTCGTGCTGGAAGTCCTTGAAATATTCCAACTCCGCTTCAACAGGCATGTAGGCATTACGGAATAGAGCTGCGTGGGCGGACCGCTGCAAAATAGAATACTCGTGCGTCATGCCAGATTCGGTAAAAAACGTCCTCGCATCATCGATGAACCGCAAGCACTCAGCTTGAACATTGGCAACTTTCTCATACTGCTTCTCACTAAGCTTGATTTCTTTCATAATAGGCTTGCCGTCGAAATCATAGTCCACCACCGCTCCTTCCTTGACAGTACAGCATTGTTCGAATAATGTGTAATTTGCCCATTGCGATGTAATAAGTGCTTTGCTGTTCGACGCCCGGTAAGGTTCGTCTGAGCAGAAAACGTACCGACCAAGTATGTCGATGTTCAATTCGTCTTTGAACGTACGAGCTAAATGGTCCTGCGTTCTGCCGTTATAGCCTGTGTCTGCCAATATAATGGTATCGCCTTCTTCCAACTCCAATTCCTTCGATATATAGCGCATCAAGCGGGCACGCAAAGAAAAGGAGTTCTTGAGGATCAACTCCAACACATCGTCGTCGTGCAGCAACTGATGGAACGCCGTTTTTGGATCGCCAGATTGATGGGCGGCTCGTATTAGCAATTCTGTCACTTCAGGCGGAAGCAAAAGCTGTTTTGCAATGGCATGAAGAGTGTCGAATTCGGGCTCGATCCCGCTGATATAATAATCGATATCAGCGCGGGTTTTGAATGAGGCAGCAATAGCATGGAATTTGCGGAGTCGTACCAGCTTGCCGACGGGCTTGCGGGCATAGGCTTCAC
>NZ_JAMYMZ010000065.1:0-25298 GCF_040318825.1 Mesorhizobium sp. M1006
CCGACCAGCCAGATAATGTTGTTCATCATTGCACTCCTTCGCCTCCGGGCGGGGCGCACGCCGGGGCGAAGCCCGCCACGCAAGTGGAACATTAGATGCGGCTAAAGGTTCCTCGCGGGCCTCGCTGTCGAAAGAGCCACCGCACCAGTCGGCACGGCGGGCGACGCAGAGTTTTACCCCGGTGGTGGCGCAGCAGACGGCGTTGCGCCCAAGGCTCAGCTGATGCTTCGGGACCAGTCATCTACCTGGCGCTCTGCCTCTTCCTTGGCGATGCCATATCGCTCCTGGATACGTCCCAAAAGCCGGTCCCGGTTGCCCTCGATGCGATCAAGATCGTCGTCGGTGAGGTCACCCCACTGCTCCTTCGCCTTGCCTTTGAACTGCGTCCATTTTCCCTTGATTTGATCCCAGTTCATGTGTTCCTCCTTGCTTGCGCGCCAGCTCGCGTTGTTGAAAGCCACCTTTCAGGAGAAACCGCTCAGGCGATAGGCTCGGTTGATGCCAACAAAAACTGGGTTGCCAATGCCCTTGCTACAAGCCCGGAAGCCTACGCAACGCATCGAGGAGATCGGGAGGACGGCCCGGGGGCTTTGGAACTCGCCTTAATCCGGCAACAGGATCTGAAGCTTTACGTCCGCGGGCCGGGCTTCGACTGCGCGGTTGAAGGCGTTGATGGAATCTTCGAAGGGGAAGGTCGCCGAAATGAGTGGCTTTAGGTCGACCCGGCCCGACCCCATCAGCGCGATTGCCCGCTCATATTGGTGGGCATATCGGAATACCGTTTCGATGCGAACTTCCTTGGTCGAGGCGGTGGCGACATCGAATGCGATCGGCGCCACCGGCAGGCCGACCACCACTACCGCGCCACCGGGCCGCGGCAGATCGAGCAGGGTCTCCCATGCCTTGGACGAGCCCGAGCATTCAAACACCACGTCGGCGCCCCAGCCATCGGTCAGGCGCTTTACCTCCGCCGCCAGGTTCCTGTCGCGGACGTTGATCGGGATCACGCCTTGATAGCCGCCGGCGATGTCGAGCTTGGGTTGGGCGAGATCTGCAACAACGGCGCGGGCGCAGCCGCCGGCGAGCGCCGCGATCGCCACCATCGTGCCGATTGGCCCTGCGCCAATCACCACCGCCGTGTCGCCCGGCGCGATCTTTGCTTTGGCAGCCGCCTGCATGCCGACAGCGAAGGGCTCCACCATGGCGCCTTCGGCGAAGCTGACATTGTCGGGCAGTTTGAAAGTGTAGTTGGCGGGGTGGACGACATAGGGCGTCAGCACGCCGTGGATCGGCGGCGTTGCCCAGAACCTGACCGCTGGATCGATGTTGTAGAGGCCGAGCCGGCTCGCCCGCGAATTGGGATCGGGGATACCCGGCTCCATGCAGACGCGGTCGCCGACCTTCAGATGCTCGACGCCTTCCCCCGTTTCGGAGACGGTGCCGGCGGCTTCATGGCCCAAGACCATCGGCGCTTCGACCACGAATGGGCCGATGCGGCCATGCGTATAGTAGTGCACGTCGGAGCCGCAAATGCCCACCGTATGGATCTTGATGCGAACTTCGCCCGGGCCGACGGTCTGTGGCAGATCGATGTCACGCAGCTTGAGTTCGTGCTGGCGTTCGAGGACAAGGGCGCGCACGTTCGACATCGACGTAGTCTCCTCTAAAATTTATTGTAGGGGCCTTCGTGACCTTACTTGCACTCGGCGCGTTCATCATAGCCGCTCGTTCACGGCTTCAAAATCCAGCTCGGAAAACAGGGGTATTGCCTGATTCCGACTATCCGTACCAACTTCCCGGCCAAAGGACTTTGAAGGCCGGCCATGCCGCTGCCGAATGCCCTCGGCGGAGTTCGCCCCGAGACTCCCCACTCCCCAGCCTCCAAGCCAGCAGGCCGGCATCGGTCAGTCATCAACAGGGGTCCAGCAGGTGCGCGATACCCGACGCTACATGCCATGGAACGCTTGCCCAATCCGCTTCTGGTCGATGCGGCCCACCAGGTGAAATGTCCGCCATCTTTTTTTGGCGCCAGAAGTTCCCGGTTCGCTTCCGGCCCATAATGCTGCCCGGGCGGCAATGCGCTTCATTAACGTCATTCTCCATCCGAAGCGCTCAGGCCGGAAGCTGCGGTGCGTAAGACGCCGGGTCATTGCCCGCCGCGGATAAGTTTGCAGCTGGACGATATTGGCCAGCCGGGCGATCCCAGCATTTGGCGTTGCTTCGGCGAGTCAATACTGAGCCTGCGCTTACGCGCCATCCTTCTCGACAAGACCAACGGCTGGACCCGATCGAGTGCAGACGGGTTCAGTTGGTGCTGGTTGTGGCGGTGAACCCGCACTGCTTCTGTTCCATATCGATCTGCTTCGTGATGCGGATGGCGTTCTGTGCGTAGGCCTCCGTCACGGAGCCACTATTCACAGTCTTGTCCTTCAGCGGGCTCACGCCTGCGCAGAGGTGGAAAACATGCGGCTCGCTGGACTTCGCGGCTCCGTTTTCGGGCGCGATCCAGTAGACGACATCCTGACCGGCGGGGTGGCTCGCGTCCCGCGTCGCCGCCGCCACGGCGGCGGTGTCCGTTGCAATCGCCTGCGCCTGAGCGGCGACATCGGGCGAACAGGCCGTGGTGGGCTGCCCCGACTTGATCTGGGCTGCGCATGCGTTCATATCCTGGGTGTACTGTTCGACCGACGGGGGTTTGAAACTGATCCCCATGACCGTCGCGAGCACGGCCAGCGCGGCGCCGACGCCGCCGGCAACCTTCTTGGTCCGCGGATCCATGTTCTTGTCAGTGAGGATCAGGAAAACCAGCGGGAGGAAGGCAATCAGCGTGATGATTGCGCCGAGCTGGTTTTGGAAGAAGAACCTGGCCGCGTCGGATGCACGAGCCGGATCGTGTCTGTTGGCCGCCTTCCATAGCAAGTTGCCGGCGATTGCGAAAATCGCGATGCCGACCAGAAGGCCGATGACCAGCGGCAGGTGTCCCTGGTCGAACTTGTTCTGGCGAAGCAGCATAATTCCGTAGATCTCGCCGCCAATGGCGACGACCCACGAGAGTGCGGCGAAAAGGCGAAGACGTGTGGCGGAGGACTTCTGGCCCTGCGTCGCTTGCCAATCCTTGGTAACGTCTGGCTTGTTGTCGGTCATTGACCAGATCCCCTGATATCGACACTTCTGCCGGCGGCGTTAGACCAGAAGGCCAACCCGCCCTGCGCAGCGTCATTGAACGAGCGTCACCTGCCTTAGCGACACGGCAAAAATGTGAGCGCCACGGCAGGCCTCATCTCCATTCATGATTCATATTGCGCATGAGTGAATCCGTCCATACCCACGCAGGCAGACGCCTATGCGGCGATGGCTTCGTTCTTGTTAATCTCTGGCTCGAACTTGACGCTCCCTTCCCTCGCTTCCCGGCGGCGGTCGCGCCATTCCCGACACCAGCCGAAGCGAAGTGACGAGCCATTTTTAACGAGACAGTTCTAACGAGACAAACATTGCGGCAAGATCGACGCGGATAGCGGCCGTGGTGTTGGCTTGCATGCTGACCTCCAGGTGATGTTTGGCGACTTCGCTCTGGCAGAGCGCTGGTCGCGATTCAGTCGCCGCATGGACGCCAAGCTTGGCCCCGACCATTTGCATAATAATGCAGATTTGCATTGCCTTATCGCGATGAACAGGAATGTTTAACATGACAACGTTGACAGTGACGACAAGGGGACAGGTGACGTTCCGCAAGGACGTGCTGCAACATCTGGGCATCAAACCGGGCGAGAAGATCGAACTTGATCTGCTGCCCGACGGTCGGGCGGAATTGAGGGCGGCACGGGCAAAGGGGTCGTTCCGGGACCTCCACGGGTTCCTCAGAGGCAAGACGAACGGCCGGGTGCTCAGCATCGAGGAGATCAACGAGGCAATGGCGGAAGCGGGCGCTGTGGCCGGGTCCGGCGAGGAATGAGGGTTACGCCCGACACGAATGTGCTGCTGCGCACCTATGTCGTCGATGATGAGGGGCAGGCGGCCATTGCCGTGGACCTGCTGGCCAAAGCGGACGTCGTGGCCGTGAGCGTGAAGGCCTTGTGCGAGTTCCCAGGGCTCTGGCCCGGCGGTACCAGACAGAGCGCGAAAATTTGCCGCAGCGATCCGGGCGTTGCTGAACACCGCGAGTGGTTGTCGTCAACCGGCCGGCAGTTGAGGCAGGGCTGTCAGTCCTCGATGCCGGCGGCGATTTCGCGGACGGCGTGATCGCTTTTGACGGCGGCTGGCTTGGCAGGGATAGGCAGGTAGCCGTACAGCTTGCGGAGTTGCGACAATCTCGGACCAAAGGCAACAGGCGAAAAGATGAACAAAATTGATACTTTGATCCACCGAAGAGCTGACGATCGCCGGAAGACCGCGCAAGCCTGTGTAGCGCGTATTCTTCGGAACGCCAAAGCCCGCGGCGTCGATATCTCTGTTGTCGGATCCCTGGCGAAAAACCGTTTCCGCGTCCACTCGGACGTAGATGTTCTGGTGCACGGACGCACTAATCCCGCGCGCCGGGCCGTGGTAGAGCGCTTGGTCGCAGACCAGCTTCGGGGAACGAACATTCCTTATGACCTGATCTTTGCCTCAGACGTTTCGTCCGAACGAGTGCAGGAATTGCTTAATGATAGCGTTTAAGCATCCGGCATTCGCAAAACTGTCGCCAAAATCGACTGCGCTGCGAAGGAACTGCAGCAAATCTAGGAATATCTGGCGGCTCATCGGAGTGAGCTGTCACATGGCGAATGGGGCGCGGTCCACAATGTCTACAACGGCATCGAGGACACGCACGACAGTGATGGCGGCGGCGACGGCTCAGGAGGCCGGGCATCAGGTGGTCGCTGAACCAATGGCTCAGTCGTGCGCGCCGGAAGAGATTCTGCGGGCGTTGACCCCTGAGAATTGTCGGCTGGTGGCGCTGATCCATCGGTATCGACCGCAAAGCATCACGGAACTGTGCAGATTGGCGGCGCGTCCGCAGCCGAACGTATCCCGCTCCTTGGCGGCCCTTGAGCGGGCGGGAATTGTCTCAATGGCGGGCGCCAGGCCGAAGAGACCCGAACTCGCCGTGCAACGAGTCACGATCGATCTCGCTGAGCTTAGAATGGCCGATGCGAGGTCGACGATTCGTGGAGACAAACCGCCGGACCATCATCTTTGCTGCGCGATGGGTGACAGGGCAAAAGTCGATCAGTGGGTTGCGAAACCGCCGCTGACCACGCTTGGCAAGTATTGGACGTGAAGCCGCATTTGCGCAGAGTTCGGCGTCCTGGAAGCATCGCCGATGCCTGCGCAGTGACTGCGTCGTTGTTATAGCCAGCATCGCCAACAATCGCCCAGCCTGGCCCGTATGGCTTGCTCGCAACGCTGCGCCAGCGAGTGGCCTCTCGCGCCTTGCTGCGCCAAGACGGTCGGCGAAGGCAGGCCATCCCGGCTCCGATCAAGAGCCCCGCGCGCCAGCCGGCCCACCAAGGTTGCCGCGATCTCCCTTGATGTCGTAGAGCCTAAGGTCGGCGGTTAAAATTGAT
The DNA here is from genome assembly GCF_040318825.1 of Mesorhizobium sp. M1006. Lineage (NCBI taxonomy): Bacteria > Pseudomonadati > Pseudomonadota > Alphaproteobacteria > Hyphomicrobiales > Phyllobacteriaceae > Mesorhizobium > Mesorhizobium sp. M1006. The sequence continues at coordinate 5,547 of NZ_JAMYMZ010000065.1, forward strand.
GGAGAAGAATATATGCCAGAGCACCTGAAACTGGTCTCGACTGCCAAGTCGCATGGCGGCGCCCAGCATGTTTACTCTCATCTTTCGACGAGCTGCTCGTGCGAAATGACGTTTGCCATTTTCGTGCCTCCGCAGGCACGGGAAAGCCGTTGCCCCGTGGTGTGGTACCTCTCCGGACTCACCTGCACCCATGCGAATGTAATGGAAAAAGGTGAATACAGACGTATTGCCGCCGAACTTGGCCTGATCGTCGTCTGTCCCGACACCAGCCCGCGTGGTGCCGACATTCCGGATGAAAAGGACAATTGGCAGTTCGGCAGCGGCGCCGGTTTCTACCTCGACGCGACGCAAGAGCCGTATGCCAAGAACTATCGCATGTATTCCTATATCGTCGAGGAGCTGCCAGCCGTGATCGGGCGCGAATTTCCCGCCGATATGGCGCGCCAGTCGATCTTCGGCCATTCGATGGGCGGGCATGGCGCGCTGACGATCGCACTGAACAATCCCGCGCGTTTCAGAAGTTGCTCGGCCTTTGCCCCGATCGTGCAGCCAAGCACAGCCGGCTGGTCGAAGCCGGCTTTCGAAAAATATCTCGGCCCGGATGAGGCCTCGTGGCGGCGCTACGATGCCACTTCGCTCATCGAGGATGGACACCGTTTCCCGGAATTCCTGGTCGATCAGGGAACGTCAGACGGTTTCCTCCAGGAGGGCCTCAGGCCTTGGCTGCTCGAAGACGCCTGCTCCAAGGCAGGCATTCCGTTGAAATTGCGGATGCAGGACGAATACGATCACTCCTATTTTTTCATTTCGACATTCATGCATGACCATATGACGTGGCATGCCGAACGGCTTTCACGAGGGTAGGCCGTAGGAATAGGTCGGCAGTCAGGCGGGCTCGGTGACGACGCCGATGCGCCGGTAGACGAATGGTTCGTCCTTCGAAGGAACCGTCGCAGCGCGCTGGGCCTCGTCGATCAGCATTGCCATGCGCGCATGGATCGGCGATTTCGCGCAAGCCGGGTCCGTCGCGGCGGCATCGCCGGCGATTGCCATCGCCTGGCAGCGACACCCGCCCCAGTCGATCTCGCGCCGCTCACAGTTGCGGCAGGGCTCCTGCATCCAGTCCGTGCCTCGAAAGGCATTAAATGCCGGGGAATCGGTCCAGATCGCGGCCAGGCTGCGTGTTCCAAAACGCTCGAAACTGAGCGACGGGATGGTCTGGGCGGCATGGCATGGCAGTACGGTGCCGTCCGGCGTCACCATGAAGGCGTCGCGCGCCCAGCCGCCCATGCACGGCTTGGGATAGATGGCGAAATAATCCGGCGTGACGAAATCTATGTTCATGATGCCGGTGAGCCGTTCGCGCGCCGCCGCGACGATCTCCGCCTGGCGGTCGACGGCCGCACGCTCGGGCATCAGTTGATCGCGATTGGTCAGCGCCCAGCCGGCGTACTGCACGTTGGCGATCTCGAGACGCTCCGCACCCAGCGAAAGGGCCAGATCGATGAATTCCGGTACCTCCTCGATATTGTGGCGATGGATCGGCGCGTTGATGGTAAGCGGCAAGCCGGCCGCGCGAGCGCGGCGTGCCGTTTCCAGCTTCTTTTCGTGGCTGCCCCTGTGATTGCCGATGCGCTCAGTGGTCGCCGGCCGTGCGCCTTGAAAGCTCAGTTGCAGATGGTCGAGCCCGGCTTCGGCAAATGCCTCGATGCGGCCATCCGCAATGCCGACTCCGGCGGTGATCAGGTTGGTGTAGACGCCGCGCGCCGAAAGCCCGGCGATCAATTGCTCGAGATCGCGACGCAGCGTCGGTTCACCGCCGGACAGATGCACCTGGAGAACGCCAAGGTCGGCCGCCTGCGAGAACAAGTCGAGCCAGCTCTGCGTGTCGAGTTCGCGATTGGCCTTCAGCAACTCGAGCGGATTGGAGCAATAGGGGCATTGCAGCGGGCAGCGATGCGTCAGTTCCGCCAGCATGCCGATCGGGGGGAGAGGGGGCTCGCTCATAGCTTCACCAGCAGCTTGTCCGACCATTCCTGCAGGAAGGCGACGACATCGGCCGCCACAGCTTCCTGTTCGGCATCATAATCTGCGGCAAGGCCGGCAATGATGTGGCCGACCGCGGACCGCCCATCGCAGCGGCGCAATATGTCGAGGCTGATCTCGTTTGGCCAGAACACCTTTTCGGGCGACAGCACGGCGAACGCCTGGCGCACGGGGTCATGCTGTATGCGCACGTGCTTCGGCAGCGATGGAACCGACTGCAGCGACACCATGGCTCTTTCGCGCAGTGCCATCATTGGGCTGCCTCGGGACGGAAGGCGCCGGGCGGGATATTGCCCGGCTCGCCATAGGCGTGTTGAAGCGCGTCGAGCATGGCCCAGAGTATATCGCATTTGAACACCAGTGCATCGATCGCCTGCTGCTGGCGTTCCGCCGCGTCGGCATGTTCGAGCACATAGGCGAGGGCGAAGTCGGCGTCGCGCGAGGCCTGTTCGGGCCGTCGGGTGAAATAGGCCAGCGTGTCCTCGGTGATATAATCGTATTTGGCCAGCATCGCGGGTACCCGCTCGCCGATGATGAGCGGCGAGAACATCTCGGTCAGCGACGACGCGACCGCCTCCAGCAGGGTCCGGTTCGTGCAAAAGGAGAGGTAAGCGCCAACCGCAAAACGTGTCGCCGGCAGGGCCAGCCTCTCGCTCTTCACCTCGTCGGCATCGAGACCGAGTGAGGTCGCCAGGTGCAACCAGCGCGCAATACCGCCGCTCCAGCCGTCCTCGCCGTCATGATCCTCGATGCGTTTGCGCCAGGCGGCGCGAAACGCCGGATCCTCGGCATGCGCGAGGATCATGGCGTCCTTGCGCGGAATGACCGCCTGATAGCAATAGCGGTTCAGCGCCCAGGCCTGCATCTCGGTCCTCGACAGCGCACCGCTGGTCATCCTGTGATGGAAAGGATGGCGGTTGTGATAGCGCTCGGCACCGACCTGCCGCAGCACTGCTTCGAGCTCGCTTGAGGACAGGCCGTTGCTGGCCGCGTCGTGGAAATCACTCAAAGTTCTATCTCCATCCCGTCGCAGGCCACTTCCCAGCCAGCCGCTTCGACGGCTGCATGCTCGGCAGAATTCTCGTCCAGAACAGGATTGGTGTTGTTGATGTGGACGAAGACACGGCGGCCGATCCTCACATCGGCCAAGCCGGCGATCGACCCCGCGTCTCCCGACATTGCCAGATGCCCCATGCGTGCACCGGTCTTTTGGCCGACGCCGGCAGCAATCATCTCGTCGTCGGTGAAGACCGTGCCGTCGAACAGAAGGCATGCGGCATCGGCCAGACGCGTGCGCAGGGTCGCATCGATGCGCGCGCAGCCGGGGATGTAGAAGCCGGAGCCGCGACTGCCGGCTCCGGCGATACGGACGCCGATCGTGTCGCCGGCATCGGAGCTGAAATTGGCATCCGGCTGGCCTCTTTCTTCGAGATAGAGGGCTATCTTCCCGGGCACGGGAAAACTCTCGACAGCCACCCCGGTGTCGTGGCCGTCTGAATCGCAGATCGACAGCTCTTGCGCCGGCGGCAAGATGCGTCGCGGCACGAGCGCCGGATCGAGGACATTGAAAATCGAATTCGCCTCCAGCGTCGCCAGAACCTGTGTCGTTGCATAGATAGCGAAAGGCTGCCGCTCACGCAGGCTGAGCAGGCCGGCGACATGATCGACATCGGCATTGGTCAGCACCACCGCGCGAATAGGCGTCGAGCGCAGCGGCGCATCGTGCGCGGGCTGCAATTCAGGCGTTGCCGCGATCTGCTGGCGAATGTCGGGCGAGGCGTTGAACAGAACCCAGCCGAGGCCATCCGCCGACGCGGCGACACTCGATTGGGTTCGTGAATGCACACCAGCTACCCCGGTGCGAGCCGCACGGCTCAGACGATAATTGCAGTTCCATTGCGGAAAGCCGCCGCCGGCCGCCGATCCGATGATTCTCAAGCGCATGAAAACGCCCGCCCCGCGGCTTCTCTGACCAGCAGCCAATTTGCAGCCGCAACAAACGGCCCGCCCGCTTTGCGCGCCTCAAACTCTTTCACGAAAATCCCATACGGCAAGGGGATGCGTGCCCCTGTTGCCAGGGACACGCACCTCTGCGGCCTACTTCTTGGGAGTAATTTCAGCAGGCAGATAGCGCGAAATTTCAAAGCCCGCAGCAACCTGGCACATGGTCGGTTTTGTCCAGCTCTTCTTCATAACATTTCTCCTCTTCTACCAGCCCGAAGGGGCCGATCCGGTGGTTAGTCAACCATTGCAGGGCACCGAAGCAATGGCTCGTCCATCACGTTCTCAAAATGGACAAATGAACACAAGGTTTTGAAAGCCCGAAAAACAAAAAAGTATCGAAAGTAGCTGTAGTCTTCTCTTCAATTGTTCATCGCGTAGGTTTTTCCTCCTCCTGACCCATCCCAACTATTGCGTAATCGGATTGTCGTGCTCGTCGATCAGCGGCACATTGTAACCCAGCAGGAGCTTGGTGATCTCCGCCTGGTTTTCCCTGATCACCCGGTTTAGCGTCCGTTTCCATTCCTGGTCGGACGGACGTACACCCATGGTGATGCGATAAGACATGCGCGAGCCGGTTTTTTCCTTCAACAGCGGAACAATGGTGACATCGGCTCCGAGTTCCCTGGCATAGTAGCCCGCCATCGGCCCCCACAGGACCGCCGCGTCGATCTTGCCGGCGAGCATGTCCTTGATCATGACCTCCCCCATGGAAGGCGTGACGCGCGTATCCACCGCCAGCGGGTAGATCTTGGCGGTCCGCAGAAGCTTGTTGGCGGCCATGTTGGCGGTTGGCGGCGTGCTTTCGACGACGCCGATTCTCTTGCCGGAAAGTTTCGGGTCTTCGATCGTCTCGATGCCTTCCATGCCGTTGCCTTTGGGGTATACGAGCACATAGGCGGAGCGGTAGTAGGCGTTGGTGTTCTGCACCAGTTCATCGCCTTGGGCGTAGCCCATGATGATGTCGCATCGATTGGCCCCCAGCGTATTGCGCACAAAGCCGGTGACAGTGGGAAACCACGTGTAAGCGACTGATTTCCGCCCCGTCTTCTTGGCAACCAGTTCAGCCAGCTTGTTTTCGAAGCCTTGGCCGTTCTTGTCGGTAAAGGGCATGTTCGAGGGATCGGCGCAGACGCGCAGAATGTCGGGATCGACCAGTTCGCCCGCAGCGCCAAGCCCGGCATTTTGCGCCAGAACATTCGACGGCAGCAAGGCGAGCGCGCCGAGGATCGGCAGAACGACACGCAGCTTCGATGCAGTGCAGCCGGTCATATCATCCACCCATGCAGGATGCTTCGGCATCCTTGGCTGCCTGAGCCTTGTTTTCGTGCTTGGGCGGCCTGCCGCGGGGTGCCGCGCCATCGGCGCGCGCGCGCAGATAGACGTAGAGATCGTCCAGGTAACAATAGACGTTCTTGTTGTCGCCAAAGGCGGGCATGACGTTCTCCTTGCCGCCGCCGACATTCTTGCGGCCCTCGGCGACGATCGACAGGAACGTGGCGTAATCCATGGTCTTCAGGCTATTAGCCAGGGCAGGCGCATAGCTCGAACCTGTGGCGTCCTGTCCGTGACAGACATGGCAATCTGAGTGATACCGGCGGTACCCGCTGAAGGTGTACCAATCGACGGTTCCGTTTTCGATCTTGTAGGTCGGATTTCCGTCCGCATCTAAATATTTGCCTCCTTCTTGCTTCACCGCCTTGGCTTTCTCCATGCTGTCTTCGGCCCGTACCAGACTTGAGCTGGCCAGAGGCAGCAGGACCAGGGCGAGAGCGGAAACTGCAATGCGAACGATCATTCAGGCTCTTCCTTCGTTTGCCAGAAATCCTGGCTGCCGTCGTGCAGCGGCATTGATCGGAGTTGGGTGCGCGGCGCAATCGAGAGCCCGGTTCCCGGCTTCGGGGTGACCCGGGCTCTCGTTTTCGAACCTAGCCGTGAGGCTCTTCCCGGTTATCAGTCCGGGAGGCCGAAGACGGTGAGCTGGCCGCCCAGCGTCGTATAGTCGGCAAGTGCCGCATAACCGCCGACGGCACCCAGACCGGCGGTTCCAACGACCGCGGCCTGATCGCCCTGCGCACGGCCCTGATCAACGGCGCCATGCCAGGCGGCGGCGTTATCGGGCGAAAGCAGCCCACCTGCCAGACCGATACCGGCCCATCCACCGACGCCGGACAGAACGGCGACGTACTGCTTGCCGTCATGCTCGTAGGTCGTGATGTTGCCGATGATGCCGGACGGGGTCTTGAACTTGTAGAGTTCCTTGCCGTCCTTATCGACCGCCTTGATGTAGCCTTCGAGGGTACCGTAGAAGACGACGTCGCCATCTGTCGCCAATGCGCCCGACCACACCGAGAACTGCTCGGGCTTCGACCAGACGATCTCACCCTTGGCTGCATCCCAGGCAATGAAGTTGCCCATGTTACCGTCACCGCCGGGCGCCGCATACATCGACACGGTGGCGCCCACATAGGGCTGACCGGCGGTGTAGCTCACTTTGTAAGGCTCATAGTCCATGCAGACATGGTTGGTCGGCACGTAGAACAACCCGGTCTTCGGCGAGTAGGCGGCCGGCTGCTGGTCCTTGGTTCCAAGCGCGGCCGGGCAGATACCGGTCGAGTTGTTGTCTTCGCCGTTCTGCTGGGTCGAATACTTGGCCACGACCTGCGGGCGGCCATACTGGTCGCTCTTGGGATCCATGTTGACTTCCGTCGCCCAGTTCACTGCCGGATCGTATTTCTTGGCGACGAGAAGTTCGCCGGTGGCGCGATCCATTGTGTAGGCAAAGCCGTTGCGGTCGAAATGCACCAGCACGTCGTGCTTGGCGCCGTTGACCTCCATGCCATCGACGAGAATCATCTCGTTGATGCCGTCATAGTCCCACTCATCATGCGGGGTCATTTGGTAGAGCCATTTGGCAACACCGGTATCCGCATCGCGAGCCATGATTGTCATGGACCAGCGATTGTCGCCTGGGCGCTGGACCGGGTTCCACGTCGAGGGATTGCCGGTGCCGTAATAGACCAGGTTCAGCTTGGGATCATAGGAATACCATCCCCATGTCGTGCCGCCGCCCGTCTTCCACTGTTCGCCTTCCCAGGTGTTCGTGCCGGAATCCTTTCCGACAGGCTTGCCGAGATGGGTGGTCTTCTCGGGATCGAGAAGGGTGTCTGCGTCAGGACCTTCCGAATAGGCTTTCCAGGCGAGCTTGCCGTCTTTCAGATTGTAGGCGGCCAGCCAGCCGCGAACACCGAATTCAGCACCGGAGACGCCCACGAGCACCTTGTCCTTGATGACTACGGGTGCCGACGTGCCGGATTCGCCCTTTCCGCCGTCGGTCTGGTCTCCGTTCTTGACAGACCAGACGACCTTGCCAGTCTTGGCATCGAGCGCGACGACGGTGGTGTCGGCCTGGTTGAGAATGATCTTGCCGTCGCCATAGGCAACACCGCGATTGACCGTGTCGCAGCACATGATCGGAATGACGTTCGTGTCCTGCTTGGGCTCGTATTTCCACAGGATCTTGCCGTCATTCTTGAGGTCGAGAGCATAGACGTTGTTTGGGAAAGGCGTGTGGACATACATCACGTCGCCGATGACCAGCGGCCCGCCTTCATGACCGCGCAGCACGCCGGTGGAAAAGCTCCATTTGACCTGCAGGTTCTTCACATTGTCGGCAGTGATCTGGTTGAGTTTGGAATAGCGGGTGTTGGCGTAGTCACCCGTCTGCATCGCCCAGTTCTTCGCATCCGATGCGAGCTTTGCAAGGTCTTCATTGGCCGAAGCCGTATAGGCAGCGCCGAGCGATAAAAACGCCGCGGTCGTCAGAATGTAAGTAGTTTTCGCAAGTACACGCATCCAAAATCCTCCCGGGTTCGCAGTGAAGAATCGACCGTCAAGCCCCACAAGGGCTTGCCCAAGCAATTCATGTTGGGAAGTTATTTTCCGGCAGCTGTCACGACCTACCCCGAAGCAGAGGGCACCGTTACCGCCCGCCCCCTTTGGTCTTCGAAAGACTGCCGCCGCTCCCTGATGACGGTGGCGCTCTTGAAGCCGGAAACAGGAAAAAGCTATGTCATCGTAAAAGGCCAGGCAAGCAAAAACCTACAATGGGTCGCTGCGCTGCAATATCGATATGGTGCGATGCAATATTTAGAAACAATTGAAATAAGAGCCGCGTGAAAAACTAATAAGAGGATGACCGCCAGCCGCGAGATATATAGCAAACATATTGTTCCCGTATTCTCGAGGTGATACACATTTGACTTTATTTCGGTATATTCTGCGGTGCACCTCCGAGTAAGTATGCGTGCTTATCGCTCGTTGCCGATAGTGAGCGAAGCATGAAATGAACGCATGAACGAGGGTGCGCAGCGGGTCATGAAGCGGGCTCTTGTCGGTCGATAGGGCATTCCTCCTTTGGTCCTATACGCAGGCCATGGGAGCTTGACTGGCTTTGCGGCACGTCGCCAATTGGAGCGATGACCCCGTCTGGATGCATGGTGTCCAGGCCAACTGGAGGTTCCTCATGATAAGGTCTGTTGGATCTCTCACCTTGCCGGTGGCCTTTGCGACGACGCTGGCCTTTGCCAACTCGGCCAACGCCGCGGGAGACTACCCGACGGCAACGATTGCCGACTACGTGCTCGGCTGCATGCAAACAAATGGCCAGACACGTCAGGCGCTTGAAAGCTGTTCCTGCTCGATCGATGTTATCGCCTCGATCCTTCCTTACGATCACTATGAGAGGGCGGAGACCTTCAAAAGCATGTCGCTGACGACAGGGGAGGCGGCAGGTTTGTTTCGCGAAAGCGCGCCAGCGAAGGCGGCGCGCACGGAACTGAAACGCGCGCAGGCTGAAGCCGACGTACGTTGCTTTTAGTCAGGCGGAACAGGCACGCGTGGCCGTGCGCCTCACAGTCCCGCCGTTTCCATCGGCCATTGGCTGCGAAATACCTTGCCATCCGCATTCGACCCGTAAGGCGATCAGGCCACACCCGGAAATTTTTGCTGGAATGACCGCAAAAGGTCGCTCATCACCTGTGGATTGCGATGCTGCCGCGGCACTCTTACGTCGAACATGCCGAGCACGTGGGCTGGGCGCTCCGCAAGCACGATGATGCGGTCCGACAGCATCAGTGCCTCGCGCAGATTGTGCGTTACCATCAAGGCGGTCGTGGGCCGCGCCGACCAGACGGTCAAAAGCAATTGCCGAAGCCGCTCGGCGGTCTGTTCGTCGAGGGAGGCAAAGGGTTCGTCCAGGAAAAGCACCGCCGGTTCGGTGGCGAAAGCCCTGGCAAGCGCTGCCCTGCGCGCAAGGCCGAGCGAAAGCTCCGCCGGATAGAGCGAGCGCATGCCGGCGAGGCCGAGAGTGTCAAACAGTTCGTCGAGACTCTTCGCTCTTAGGCTTTTCGGCAGCGCCAGCCTGACATTCTGCTCCACCGTCCGCCATGGCAGCAAAGTGGGCTCCTGGAACACGGCGGCGATGCGGTTCGAGCCGCCTTGCGGCAGTTGGAAAGAGCCGGAAAAGTCTTTGTCCAGTCCAAGCAGGATGCGCAACGTCGTGGTCTTGCCGCAGCCCGACGGCCCAAGCAGACAAGCGAATTCGCCCTGCCGGACCTCGAAGGACAGACCCTGAAGCGCCGTGATCGACACGCCTTGCGCGGACCTGAAGGTCTTTTCGGCGATGTCGACCCTAAGCGGGACGGCGGCGCCAACGGGTTGCATGTCGTTCAATGGGCTGCACCAGGAGAAGTTCGATGACAAGCATCACCGCCACGAAAGCCAGCGTGTAGGCGAGAATGGCGGCGACGTCGAAGAGCTGGAAATAGAGATAGATCTGGAAACCGACGCCATTGGAGCGGCCGAGCAGTTCGACCACCAGGACGATCTTCCAGATGAGGGCGATGCCGGACCGCGAGGCCGCGGCAAAATAGGGCTGCAGTTGCGGCAGCAGGACATGGCGGATGCGCTCGAGTGGGGCGAAGCGGTAGACGGCGGCCATTTCGGCATAACGCGGATCAAACGCCCTGGCGCCTTCGCGCATCGTCACCACGACATTCGGGATCTTGTTCACGGCAACTGCGCCAATCGCCGCCGCCTCGTTGAGGCCGAACCAGATATAGGCGAGCACGATGACCACCAGCGCGGGAATGTTGAGAAACAGGACCACCCATGGACTGAAGAACCGGTCCGCACCGCGGTAGCTGCCGAGGATGACGCCAATGACCGAGCCGATAATCATTGCGACGACGTACGCCGCAGCAACCCGTCCGAGCGTCGCGCCAAGGTGATAAAAAAGGTCGCCGCTCGCCGCTTCCCTGAGCAGCACCTGCCAGACCTGCCCTGGTGAGGGCAAAGCGCGGCTTTGCCACAGATTGGCCGCGAGGCTCCACAGCAGGCAAAGTCCCAGCAGGGAAACCGTTACCGTCAGCGCTGGCGTCAGCGCCGTCGCAAAGCCGGATCGACGCGACTTGTCTTCCGTTGCGGTCATTTCGCGAGTTCCGGCCAGAACGTGCCGGGCGCCATCTCGGGCGCCCTGCCAACCAGCTTCTCGCCGCCTATCGCGGCCAGCACGTGATAGAGTTTGCCCGCATCGGCCGCTTCTTCGGCGACCGGCCGTCTGGGGATGCCCTGGCGATAGCGGTCGCGCAGTTTTTCCAGCTCCTTGCCTTCTGCGCGCATGAGTGGCGCCAGGCGCAGCCATTCATCATCGGATTTGGCCAGCAAGTCCTTGGCCTGCTTGGAGGCCTTGACGAAGCCCCGGGCGGCATCCGGATTGTCGCTCGCCCATTGGTCGTGGAAGACGTAGCCGAGTGCCGACACGGGGCCCGAGGCACCAAGCGCTTTCGTCGCGTCATCCGCACCGATCAACCGACGAAAGCCATTGGCCTCGAGCCGGGCGCAGAAATGCCAGAAATTGAGCACGGCATCGAGTTCGCCTTGCATCGCCTTTTCAGAAATCAGCGGCGGCGCGCCAAAGACGACGTCACAGGCTGTCGGCAGCTCGAGGCCGTGGTCGCGTCTGGCCAGCGCCTGGACCAGTAGCCAGCTCTTGTCGAGCGGGCCGCCGGCGACACCGATTTTCTTTCCCTTGAGGTCGGCGAGCGTCCCAATCGGCGATTCCTCCTTCACCATGATTGCCCCCACGGCGGTCGAATAAGGGGCCAATGTAAGGTCGCCGCCCTCGGAGCGCTGGCGCGAGACCCACAGCCAGTCGGTCACGATCATGTCGATCGGGCCGGCCAGCAGCGCGACGTTGGTCGCATCCTCCCCGGCGAAGTAGACAATCTCCAGATCGATCCTGTTGGCCTCGTCGAGCTTGTGGCGTTTCAGCGTATCGAGTTCCCAGCTCACGGTGCCGAACTTCAGGACACCAATTCGGACCTTAGCGGCCGCAAAGACGGCAACCGGCTTTGAGGCGAGGATGGCCGCCAGAGCCGCCAAGCGCAGCGTCGTACGCCGCGAAATCATCATGGCGTCTCCTCTTTCAGGGCCGTCGACGAACCAGGAATGTCGATCAAATCGCTCGTTCCTTGCTCGGAACGGCACATTTCCAGCGCACGACCTTGAGACTCGGATGTTCCTGAGACCATTTTGCGATCTCGGCGGGCGCCAGGAACATGCATTGGAACAGAGAGCCGCGGCTCTCGAAATAGAGATCTTCATCTCGGCAATTGCCCGGATTGGCGCTAAGGCACACCGTTAATATGAGATCGACCATGTCCATTTGGCACTTATCGTCGCCTGCGCGGCGAACTCTCCAGAGTTCGTGCTTTGGAGTTGCGCGGATTCCTGAAGGTGCCCAAACAGCAAACCGGTTGGAGTGAGGCTACGCGTTCGGCCAACAGGCGTCAATGATGTGGACCGCGTGTCGCTACACACTTCCCTTCGCGCAGTCGGGAAACGAAACAGGACCTTTGTACGATTGACTTCCCTCATCGGCAGTCTAGCTTTTCGAGGTGTGCAGGTGCTGCCAGTCCGGGGAGGAAGGACGAATGGTTCGCTCTCCCGCTTTAAAACGAATGCCGGCGATCAAGGCATCGACACGGGTAAAGTGTCCCGGGCACTCACACGATCAATGAGGAAATGCCATGCGCGCAGTCGCTTTTTTCGCCGCCGTGTCCGTCGCCACCTTTGTCACTACCCAGTCTCAGGCACAGGATGCCGCGGCGGGTGAGAAGGTCTTCGCCAAATGCAAGGTCTGCCACGTCGCAGACAAGGACCAGAACAAGGTCGGCCCGTCCTTGAACGGCGTCATCGGCCGAACGGCCGGGACGCATCCGGGGTTCAGCTATTCCAAGGCCATGACCGAGGCCGGCAAGTCCGGCGTCAAATGGGATAAGGCCACGCTGACGACCTACCTTCGCGATCCCAGGGCGATGGTCAAAGGAACCAAGATGGCGTTTGTCGGCCTCAAGAAAGACGAGGACATCGCCAACGTCATTGCTTATCTGAAACAATTCTCAAAATAACGCGGTACTGCCGGCCGTTGGACTGCGCTCGGCCGGCGTTGGCTCGGCTTTGCGCATGGGGTCACGCAGCGTCTTGCAGCCTCTGCATCGCGGACGGCAGATCGAACAGGCTGTCGCAAACGAGGTCGGCGCCAAGCTCTTCAACGGGAATTTGGCTGTATCCGCCACGCAGCAGAATGACGGCCATGCCGGCGGCGCGGGCGGCGGCCACGTCGGCGCTGCTGTCTCCGACCATCAGCGTGTCACGAGGTTCGACCTGAAGCAGGTCGAGCGCCAGCAACAGCGCGTCTGGCGCCGGTTTCAAGTATGTCACCGCGTCTCCGCCGACGATCGCGCCGAGATATTCCGTCAGCCTAAAATGCAGCAGGATTTCGCGCGCCGCCAGCTGCGGCTTGTTGGTCACCACGGCCATGGCTATTCCGCTCAAATGCAAGTGCGTGAGAACCTCCCTGACGCCAGGCATTAGCACCGTGCGGCCGGTCAGATGCCTGCGATAGATCGGCGCCATGACGCGGTTGGCCTCATCGAGCGCGCTGCCGAGGAGCGGCGTGCCGGAAGCCGCGAAGGCGCGTTCGACCAGTTTCCTGATGCCGCCGCCGATCATGGCCTTGACCTGATCCAGCCGCAGCGGCGGCAGATCGTGGCCGGCCAGCAATTCGTTGACGGCGGCCGCTATATCAGGCGCCGAATCGACCAGTGTGCCGTCGAGGTCGAACAGGATCGCCTTGGGCGAGCGAAACGGCCTGCCTGCGCCGACGTTCATGCAGCATCCTTCCACTTGATCGAACAACCGATCGAAGCGATCTGGTCAAGCGGTCCGTCGCCGGTTCGGGCAACCTGCTTCATCGCCTCGAACAGGTCGCGCCTCAGCCTGGGCGATTCGGCGTCGCGTCGCGACGCGTCCAGCCGGCCGCGGTATTGCAGCGTCAACTCACTGTTGAGCCCGAAGAAATCCGGGGTGCAAACGGCTCCGTAGGCACGCGCCACCGTCTGGTGCTCGTCATGGAGATAGGGGAAAGTGAGGCCGTTCGTCCTGGCAAAGAGCTTCATGTTGTCGAAGGAATCATCTGGATAGGCGTCGCTATCATTGGAGTTGATCGCGACAAAGCCGATGCCTTCGGCCTTGAGGTCATTGGCGTCGCGCACCATGCGTGAAATCACCGCCTTCACATAGGGGCAGTGGTTGCAGATGAAGGCCACCACCAGCCCGTTCGGGCCGGCGTGGCTTAAGATCGAATGCGATGTGCCGTCGACGCCTGGCAAAACGGCGTCGATGGCTCGCCAGCCGAAATCGCAGACAGGTGGGATTGCCGCCAAGTTTTCCTCCGATGAAATGTTTGTCCTCCGATGAAACGGTTTACGCCGCTTTCCGGATCGCCCCGTCGGCCGCCTGCCTGATGGCGCCGATATTGGCGCGATAGGCCGCCTCGGTGCCGCCCTTAAAGATGGCCGAGCCGGCGACCAGCACATTGGCGCCGGCCGCGGTGACCAGCGGAGCGGTTTCGGGCGTGACGCCGCCGTCGATCGCTATGTCGATCGGACGATGGCCGACCAGCGCCTTGACCCGCCTGACCTTGTCGACGACCGCCGCAATGAAGGCCTGGCCGCCGAAGCCCGGATTGACCGTCATCAGAAGCACCAGATCGAGCCGGTCAAGTACATATTCGAGGACGCTTTCCGGCGTTGACGGGTTCAGCGACACGCCGGCCTTCTTGCCGAGATTTCTGATTGCCTGCAGCGAACGGTCGAGATGCGGTCCGGCCTCGGCATGCACCGTAATGATGTCGCAGCCGGCATCGGCGAAGGCGCCGAGATAGGCGTCGGCCGGCGCGATCATCAGGTGGCAGTCGAAGACCTTGTCCGTTCGATTACGGATCGCCTTGACCACCGGCGGACCGAAGGTGATGTTGGGCACGAAATGGCCATCCATCACATCGAGATGGATCCAATCGGCACCCGCCCGGACGACCGCTTCGACCTCGTCGCCGAGCCGCGAGAAGTCCGCGGAAAGCACCGAGGGCGCGATGATTGTCTTGCTATCCATGGTCGTCGGCTCCCATTCTGTCGTCCGTTTCCGGTCGCTGCACACCAATCGCCGTCATCTTGTCAGCGCGCCTTCGTCTCCGGTTCGCCTTCGAGCTTACCTTCCGCGAACACGCGGCTGCCGCGAATATCGGATTCCTCGATGGTGATAAGATCGATTTTCGTCAACGCCCGGTCGCGCGATGCGAAAAGCCGGCTGGCCTGGCGAAGCCGCGCCCGGTCGAGGCTATTGCGAACGGAGCGGGCGTTGGAGAAATGCGGCAGCCGCATGCGGATCGGGAGATACTCTTCGAGCGCCTTGGCCGCCGCTTCGCTGAGACGGTAATTCTGTTCCGCCAGCATGATCTCGGCGATTGATTTGAGTTCGCTGACGCCGTAGTCCGGAAAATCGAGGTGATGGGCGATGCGCGAGCGCATGCCGGGATTGCTGTCGAAGAAGCGGTCCATCTTGTCCTTGTAGCCGGCAAGAATCACAACCAGATCGTCACGGTTGTTTTCCATGCATTGCAGCAGGATTTCGATCGATTCCTGGCCGTAGTCGCGTTCGTTCTCGGGCTTGTAGAGATAGTAGGCCTCGTCGATGAAAAGCACCCCGCCCATGGCGCGCTTGATCACTTCGCGGGTTTTGGGCGCGGTGTGGCCCACATACTGGCCGACGAGATCGTCGCGCGTCACCGCGACCATGTGCCCTTCGCGGACATAGCCGAGACGATGCAGGATTTCGGCCATTCTGAGCGCCACGGTGGTCTTTCCGGTACCGGGATTCCCCGTAAAGTTCATGTGCAGCGTCGGCGCGCCCGAGGTCAGCCCGAACTTGCGGCGAAGCCGGTCGACCAGAAGCAGCGCCGCGATCTCGCGGATGCGGGTCTTGACGGGCTTCAGGCCGACGAGTTCGCGGTCGAGCTTGTCCATCACCTCGTCGATGTTGGACGCCTCGAACTCGGCCTGTAGATCAACCGATTCGCCCTGCGCGGCAGCGCTCTTAGCTATCGCGTCCAGCATGGTTCGCCTAGCTCCGTTCACCTTCGGGCCTGTCGGTCGCATAAGGCACGATCGAATAGCCCTGACTGCGGCCGTCACGCTCTTGGCGCAGCAGCCGGAACCCGGGTTCATTGGGTGGCCGGTTGACGATGAATGACATGCGCGGTGCTTCCCAGCCCTTGGTCGAATCGAAGGCGGTGACCCGGACATACATGTTGGGCATAGCTCTCCGGCAATTGTTGACTTCAAGCAGGATGCCCGCCGGGTCCCTCAGGTCGAACATCGGGTTGCCGTACATTTCCCAATAGGTGTTTCGCGGATGTGGATCGTCCGTGTACTCGACGCTGACCGCCCAGTGGTTTTTCAGTGCGTATTTGATCTGCGCCGAAATCTGCTCATCGGTTAGCTCGGGCAGGAACGAAAACTGTCCCTGCGTGACCTTGTTTCCGGGATTGGTCATCATGGCGACGGTTCCTTTCGTCTAGAAGCTCGGCGTTGCGGTTGGCACGAAGTCGGCCGTGTCGGTCGATTCGTAGTTGAAGGTGACGTCCTTCCACGTCTCCAGGGCCGCCTTGAGCGGCGTGCACCATCTGGCTGCCTGTTCGAGGATTTTGGTTCCTTCGCGCAGATAGTCGCGGCCCTCGTTGCGGGCGAGGATCATCGCCTCCAACGCGACGCGATTGGCCGTCGCGCCGGCCTGGATGCCGTCCGGATGGCCGATCGTGCCGCCGCCGAACTGCAGGATGACGTCCTCGCCGAGATAATGGATCAACTGGTGCATCTGGCCGGCATGGATGCCGCCGGAGGCGACGGGCATCACCTTGTTGAGCGAGGCCCAGTCCTGATCGAAGAACAGCCCGGTTTCGAGGTTCTGCGGCGTGCGCTCCTCGCGCAGCGTGTCATAAAACCCCTTGATCATAAGCGGGTCGCCTTCCAGCTTGCCGACCACCGTGCCGGCATGGATGTGATCGACGCCGGCCATCCGCATCCATTTGCAGATGACGCGAAAATTCATGCCGTGGTTCTTCTGGCGCGAATAGGTCGAGTTGCCGGCCCGGTGGAGGTGCAGGATCATGTCGTTGCGGCGTGCCCACTTGGCCATCGACTGGATCGCCGTGTAGCCAATGACGAGGTCGATCATGACGATGCAGGAGCCAAGCTGTTTTGCAAATTCGGCGCGCTCGTACATGTCCTCCATCGTGCCGGCGGTGACGTTGAGATAATGGCCCTTGACTTCGCCGGTGGCGGCCGACGCCTTGTTCACAGCCTCCATGCAGTAGAGGAAGCGGTCGCGCCAATGCATGAAGGGCTGTGAGTTGATGTTCTCGTCGTCCTTGACGAAGTCGAGGCCACCCTTCAGCGCCTCGTAGACGACGCGGCCGTAGTTGCGGCCGGACAGGCCAAGCTTGGGCTTCGTCGTCGCGCCGAGCAGCGGCCGGCCGAACTTGTCGAGCCGCTCGCGTTCCACCACGATGCCGGTCGCCGGGCCCTGGAAGGTCTTGAGGTAAGCCACCGGGATGCGCATGTCCTCGAGCCGCAAGGCCTTGACGGCCTTGAAGCCGAACACGTTGCCGATGATCGATGCAGTCAGGTTGGCGATGGAGCCGGGCTCGAACAGGTCGAGGTCGTAGGCGATATAGGCGAAGTACTGTTGCTCGATCCTGGTGCCTGGACCTGTGTTCGGCACCGGCTCGGATTTGAATGCCTTGGCGCGGTAGAGCTCGCAGGCGGTCAGCCTGTCGGTCCAGACCACGGTCCATGTCGCGGTAGAGGATTCACCGGCGATGGCGGCGGCCGCCTCCTCGTGGTCGACGCCGGGCTGCGGCGTGATCCGAAACATGGCGATCAGGTCGGTCTCCTTGGGCCGGTAGTCCGGCTCCCAGTAGCCCATCTTCTTGTAGGGGATGACGCCCGACCTGTAGCGTTCCTTGCCTTCCTTGAGCGTGCCTGCTGAGGGCATGTCGATCTTGTTCATGGCAGGTCTCCTGTTTGCCGCTCAGGCGGCTTTCGCGGTTGCGATATGGGGGTCGAGCTTTCCTGCGGCGTAACGTTTCGCCATCTCATCCATGGCGATCACCCTGATCTTCGACGCGTGGCCTGCGGTGCCGAAGCGTTCGAAGCGATCGCGGCAAAGGTCGCGCAGGGCGTCCATGGCGGGTTTCAGGAATTTACGCGGATCGAATTCGCGCGGATCCTCCGTCGCAACGCGGCGGAACTGCCCGGCCATGGCCATTCGGCAATCGGTGTCGATGTTGACCTTGCGCACGCCGTAGCGGATGCCGCGCTCGATTTCCTCGACCGGGACGCCAAAGGTCTGGGGCATCTCGCCGCCATAGTTGTTGATGATATCCTGCAGTTCCTGCGGCACGGAGGAAGACCCGTGCATGACCAGATGCGTGTTGGGCAGCTTTTCGTGAATCGCCTCGATCACCTGCATGGCCAGGATGCCGCCGTCAGGCTTGCGGCTGAATTTATAGGCGCCGTGCGAGGTACCGCAGGCGATCGCCAGCGCGTCGACCCGGGTGGCGGTCACGAAGTCGACCGCCTGATCGGGATCGGTCAAAAGCTGGTCATGGGAAAGCGCACCTTCGGCGCCGTGCCCGTCCTCGGCCTCCCCCTGGCCGGTTTCCAGCGAGCCGAGCACGCCGAGCTCGCCTTCGACCGAAGCGCCGACCCAATGCGCCATGCGTGCGACACGTTCGGTGATGGCGACGTTGTAATCGTAGCTCGCCGGTGTCTTGGCATCCGCCATCAGCGATCCGTCCATCATCACCGAGGTGAAGCCGTGGCGGATCGCCGACAGGCAGGTGGCTTCGTTGTTGCCGTGATCCTGATGGATGCAGAGCGGAATGGCCGGATGGATTTCGGTCAACGCCTCCATCATTTTGGCCAGCATGATGTCATTGGCATAGGAACGGGCGCCGCGTGAGGCCTGGATGATAACCGGCGCATCGCAGGCCCTGGCGGCCTCCATGATGGCGAGGCCCTGTTCCATGTTGTTGATGTTGAAAGCCGGCACCCCGTAGCCGTGCTCGGCGGCATGGTCGAGAAGCTGGCGAAGGGTGATGCGGGCCATTGTCGGTTTCTCCTAGATGATGAGCTTCAGCGCCGCTGCCGCGACGGCTTCGGGCGTGATGTCGAAATGCCGGTAGAGATCCGGGGCAGGGGCGCTGGCGCCGAAACCGGCCATGCCGACGAAAGTGCCGGTGTCGCCGATCCAGCGGTCCCAGCCGAGCCGTGCTGCGGCTTCGATGGCAATGCGGGGCGCCGAGCCGAGGACGGCCTTGCGGGTGCCGGCGTCCTGCTCCTCGAAAAGCTCCCAGCACGGCATCGAGACAACCGCGGCGGCGACGCCGTGCTCGGTCTCCAGCCGTTCGGCGGCGGCAACCGCGATCTCGACCTCCGAGCCGGTGGCGATCAGCGTCAACGCGCGCTGCCCGACTGGCTCGCGCAGGATGTAGGCGCCCCGGCTCGACCGGTTCTCGTCGCTGTGTGGCTCGTCGCAAGGTGCTTGGCGCAGCATCGGCAGGTTCTGGCGCGAGAGCACCAGCACGCTCGGCCGCTTCTCGCTTCTCAGCGCCAGTTCCCAGCACTCCGCCGTTTCGATGATGTCGGCCGGGCGGAAGACGTTGAGGTTTGGCGTCGCCCGCAGCATCGCCAGGTGCTCGACCGGCTGGTGGGTCGGGCCGTCCTCGCCGAGACCAATGGAATCATGCGTCATCACATAGACGACGCGCTGGCCCATGAGCGCCGAGAGCCGCATCGCGCCGCGCGCGTAGTCGGCGAAGCACAGGAACGTGCCGCCATAAGGCACGAAGCCGCCATGCAGTGCGATGCCGTTCATGGCTGCGGCCATGCCGTGCTCGCGGATTCCATAGTGGATGTAGCGGCCGGCGTAGTCGCCCGGCGCGATGCGGTTCATACCCTTGGTGATCGTCAGGTTCGAATGCGTCAGATCGGCGGAGCCGCCGACGGTCAGTTCGGTTGCGCCATTGATCGCAGCGAGTGCCATTTCCGAGGCTTTTCGCGTTGCAACCTTGGTCGCCTTCCCGACATGCTCCTTGCGGAAAGCGTCGAGTGCTTCGAAGACCGCGTCGGGCAGGGCGCCGGCGACCGCGCTCTCGAAGGCTTTCCGCCGGGGTTAGGCGGCACTCCGATTCTCCCAGGCGCGGCCGGCCGCTTGCCCCCTGTCTCGTATACACATAAGCCG
>NZ_JAMYMZ010000066.1:0-24814 GCF_040318825.1 Mesorhizobium sp. M1006
CGCTCAGCGGCAGCGCAAGATCGTTCATGGTGGGTGTGGTCTCCGGGAAATGGTTCGGATCGGCTTAAGCAACCAAATCCTACGTCATTTCAACGGCTTGCGCCACATCCACCAACCCCCATGAATTTGGTTAGGTTGATGCGGCGTGCCGCCGCCGTGAGGCCGCGCTCGCTCAGCAGCGCGTCGAGAACGACGAGAAGATTCAGATCGAGCCCTTTGAAACGCATGTCTTAGCTATCCATAGCGTGGATGCATTTGATTGAAACAAACGATTTTACCAATTTTCCGGAATGTCGCATGGACTTGGCAGGACCTCACGTGCGCCGATCACTGCCTCTATCGCGTGGCGAGTCCCTTGAGAAGAGCCCGAAAGAGGAAATCTGTCGCGTGCGGTGGAGATTGTACTGGGAATGAGAGGCAGCGCTCCGATCATGTCGAACTCTCCGACGAATGGCGGACCGGTACAATAGTTGATCGCAACTGGTCCGGAGCTATGAAACATCTCGATTACATATGAGGTGCCGAGTGAATACGCTGACAGCACCCACCGTCGCAGCGTTTAGCTGACGTTTGACGACGGTTCCTATCCATTTACACGCAGATTCTTGATGTGCTGGCGCAAAAGCGGGAGGCCGGCGACTTTTCTTCGTCATCGGGCTGACGCCGCAGAAGCCGGAACTCGTCCGGTTCCTATGGGCATTGGGCTTGGTCGGTCGCACAGGCTCTATGAGGGGCAATTTTGGCAACGCGACGCGACTCGGGTTTTGAACGACGCCGAAAACGCAAGCTGGAAAGGAACAAGATGGCAGATCAACTCGCCAACGAAATAATCGCCATGATCAAGAAGCGCGCCGCGTCGGAGGGCGGCATAGCGCCTGCCACAGGCGGCGAGATAACGGCTGCCACGGGACTGACTTCGCTCGGTATCGATTCACTGGGATTGGCGGACGTTCTCTGGGACCTGGAGCAGGCCTACAGCATCGAGATCGAGATGAATACGGCCGAGGCATGGTCGGATCTCCAGAATGTTGGGGACATGGTGGAAGCCGTGCGCAGCTTGCTCGCTAAGGGGGTGTGAATGGACAGGCGCGTCGTGATTACTGGGATTGGCGGGATTTGCGGGCTTGGGACCAACGCCGCCGCCATTTGGACAGAGATGCAAGAAGGCCGCTCCGCCATCGGCCCAATCGTCAACTCCGAGCTCCATGAATTGAGGGTCAGGATCGGTGCCGAGATCAAGGCGCTGCCGGAGCATGACATCGACGGCAAGCAACTCATCTCCATGGACCGCTTCAGCCTGCTCGCTGTGCTTGCGGCGCGCGAAGCCATGCGTCAGGCCGGACTTTCCTCCAAAGAGGGAAATAGCTATCGCTTCGGTGCGACGGTGGGCGTTGGCGGCTGCGGGTGGGATGCGATCGAGCAAACCTACCGCGCCATCCTTCTGGGCGGTAAGCGTGCCGCTCTCTTGACTGTACCCAAGGCGATGCCGGGTGCCGCTGCCGGCCAGGTCAGCATGAGTCTCGGCCTGCGCGGGCCGGTCTTCGGCGTCACGTCCGCCTGTTCCTCGGCAAACCATGCGATTGCCTGCGCGGTGGACCAGATCAGGCTCGGCCGGGCCGACGTGATGCTTGCCGGCGGCAGCGAAGCGCCGCTCATATGGGGTGTGCTGAAGGCATGGGAAGCGATCCGCGTGCTTTCGCCCGATACTTGCCGGCCATTCTCGGCCGATCGCCAGGGCCTGTCGCTTGGTGAAGGCGCCGGCATGGCGGTGCTGGAAAGCTACGAGCATGCCCTGGCTCGGGGCGCCACCATCCTTGCCGAAATTGCCGGTGCCGGCCTTTCCGCCGATGCGTCCGACATCGTCGCGCCGACTGTCGAGGGGCCGGAGGCAGCAATGCGGGCCTGCCTTGCCGATGCCAGGCTGGACGCCGAGGATGTCGACTATCTCAACGCGCACGGCACCGGCACCAAGGCCAACGACCAGATCGAGACGGCGGCGATCAAGCGCGTCTTCGGTCAGCACGCCTTCTCAATGTCCATTTCTTCTACCAAGTCCTTGCACGCGCATTGCCTCGGCGCGTCCGGCGCGCTCGAGTTGATCGCCTGTGTGATGGCTA
Source organism: Mesorhizobium sp. M1006 (assembly GCF_040318825.1). Classification (NCBI taxonomy): domain Bacteria; kingdom Pseudomonadati; phylum Pseudomonadota; class Alphaproteobacteria; order Hyphomicrobiales; family Phyllobacteriaceae; genus Mesorhizobium; species Mesorhizobium sp. M1006. Next base: position 2,118 of record NZ_JAMYMZ010000066.1, read on the forward strand.
TCCGCGAGAGCGTCGTGCCGCCGACTGCCAATTATCGTGAGCTGGACCCCGATTGCGATCTCGACGTCACGCCCAATGTGGCACGCGAGCGCAAGGTGCGCGTGGCACTGAGCAACTCCTTCGCCTTTGGCGGCACGAACGCGGTTCTGGCGTTCAGGCAGGTGTAGAAGCCATGAGAGATGCCTCCGCGACGCCAGATCCCGACCCGACGGCAGCGCATCCTGGGCCATCTTGAAGACCGGATCGCGGCGCAGCCGGTTGGCGTCGTTGCCGTCCTCGTAGCCGGCGGCGATCATCTTCATGCGAAAGCCGATCATGTCCGCCAGGCTGTGGACGACCTGGTCCGGGCAGCGCGGATCGTCGATGCAACGCGCCAGACGCTCGGCCACCCGCAACCGCTTTTCCACCTCGGCCAAGGCCAGAACGCCGCTGTTGGACGACAGCATGCCGCCGTCGAAACGGGCGACGACGGACTTGCCGCCGACTGATGACAAACCGCTCAGCGGCAGCGCACGATCGTTCATGGTGGGTGTGGTCTCCGGGAAATGGTTCGGATCGGCTTAAGCAACCAAATCCTACGTCATTTCAACGATCAGATCCCGAGCAGCCAGCCAGTATTCGACCGTCGCTGGCGCCTCCGCCCACTGAGGCCTTGTGCTTCCTCCAGCGAGTCAAGCCGATCACCATGCGTGTCGCCAGTTCTGGTGCTCACCCACGTGCCATTTGCGATCTTGTGTCGGTGAGAGCACCGCAAGCACCTCCCCTGCTAGAGGGCAAGGCGGCTTGCGTCGCCCGTGTTGTTACTATTCTTCGCTGTGGTCGGAGTTTTTTCCTTGGCTTCGGAATCGGGACATTCGGCTTTGCAAAAAAATAGGCCATCGTGGTCGATCGTCACGCCCCCGAGTTCGGCGGCACGATGGGACGACAACGGCAGCGCAAGCTCCATTTGCGCGAGGGGCTCGTCCCTTCAAATACTTGATGCATTTGCGCTTTGCGTACCTCCGTGCATGTTGCTCGATGCCAGGCGGAGACCTCTGTCTAAACGATCGCGCATCGATGCAACGCCCACGCGTAGATCGCCATCATCGCGGCGATCGCTTTGCCGCGATCGCCGCAGCCGTTTTCGAGCACGACAATCATGCCGGCGCTGTCGGCAGCGATGCGCATGCAAAAATTCACAGATGCATTCTGGCCAAATGCTAGCTGCCCAGCAAATGTCCGGCATTTCGCAAGGCCCCTAGGAAGAGACTGGCATGGCCGTTGGCATCGATCTTGGCCTGCATCGACAGGGGCATGCTGTGCCAGTTCTCCAAGGGCGCAATGAAATGTGAGAACGTACCGTTGACGATGCACTGGTGGGTAACAAGACCCTGTCTGTCCAACGCCAGCACGCCGATCTGGTCGCCCTGATATCGGATGGCTGCGACCCGCTGGACCTCCGCGTCACCGTCGACCCGCACGTCGAAAAGCAGGATGCCGCGGCTCCTGGTGGCTACCTCGGCGGCCTTTTCAGCGAAGCTTAAGGAGAGCGAGCGGACGCTTTCGACCGCCAGCCGTAAAACCATCAAGTCCAGTTCATCCACTGCCATAAGGTACCTGCGCGCAACACATGGGTGATAGCAATCGACCACACCGCTTGTTCACAGATGTCGGCTCACGACCGATCATTCAGGGTTTGCCGGTCGTCCATTGACCGAGGGCGTGCTCCGGTTCGAACCGATCCTGAAGCGGAATGCGCTGGATCTACGGAACCCGAGGCCAAAGTTGCCGCGACAATTGATGTCGTGATCATTCCAGACATCTGCATCGGCGTCGCTGAACATCCCACTGGTAAGTCCGTTCTCTTGCGGCAAGCCCATCTTCGGGCCGTCTTGTACCTGAAACCCTCGCGGTGGCGTCCCTCGAAGCTCTGGACCGCCGGGCGCTTGATCGTCGAGAACTTTGTTTACGAAGGTCCGGACCTCCTGCAGAGCATATTCCGGTGCGCTCGCCTTTGAGCATTCCGCTGAAGCGTGACGTTTCGCTAGTCCGTGTTCCTTGCAGGCTCACCGCGAGGGCGCCTTGCACACAGCGGCACGTCAGCGCATGAAACTCGTCCCCCGTTCACTTCACAAAATGGATTTCCTGAAGTACTGGGAGCGCAGAGAAATCTCCGGTCGCAGCCTACCCGGTTAAAACAAGGACCCAAAAATGAAGACTCTCGTCGTCTGCTCCGGCGGATTGGACTCCGTTACCCTTGCTCACAAGGTGGCAGCGGAGCACGAACTCGCCGGCCTCCTATCTTTCGATTACGGCCAACGGCATAGGAAGGAATTGGGCTTCGCCGCCCTTTGCGCGGAGCGACTGAGCGTCCCGCACCGCATCATCGACATCCACGAGATCGGCGGCGGCCTTTCCGGCTCCGCGCTGACCGATAATGTGGACGTGCCCGACGGGCACTACGCCGAAGACACGATGAAGGTCACGGTGGTGCCGAACCGGAACGCCATCATGTTGGCCATTGCCTTCGGCTTCGCCGCAGCGCACGGCGCTGAGGCGGTGGCGACGGCCGTGCATGGTGGGGATCATTTCATTTATCCCGACTGCCGTCCGGCCTTCATCGACGCTTTCCAGATGATGCAGGACCACGCGCTCGACGGCTACGCGGAGATTCGCATTTATGCACCCTATGTGAATCTCACGAAGGCGGACATTGTTAGGAATGGAGCAGCATACGGCACGCCGTTTGCGCAGACCTGGTCCTGCTACAAGGGCGCCGAGCGTCACTGCGGGAGGTGCGGGACCTGCGTCGAGCGGCGCGAGGCGTTTCATCTTGCAGGGCACCCGGACCCCACCGAGTACGAGGACTCCGACTTCTGGCTCGACGCGCTGCGCAGGAGGATGGTGTAATGTTCTGCATCACTAAGGAATTCCACTTCTCGGCCTCGCATCAGCTCACCTCTTTGCCGCCCGAGCACCAATGCGCGCGCCTGCACGGGCATAACTACATCGTCGAAGTAGAGCTTTCGGCGAAGGAACTGAACGAGCACGGCTTCGTGCGCGACTATCATGATCTGGCGCCGCTAAAACGCTATATCGACGAGAGCTTCGACCACCGACATCTCAACGAGGTGCTGGGGCATGAGCAAGTCACGGCGGAATATCTGGCCAGACATTTTTATGAATGGTGCAAGGCACGCCTGCGCGAAACCTCGGCCGTGCGGGTGAGCGAAACGCCGAAAACCTGGGCGGAATACCGGCCATGACCGATACGCATCCCGCAATCCGCGTGAGTGAGATTTTCGGGCCGACGATCCAGGGCGAGGGCGTGCTCATCGGTTTGCCGACGGTGTTCGTCAGAACCGGCGGGTGTGACTATCGCTGTTCCTGGTGCGACAGCCTGCATGCGGTGGACAATCAATTCCGCCACGAATGGGAGATGATGTCCATTGGCGCGGTGTGGCAAAACGTGCTTGCGCTTTCCGGTGGCCGCCCGCTGATGGTGTCGCTGTCAGGCGGCAATCCGGCCATCCAGCCGCTCGGCGCGCTCATCGAGCGAGGCCATGGTGAAGGTTACCGTTTTGCGCTGGAAACCCAAGGTTCGGTGGCCAGGGACTGGTTTGCCGACCTTGACGTGCTAGTCCTCAGCCCAAAGCCGCCGTCAAGCCAAATGACGACCGATTGGGCCGCTTTCGAGGCGTGCCTCCAGGCGGCACAAGGCAGGCCACAAATCGTGCTCAAGCTCATTGTTTTCGACGAAAGGGACTACGCCTACGCGAAAGACGCCGCTGCGAGATTTCCGCGGCTTCCGATCTATCTGCAACCCGGCAATCACACGCCGCCACGCCCCGCAAATGAAGACGCGCCTGTCGACCTTGACGGAATATTGAAGCGCATGGAGTGGCTGGTTGATAGCGTGACCCGCGACAGGTGGTTCGAAGCCCGTGTGCTGCCGCAGCTGCACGTTATGCTCTGGGGTAACAAGAGAGCTGTGTAGCCTAGGCCCGCTTTTCACTGAAACTGCGCCGACGAATATTCGGGTGGACGGGTTGTCCCACGCTTGAAGGCGCTGCCGGGGTGCTTGCCGACTTCTACCACCGGCACCAAGAGCGTGGCCAGCCGCTTACGATTAGGATTGTTGCCGAGGCTCGGTTTCGACGGGCGTCGGCCTGGCGCGAACCAATCAAAGGTTAGCGCGAGCCACGGGTGGAATAGTATGGTGTTGCGATCCGGCGGCGCCTGCTGCAGCTGGCACGGTCCTTGCCGATTCTCGTTGCAAGGCCGAAGGGAGCTGTCGGCCGACAACCATGATCTGGCCAGGACGATTGTCGACTGCTTCCGATACAGAAAAGAGGCCGGACTCGACGTGGCGCTTCAGGGACTGCGAAATGGAATACGGCGCCGGAAGGCACGACCGGACGATATCGTCGCTATGCCAAGACGCGTCTGGTCCGCTCCGAATCCTGTCTTGACACGACGGTCGCCGATCAACAGTGAAAAACGTAGCGCAATCGGTTCACGATCGACTGAGAACCATGACCGTTCCTCTGCGGTGCTCAGACTGCCGCTGAGTGCCTGGCCGTTCCACTTTCGAAATATTTGTCGAACTTCGCCGCGATGCTTCTGACAAAGGGCCGGCTTTCCGCCGGCACGACGAAGCGGTCACCATCAAGTTCAAGCAGCCGCGCAGGACCATGAAGAGCCGTGGAACTCGCCTTGAGGAGAAGTCTTTGGCCGGCTTCGCCAAAGCGCTCCACCAGCTCAATCGCCGAGAAGGCGAAGTCACACATCAATCGCTCGATGATCCAGCCGCGAACACGGTCGTCGTCGGAAAGCGCGATACCCCGAACAGCGGCCAGCCCGCCATCAGCAACCATGCGTCCATACTCGGCGGTCGAAGGCATGTTCTGTGCATAGCCCTGGCGAAACTGGCTGATGGATGACGGGCCAAGGCCGATCAAGGTCTCGCAGCGATCCTCGGTATAGCCCTGGAAGTTCCGGCGCAGTGTTCCCGCGCGGGCGGCAAGCGCGAGGGCATCGCCCGGTTTGGCGAAATGGTCGAGCCCGATTGCTTCGTATCCCTGGTCCACGATCGCCCGCGCCGCAAGTTGCGATTGAGCAAACCGCTCTGCCGGACCCGGCAGCCATGCCTCGTCGATCATCGTCTGATGTTTCTTGAACCACGGCACATGGGCGTAGCCAAAAAGCGCTATCCGATCCGGTTCCAGGGTCAGTGCCTGCGCGACGGTGGAGGAGACACTCTCCCTGGTCTGGTGTGGCAAGCCGTAGAGCAGGTCCAGATTGACCGATTCGACGCCGCGCGAACGAACGCCGTCGACTACCGCTTTGGTCTGCAAAAAGCGCTGCTCGCGGTTAATTGCCTTTTGCACCTTCGGGTCAAAATCCTGCACGCCGAGGCTCGCACGGGTCATGCCGATTTCGGCGAGTGCGTCGAGGCGGGCATCGTCCATATCATTGGGTTCGATTTCGACGCCGATCTTGGCGCCGGGAAGAAAGGTGAAACTGTTGCGCAGGGCGGTTCCCAGCGCCACCAGATCCTCCGGTTTGAGCATCGTTGGCGAACCGCCGCCGAAATGGACGGCACGCACGCGGCCCTTGCCTGCGACAAGACCGGCGACGGTGGCGATCTCGGCATGCAGTGAGCGAAGATATGTGGTCACCGGTTCGTAGTGGCGTGTCTGCTTGGTATGGCAGGCACAGAACCAGCAAAGCTTGTCGCAGTACGGGATGTGCAGATAGAGCGAGATCTCGTCACCACCTTCGAGCGCCTCCAACCAGCCTCGGTAAACGACGGCATCGACCCCCGCATGGAAATGCGGCGCGGTCGGATAACTGGTATAGCGCGGGACGTTCTCGCCAAGTCTGGCAGCTAGCTCCAGCCGCATGTCGTGGTCCACCGTGTTTGCGTCGCCGGAACTGTGGATGCTTGGATGAGCCTAAGCCCTGATTTCGATCAACCTTCAGCACGGACAAACTGCCGCAAGGATTTTTCTACCGTCGATTGCTATCCTGCCCGTACTGGACCGGTAGAGCGATCGAATGACATTACGGCAGGACAGTCACAGTTCCGGCATTCCCGTTCTTTGCCTGTCTTGCGAGGCACGGCACCGCGGTGTCTGTGGTGCGCTCGAACCAGACCATTTGGCTCAGCTCGCCAAGACGTCGTCGCGGCACAATATCGAGCCGGGGGTCGAACTGATCGGCGACGCCGAGGCGGTCGACTGTTATTCAAACGTGCTTTCAGGCGTGGTGAAGCTCACGAAGAGCCTTTCGGACGGCCGCCAGCAGATCGTCGGTCTCCAGTTCGCGCCGGATTTTCTGGGACGGCCCTTCAAGATGAAAAGCGCGATCAATGCGGAAGCGGCAACAGCTGTCTCGCTATGCTCGTTTCCGAGAGCGGCCATCGAACGGATGATGAAGGAATCACCGGAATTTGTGCATCGCCTGCTCAAGCAGGCGCTGAACGAACTCGACGAGGCACGCGAATGGATGGTGACTCTGGGGCGCAAGACCGCACCGGAGAAGGTGGCGAGCTTTCTCCTCATGATCGCCCGGAACATCGGTTCCAGTGTTGACCCGGCGGCTAAGTCGGCGTGCTTCGAGCTGCCGATGACGCGTGCCGACATCTCTGATTTCCTTGGAATTACAAACGAGACCGTGAGCCGTCAGCTGACCAGCCTGAGAATGGACGGCGTGATTCGGATCGAGAACAACCGCCGTGTCACCGTGGACAGCATGAGCCGGCTGGAACGGCGCTGCGGCGGCCGAGGCGCAACCGCCCTTTGAATGACACCGAAGCTGCATGGCCTAGGTCACTTACTTCGTTCGGGGCAGGGCATGCTCGCGTTGCGCTTAGAAGAAGTCGCATAGCGATAGCCCGCTCTCCATCCGATCGCATGAGCCAGGTGCGTTTCGGCCAACTCGTCGGCGAAGCATCCATCCTCGAGGTGCTCGACGTGCAACCGGCTGTTCCAGGCAGGATTGCACTCGGCCGAAGTCAATACGCCTCACACGCAGGGGAAAATCGCCGTCTCCCCGAACCATGTATGTCACGAAGTTAGCGCAACGCTGGCGCTGGCTGTCCCAAGGCATTGAAACGATCGACGTTCGGCAAGGCATCGGCCTACTTTCCAGCGTCACAGAAGGCGCGCTTCCCACACGCCCGCGATCGCCTCCAAACCCGGCCCGACCTGGGACGCCGGGCCTGTCCATAAGCGTGGCGGCCGGTGCCGCGCTTCCACATTCGATCGCCACAGTCTGATCGCACCGAACTCGATCCTGCTCGAAGCAAAATCGTGCGGCTCTGACATGGATCAGGGCGAGCAGGCCACGGCTGCGCAATAAGGCACTGCGGTTTGGCGCCCGCCGGAATCGGAAATCGGGGCTTGCGATGAAATTCGGCACAGAGATCGTCCTTCTAAGCCTGTTTGCGTTTGCGGCCCTGGTGGCTGCCGGCTTCGGCGTAGATGAACCTTTTCGCCGGCATATGTGGGTTTTGTTCTTCGCCGTGGCTGGCTTCACTGCGATTCTGTTGCGCAACACGGAGTTCAAGCCGGCAGTTCCGATCGACCCCGCCGCTTACATGGATGGGCCGATCCGCTTCGGTGCCGTCGCCACAGTATTCTGGGGCGTCGTCGGCATGCTGGTCGGCGTGGTCATCGCCCTGCAGCTCGCCTACCCGGATCTCAACATCCAGCCCTGGTTCAATTTCGGCCGTTTGCGGCCATTGCATACGTCGGGCGTCGTCTTCGCCTTCGGCGGCAATGCGCTGCTCTGCACGTCTCTGTATGTCGTCCAGCGCACCTGCCGCGCTCGGCTGTTCGGCGGCGATCTCGCCTGGTTCGTGTTCTGGGGCTATCAGCTGTTCATCGTCATGGCGGCAACCGGCTACCTGCTCGGCATCACCGAGAGCCGCGAATACGCCGAGCCCGAATGGTATGTGGACCTGTGGCTGACCATTGTCTGGGTCGCCTATCTCATCCTGTTCCTCGGCACGATCCTAAAGCGCAAGGAACCGCACATCTATGTCGCCAACTGGTTCTATCTGTCCTTCATCGTCACGATCGCGATGTTGCATGTGATCAATAACCTATCGATGCCCGTGTCGTTCGTGGGTTCAAAGAGCTATTCAGCGTTTTCCGGTGTCCAGGATGCCTTGACGCAGTGGTGGTACGGCCACAACGCCGTCGGCTTCTTCCTCACCGCTGGCTTCCTCGGCATGATGTATTATTTCGTGCCCAAGCAGGCCAACCGACCGGTCTATTCATACCGGCTGTCGATCGTCCACTTCTGGGCTTTGATCTTTCTCTACATCTGGGCCGGTCCGCACCACCTCCACTACACCGCCCTGCCGGACTGGGCCCAGACGCTCGGCATGGTGTTCTCGATCATGCTCTGGATGCCCTCGTGGGGCGGCATGATAAACGGCCTGATGACGCTCTCGGGCGCCTGGGACAAGCTGCGCACCGACCCGATCATCCGTATGATGGTGATGGCCATCGCCTTCTACGGAATGTCGACCTTCGAAGGCCCGATGATGTCAATCAAGGCCGTCAACTCGCTCTCGCACTACACCGACTGGACCATCGGTCACGTCCATTCGGGCGCGCTCGGATGGGTTGGCATGATCTCGTTCGGCGCGATCTATTTCATGGTCCCGAAGTTGTGGAACCGCGACCGGCTTTATTCGCTGCGGCTCGTCAACTGGCACTTCTGGCTGGCGACGCTTGGGATCGTCGTTTACGCCGCGGTGATGTGGGTGTCCGGCATCATGCAGGGCCTGATGTGGCGCGAATACAACGAGCAGGGCTTCCTGGTCTACTCCTTCGCCGAGACCGTCGCCGCCATGCATCCCTACTACATCATGCGTGCCATCGGCGGCGCGATGTATCTGTCGGGCGCCCTCATCATGGCCTGGAACATCGCCATGACCATCCTCGGCTACCAGCGCGAGGAGGATCCGATGCCGCGCTCCATCCCCGCCCTCCAGCCTGTGCGATCAGGAGCCAGAAAATGGGCCTGATTGACAGACACGCGGTCATCGAGAAGAACGCCACACTTCTTCTCCTCGGGTCCCTGCTGGTCGTAACCATCGGCGGTATCGTCGAGATCGCGCCGCTCTTCTATCTCGACAACACCATCGAGAAGGTCGAAGGCATGCGGCCCTATTCGCCGCTCGAGCTCGCCGGGCGCAACATCTATGTGCGTGAGGGCTGTTACCTCTGCCACAGCCAGATGATAAGGCCGTTCCGCGACGAGGTCGAGCGCTACGGCCACTATAGCCTGGCGGCCGAGTCGATGTACGACCACCCGTTCCAGTGGGGCTCGAAGCGCACCGGGCCGGATCTCGCCCGGGTCGGCGACCGCTACTCGAACGGATGGCACGTCCAGCATCTCACCGAGCCGCGTTCGGTGGTACCGGAATCGATCATGCCGAGCTACGCGTTCCTGAAGGACATGCCAATCGAGGTGAAGGATTTCTCGACGCATCTGATCGCCAACAGCCGTGTCGGTGTGCCCTATTCAGACGACATGATCGCTCATGCCAATGCCGATCTCATGGCGCAGGCCGATGAGAATGCCGATACATCGGGCCTGGAGAGACGCTATCCGAAGGCCAAGCTTGGGGACTTCGACGGCGATCCGCAGCAGGTCACCGAAATGGATGCGCTGGTCGCCTATCTCCAGATGCTCGGCACGCTGGTCGATTTCAGGACCTATGACGAAGCCGCCGGTTACCGCTGAGGAGAATGGCGATGACCTACAATTTCATGCGGGAGTTTGCCGACAGCTGGGGCCTGCTTGCCATGGCACTTTTCTTCCTCGGATGCGTTGCCTTTGCATTTCGTCCCGGCAGCCGCAGGCAAGCCGAGAGAGCCGCTCACATTCCTCTCAAGGACGACTGATCATGGGCAGCGAGCATATCGACGAGGTTTCGGGCATCTCGACGACCGGCCATGAGTGGGACGGGATCAAGGAACTCAACAACCCGCTTCCGCGCTGGTGGGTCATAACCTTCTACATCACCATTGCCTGGGCGATCGGCTACACCGTCGTCTATCCGGCATGGCCGATGCTGACTTCCGCGACCAGGGGTGTGCTGGGGTATTCGAGCCGCAGAGACGTCAAGAATGAACTGGCGGCGGCCGAAGTGGCCAAGGGTAAATTTGTCGCTGCCATTCAGGCGAAGACCGTCTCCGAGATTACAGCCGACAATACGCTACGCGAATTCGCCATCGCCGCAGGTGGCGCCGCGTTCAAGGTCAATTGCGTGCAGTGCCATGGCTCGGGCGCTCAAGGGTCCAAGGGTTTTCCCAACCTAAACGACGACGATTGGCTGTGGGGTGGCAACGCCGAACAGATCCAGCAGACGATTGCGCACGGCATCCGCTTCGCATCAGACCCGGATACGCGCCTGTCGGAAATGCCTGCTTTTGGCGACATCATCACGACGGATCAGATCAAGCAGGTCGGCGCCTATGTCGCAAGCCTCTCCGATCCTGTTCAGGACACAAGCCTGATCGAACTCGGCGCCAATGTTTTCGCCGAGAATTGTGCGGCCTGTCATGGTGAGAATGCAAAGGGCAACAGGGAGCTCGGCGCACCCGACCTGACCGACGCGATCTGGCTTTACGGGTCTGGCGAAACAGCCATCGCCGCGCAGGTCCGCGCCCCGAGGCATGGCGTCATGCCGGCCTGGATCGGGCGTCTCGGCGAGATCAAGGTCAAGGAACTCGCGGTCTATGTCCATTCGCTTGGCGGCGGAGAATAGGAACGCAAGCCTATTCTCGTCCTCCCCCCAACCGCCAAGCGACGAGGCCCGGCGCGAGCCGGGCCTCGGCATCATCCAGAAACCGATGGGTCGGGCTTCCGGCGAAATCGTCGCTGGTGACTGGAGCTTCTCGTGCTCGATAACACGCAAATAGAACGGCTCGAAGCCGATGCGGTCAACTCCGCCAAGACCCGTCAGCCGCTCTATGCCGGACGCAAGAAGATCTTCCCGAACCGGGCTTCTGGCAGTTTCCGCCGCTTCAAGTGGTCGGTGATGGCAATCACGCTGGGGATCTACTACCTGACCCCCTGGCTGCGGTGGGATCGCGGGCCATTTGCCCCTGACCAAGCCGTGCTGGTCGATCTTGCCAACCGCCGCTTCTACTTCTTCTTCATCGAGATATGGCCGCAGGAATTCTACTACGTCGCCGGCCTGCTGGTCATGGCCGGTGTCGGCCTTTTCCTGATCACATCCACGGTCGGCCGGGCCTGGTGCGGCTATACGTGCCCGCAGACCGTGTGGGTCGATCTGTTTCTGGTCGTCGAGCGAGCCATCGAGGGCGACCGCAACGCGCGCATCAAGCTCGATGCCGGTCCCTGGACTGCGCGCAAACTCGTGCTGCGAACATCGAAACACGCCATTTGGCTGGTCATAGGGGTGCTGACCGGCGGCGCCTGGATTTTCTATTTCGCCGATGCGCCGATGCTGCTTGGGGAACTCTTCACCGGCACCGCCGCCCCCGTCGCCTACATCACCGTCGCCGTGCTGACGGCGACGACCTATACGTTCGGCGGGCTGATGCGCGAGCAGGTCTGCACCTACATGTGCCCATGGCCGCGCATCCAGGCGGCCATGCTCGACGAGAATTCCCTCACCGTCACCTATAATGACTGGCGCGGCGAACCGCGCTCGCGTCACGCCAAGAGGGTCCTTGCCGCCGGGCAGCCCGTCGGCGACTGCGTCGACTGCAATGCCTGTGTCGCGGTGTGCCCGATGGGGATCGACATTCGTGATGGCCAGCAGCTTGAATGCATCACCTGCGCGCTCTGCATCGATACCTGTGACGGTATCATGGACAAGCTCGGCAGGGAGCGCGGACTGATTTCCTATGCGACGCTGGCCGACTACAACGCCAATGTGATGCTGGCGACCCCGGGCGGCTCCGGTTCAGTCAACCCGTCACTGGTCAGGAGCGCTGACGGCCTGTTCTCCGACAAGGTGGCCCGTTTCCATATCCGCAAGATCTTTCGCCCGCGCACCTTCATCTACATGGGCGCCTGGTCGGCGGTCGGTCTCGCGCTGCTCTATTCGCTGCTGACCCGCGAACGGCTCGAATTGAATGTCCTGCACGATCGCAACCCGCAGTTCGTGACGCTGTCCGACGGTTCGATCCGCAACGGCTACACCGTCAAGCTGCTCAACATGATCCCCGAACCAAGAACGATCATTGTCACGATGCAGGGCCTGCATGGAGCCGAAATGAGCGTTGTCGGCATCGACCTGCCGGCGGATCGCTCCTTTGCCATCCCGGTCGAACCCGACCGGCTGAAGATGCTCAAGGTTTTCGTGCGTCAGCCGGCAGATCAGGTTCGGGGTGCAGCGCAAAGCTTCAAGTTCCGCGTCGAAAACAAGGCAACGTTCGAGTCGGACGAATACACGGCCACTTTCAACGCACCGGAGATCGCCAGATGAGCGACACCTCGCGACAATCCCGCGAATTCACCGGCAGGCATATGCTGTTCACCATCCTTGGCTTCTTCGGCGTGGTCATAGCGGTCAATCTGACGATGGCGACGCTCGCCAACACGAGCTGGACCGGCCTTGTCGTCGAAAACACCTATGTGGCGAGCCAGCAGTTCAACAAGAAGGCCGAGGAGGGGCGAGCTCAGGCAGCCCTCGGCTGGACTGGCAAACTGACCATCGCAGGCGGTGAGGTCCGCTACAGCCTCACCGATGCTGTCGGCAAGCCGGTTGCCTTGCATGGCGTCAAGGTGCTGTTTCGTCATCCCGCCTACGAGGCCGAGGACAAATCCGTCACTCTTGCCGCTGCCTCCGGTCAGATATTCGCCGCGCACCACACGCCCAAGGATGGCGTCTGGATCGTCGAAATCGACGCCGATGCGAGCCTTGCGGAACTCTATCGCGACGTTCGCCGGATCATGATTTCCCACGGGGCGCTGCAATGAGCTGCTGCGCGCCAGGCGCCGAAATGGCATTGGACCTGGAAAAGGTCACACTGGTCCTGCCTTCTGGCCAGGAAATCAGACTGGCGAGCCGCTCGATTGGCGAAAATCTTCGCCAGACCGACCTCTCGGTGCCGGCTGTGCATTGTGCCGCCTGCATCCAGACGATCGAGACGGCGATCGGCAAGCTGGATCGCGTCGAAGGCGCTCGTGTCAATCTTTCGACGAAACGTGTTTCGGTCCGGTGGCGCGGCGAGGAGGTTCCGCCATTCGTCGCCACACTTGGACGGCTGGGCTATGGCGCGCACCTGTTCGATCCCGAGGCTGACGGGAAGGACAAGACGCTCTCGGAACTGATCCGCGCCGTCGCGGTCGCCGGCTTTGCGGCGGGCAACATCATGCTGCTATCAGTCTCCGTCTGGTCCGGCGCGCAAGGCGCGACCCGCGACCTGTTCCATTGGGTCTCGGCCTTGATTGCCATTCCTGTGCTCGCTTTCGCCGGCGGCATCTATTTTCGCTCGGCCTGGAATGCGCTGCGCCACAGCCGCATGAACATGGACGTGCCGATCGCGGTCGGGGTATCGCTCGCTTACGCCATGAGCCTCTACGAGACGATCAACCATGGCGACCATGCTTATTTCGACGCGTCGGTGTCGCTGCTGTTCTTTCTGCTGATCGGCCGCACGCTGGATCACGTGATGCGGGAACGAGCACGGACGGCCGTAAACGGACTGGCTCGGCTGGCGGCGCGCGGCGCCATGGTGCTGCGCGAGGATGGTTCGCGCGACTACTTGCCGGTTGGCGAGATCGAACCAGGAATGGAGCTCTTGATCGCGGCCGGCGAGAGGATGCCCATCGACGGCAGGATCATTGGCGGGGCGTCGGATCTCGACTGTTCCCTGGTTTCCGGGGAAAGCACGCCCAGAACGGTGGGCCCGGGGGCGCAGGTCCAGGCCGGTACACTCAATCTCACCGGTCCGCTGACCATCGAGGCGACGGACGCCGCGAAGGATTCATTCCTGGCCGAAATGGTTCGGCTGATGGAAGCGGCAGAGGGCGGCCGCGCCCGCCATCGCAGGATCGCCGATCGCGTCTCCGCGCTCTATGCCCCCGTGGTCCACCTCACCGCCTTTGTGACGTTCCTCGGCTGGATGGCGGCGACCGGCGACTGGCACCGGGCAATAACAATCGCGATCGCCGTTTTGATCATTACATGCCCGTGTGCGCTCGGTCTCGCCGTGCCGATCGTGCAGGTGGTCGCTGCGCGGCGGCTGTTTGAAAGCGGCGTCATGGTCAGGGACGGCTCCGCCATGGAGCGCCTGGCGGGGATCGACACGGCATTGTTCGACAAAACCGGCACGCTTACGCTCGGACTGCCCAGGCTGATCAATGCGCCGTCCATCGATCCGACGATGCTCGCCATGGCGGCCGAGATGGCAGCGCATTCCCGCCATCCCTTTTCGAAGGCAATTGCTGGCAATGCAGCCTTTGCCGGCCAGCCGAAACTCGCGTCCGTCAGCGAGCATCCGGGCTTCGGCATCGAAGCCATCGCCGAGGGCAGTACCTGGCGGCTGGGTCGCCGCGGATGGGGTGAGTGGAAAGCCCGGACCGGCGGCGAAGGCAAACAAGGCTATGGCGGAACCGTTCTGACGAAGGACGGGGTCATTGTCGCGACTTTCGATTTCGAGGATGAGCTGCGTGCCGATGCCAAGGCGGCCATCGAGCAACTGAACGGCGCCGGCGTGTCGGTGGAGATGCTGTCGGGCGACACAGAAGCTGCCTGCGGCGAAGTTGCGGAAGCACTGGGCGTCGAGCGCTTCGTTCCCGCGTTGCTTCCCTCCGGGAAGGTCGAACACGTCGAAGCATTGACGCGAACTGGCCACAAGGTGCTGATGGTCGGCGATGGGCTCAACGACACGCCTGCATTGGGCGCCGCACACGTTTCGATAGCTCCGGCCACGGCGGCGGATATCGGTCGCAACGCCGCGGATTTCGTGTTCCTGCGTAAAAGTCTTCTGGCGGTCCCACTTGCTTTAGACATTTCGCGGAAGGCCGGACGGCTGATCCGGCAGAACATCGCCATCGCGATCGTTTACAATGGCATCGCCGTGCCGGTCGCCATTCTGGGGCACGTTACGCCACTGATCGCGGCGGTCGCGATGTCCGCCTCGTCCCTCCTGGTCATCGGCAATGCGCTACGCCTGCAAGGTTTCGTGTCAAATGCATCGGTGCAAGATGCCCGACATGACAGGCGCTCCGACATTGGCGCACTGGCACAATCCTCATGACGACGCTCGCCTACCTCATACCTGTGGCCCTGTTCCTCGGAGCGCTTGGGCTGGCGGGGTTCCTGTGGGCCTTGAGGAGCGGCCAATATGAAGATCTCGATGGCGCCGCCGAGCGGATCCTGATCGACCGCGACGAGCCACGCAGTTGACCCAGCCTGCCCTGCGAGGACTCGCTCCAATATTTTCCGCGGTTGCTTCGCGTCATGCCGATTTCGGCGCGCGACGGGTGCGAACGGATCAGCCAGAATACGTTGCCGAACTTTCGGCCAGGAAAGGGCCGCACCGAACGGGAAGCCGGCCATTTCATGATGACCTGACCAGACCATGGCGTGGCGATCGACCAGTCGACCGTGAACCCGCCGTTGCCGCGTTTATCGAGCCTGGTTGATCCACATCAGGGTTATCTCTTCATCGGCATGGTTTCATTGAGCATTTTTGAACGGAGAACGGATGTCTAACGGACGGTTAGGTCGCGTGGAGGCGCTTGGGGAGATGAGCCGCAAACCGTGGATCGATTGCGATGCGTTCCAGTGCCCTTCGTCGCAGATAGCCGACGCAATGGCGGCACGCTGATGGCCGGCTCTGTCGATAGATTCGACGTTATTGTGGTCGGAGCCGGGCCGGTCGGACTTTCCTTCGCCGCGTCGCTTGCCCAGAGCCGACTCAAGGTGGCAGTGGTTGAACGGCAGTCGCTCGAAAGCCTGGCGAATCCGGCTTTCGACGGTCGCGAGATCGCGCTGACCCAGGCATCGGTTGGAATCCTTCGCAAGCTCGGCGCCTGGGATGCCATCCCCGCTTCGGACAAATCACCGCTACAAGGCGCGCGCGTGCTCAACGGATCGAGCCCTTTCGCCCTGAGCTTCGATTCTCCCAGCGGATCTGGGGAACCACTCGGAATTCTGGTCCCAAATTGTCGCATCCGCGACGCCCTGTTCAAGCTTGTCCACTTCCAGGATCATGCCCAGCTGCTGTGCGGCCGCTCGGTCGTCAATGCAACAACCAGCCACAAAGAACCAGTCATAACGCTCTCTGATGGCAGGCAATTGGCCGCTCGGCTGCTCGTTGCAGCGGATTCGCGTCTGTCCGCGACGCGCGACCTGCTCGGCATTGGCGCCGACATCAATCGGCTTGGCAACTCCATGCTGATTTGCCGGGTGAGGCACGAGCGCGCCCATCACCAGATCGCGGTCGAATGGTTCGATCACCATCAGACGATAGCGATGTTGCCGCTCATGGAAGGCGTGTCGTCGCTGCTTCTCACGTTGCGCTCAAACGAGGCCGACAGACTGCTTGCTCTCGACGACGATTTGTTCCTGATGGAATTGACGAACCGTTGTCGAGGACGCCTCGGAGAGATGACCTTGGCAAGCACCCGCCATGCCTATCCGCTGGTCACGACCTGGGCGCACAAGTTCTGGGCTCCGAGTGCGGCACTGATCGGCGATGCTGCCCTCGGCATGCACCCGGTGACCGCGCATGGCTTCAACATCGGCCTCAGCGGCCAGAAGCAACTCGCCGATGGAATCCTGGCGGCATGTCGTGAGCGCCGCGACATTGCTGATCCTGACATGCTCGGCAGATACGAAAGCCGGCTGCGTCTGTCGGCGGCACCGCTCTATCATGCTACGAATGTACTTGTCGCTCTTTACTCAGGCGAGCACCCGACGGCACGGCTTGCAAGACATGCGGGGCTTCGCTTTGCCCAATATCTTCCCTTTATCCGCCATGGCATTTCGGCCATGCTCAGGCGGTGAATCGCAGGCAGCGCTGCCGCTCTGGAACGCTATCTCGGCCCGGCTTCCTTTTGTCTCTGACGTTGCCGATCCTGGCATGATTCGGATCAAGAAACGCGCGCGGACGAGACCTTGATGATCAGCCGGCAATCCTCAGAGCAGACCTGCGACCCGAAGCCATGGTGAGCGCACTGGCTATCCCTGCTGGATAGTTAACCCGTCCTTCAGCGGGCTTGCGTAAGCTTGTCCTCGCGAACAACGATGGGAGCAAGCTGGTCCGTCCATGGCCCCGAAGAAAGAAGACACGCTGGAGGCCAAAATCCGTCAGGATCAGCTTGCTGACCTGAGGACCGGTCTCTTCGTGTCGATGCCGATAAGCGCTATCCTGTCAGGCCTGATTTGGGCGGTGCACGCCCTTTCTGGCAGCGGCTTTGCCGCTGCAATCTGGTTCCTGGTCGTCAATGCGATAAATGCCGCCCGCGTTGCACTCGCGCGTTATCAGCTAAAGGAAACGGGGCGCCATGACGGTTTAGTGGGGGTTTTGCCGCGGCTTCGCTGGTTTGGCATCCTTGCTCTTCTGGCAGGGTTTGCCTGGTCCTTCCTGGCCGTCCTGACTGTTGGATACACGACACCTCAAGCACCGCTGCATCTGGTCATTCTGGCGGGCATTTCCGCTGGTGCGGTTACATACGGCAGTTCGTATGCCGCGGCGGCGACCAACTTCATCACACCTCCGCTCCTCATCACAGTGGGTTGCCTTTTGGCGAAAGGCAATTTTGAAGACTACATTCTGGCTTTTACCGTTCTGCTCTTCATGGGCGGCTTGGTTCGAGCTTCGTTTGTTGGGCAAGCACGGTTCCGCGAAGCGAGCCGCCTGAGGCATGAGGCCGAGCGGCTTGCGGCGGAGATGAAGGCCAGTTCCAGGCAGGACCACCTGACGGCCCTTCTCAACAGGCGTGGCCTCGAACACGCTATCGGACGGTTCGAGACCGCGGATAGCCCCTTCGTGGCAATGCTGATTGATCTGGACGGGTTCAAATCCGTCAACGATACCTACGGTCACAGGACCGGTGATGAACTGCTTGTCAGGATCGCGCGCCGCATAGAGGAGGAAGCACCGGAAGGCTCAACGCTCGCTCGTATCGGCGGCGATGAATTCGTGCTGTTTTTTCCTTCAACGAGGGTTTCGCTTTCTGCCAGTGATCTCGCCTCCAATATCATAGCCAAAATTGCCCGCCCCTATATCGAGGTCGCGTCCGTCCGGGTCGGGGCATCAATAGGAATATACCTGGCGGAAAGCCCGGGCCTGACCGAAATGTTGTTGCGGGCGGATATCGCCCTTTATACGGCCAAGCGTCGTGGCAGGAACGAATTTTGCCTGTTCGATGCCGAACTCGACAGGGAACTGCAACGCCGCCAGTCCGTCGAACGGGACCTTCATTCGGCAATAAAGACGAGAAGCTTGCAACCTTGGTTCCAGCCGATCGTGAAACTCGACACCGAGGCCGTGGTCGGCTTTGAAGCCTTGCTGAGGTGGTCCCATCCGACTCATGGTGCCATCTCTCCACCCGAAATCATCACAGCTGCACGCGAAACCGGAATGCTTCAGCTGCTGACGCAAACCGTATTCGCCGACTGTTGTGCTTTTATCGACGGCTTGGTGAAAGCTGACTGTCGTGATCTCCGTGTGGCGATGAATGTTTCACCGCGCGAACTGGAAGCCGGCGATATCGACGACATGGTTCTGGATGGTCTGGCGGCAAGAGATCTCCCTGCAACGATGTTCGAGATCGAGATTACCGAAGAATCCCCAGTTGACCCGGACAGAGTGGATGAAAAGCTCGGACGGCTTTCACATGCCGGCATTTCCATCGCGCTCGATGACTTCGGCACCGGCTTTTCTACGTTGGCATCGCTCAAGGACAGTCGGATACGCAAGGTGAAAATAGACCAGGGCTTCATTCGCGGCTTGGCCAAGTCCCGAGAGGACCGACTGCTTGTCAAATCGGTCATCGATCTCGGTAACATGCTCGGGATCGAGGTCATGGCCGAGGGCGTCGAAACAGAGGCGGATCGGCAAACCCTGCACAAGCTTGGCTGCCGAACCGCTCAAGGCTTCCTGTTCTCCAAGGCTGTGCCTCTGAGCCAAGCACTGGAAATGGCAGTCAAACAGCACGCGAACCAGTTGTGACCGCTCCCGCCGCGCCATCTCTCGCGGCCGTGCGCTCATGAGTGGCGGGTATCTGAACTTCCTTGTGAAGAGCATGACAATCCGTGCTGTGCGTCAGCCGGCGAACAGTTCCTTGTAGCCGGTCGTCACCATCCAGTTCGCCCGGTCGATATGGCTGCGAAGAGCCTTGCGGGCGCGGACCGGTTCAAGGGCCGGGTCGATGCCGAGAATGAGATCGGCCATTTCCTCTTCGCTGGCATTGTCGGCGCAGGCATCCAAAATCTTCAGATAGATCGTGAAATGCTGCCTGTCGTAGGCCGTCAGGCTCTCCGACCAGGGGACTTCGTCGCACAGAGTTGAGTTTCGAGTCTCATCTGTTCCCATTGATCGATTCATGCCTGTTGCGAGCCTCGGCTGTTGAGCGCTGGATGCAACGCAGAATATCCCAAAATGGGATAATCCGAAACCGGGATTAGTCGCTGATCCGGTCTTTACCCGACCGGTTCGCCTACATGCCCAAGTCTCTTCGATCGCCCCGCCACCAGCGGTTTCTGGCCCAGCTGGTTTCCCTGCGCAAGGCCAAAGGCCTGACTCAGGCGCAGGTGGCCGAGAAGCTTGATCGTCCCCAATCCTTCGTGGCCAAGTACGAAGGTGGAGAGCGTCGTCTCGACGTGATCGAGTTTCTCGACTTAACTGCGGCGCTTGACGCTGATCCGTGCGAGATTCTGTCCAGCCTGCGGTCCTAGCGGGCGCCCGCGCGCCTAACGGCTCGCGCCGGTGCCGTGAACCGAGCGCGCTTTTCTTCGGCAAGCTGCCATTCCGCTGCGGGTGGGTCTTTACCAGGCCATGCCGATATAGGATGATAATCCTAGGTGGGGCGATTCCTCAACGGAGATCGCAATGGCTAGGACCAAACTTTCCAAGCAGCTTTCACAGGCTGAAATCGAGCGCTTTCTGGCGGAGGCGGAACGGCTGCACAAGAGCATCGTCCAGCCGCTTCTATCACCTAGCAGCGACCATTACCGGGCTCTCCAACGCACCCATGACGCGCTGTTAAAGACGGTGAAGGATATCACGGGTAAGGATGCGCCGTTCATTCAATGGTTCGGAACAGGGCCGGTGAATTAGACCAGACTTATAGACTCCAGGCTGCAAACGTCGCATTCTCTCTTCGGGGAGAAGGGGCGTGGGCAACCATCGCTATCAAAGCAACTCCTGGCTGGCTTTCTTGCCTTCGAATCGACCCTGCCGATGTCGGCTGCAACATCAAAGCCAATATAAGCCACAAACGGGCGAGCGCGTCTATCATGATCCCGGTCAGGAATATTACTGGGACACGCGCCTCAACCTGTTGAAAGGCGAGCGCTGGCTTTGTTCGTAGGAAGCCGCGCGCACGGCGGCGATGTCGTCGAGTTTCTCGACGTAACTGCGGCGCTTGACGATGATCGTGCGAAAAATCTGTCCTGGCGGGCGCCCGCGCGCCTGACGACGCGCACCAGGTGCTCGTGAACCGAGCCCGCTTTTCTTCGGCAAGCTCAGGCGGTCTCGGCCATTCGGCTTCGCCCCTTGGCGCGGGCAGCCCTTCGGGCTGTGACGGCCGCCGCCCTTGCGGGCGGCGCGGTTTGGCTGTTGGCCTTTCCCGGTGGCGCGGGGTGGGCGGCACTCCCTTCTAGGCCCGCCGCGGCAGCCCGCAACCCTTCGCGTGCCGCTCAGGGTCCTCCTCTTCGTTCCGGTCTTCGGATGCGGTCCGCCTCCCACGGCGGGCCTTTCCGGTCGCGACTCGCCGCCCACCCCGCTTCCGGGGAAAGGCGCGGCGATTGGCGAGCGGAGGATGAGACGATGCATGCAAACAGCAAGCGTTGTGCCAGCACAGAGGCTGGCGCAGGCAAGGGCGGGCGCCCCAGCGCCAGCCTTTATCAGGAGATCACGGACCGCATCATTGCCGAGCTGGAGCGCGGCACCGTGCCATGGGTCAAGCCATGGGGCAGCGCAAAGGCAGGCCTTGGCCTGCCGAGGAATGCATCCTCTGGGCGCACCTATTCTGGAATCAATATCCTCATCCTGTGGGGCGCGGTCATCGAGCGCAGCTATCCCAGCCAGAACTGGCTCACCTTCCGGCAGGCGCTCGTCCTTGGCGGCAATGTCAGGAAGGGCGAGCGCGGCACGACCATCGTGCATGCCGACCGCTTTGTCCCCAAGGACGAGAGGGAGCGCGCACGCCACCAGGGCGATGAACCACAGGCAGTGCCTTTTCTGAAGCGCTTCACCGTCTTCAATGTCGCGCAGTGCGATAATCTTCCGGAAGACCTCTATGCCGCCGCCGAGCCGCTGCCTCAGTGCGAGATCGTGCCGCAGGCCGAGACGCTCATTCGCGCCAGCGGTGCGGATTTCAGGGTCGGCGGCGATCGCGCTTTCTAATGCCGGGCAGCGACCACATTCAGGTGCCGCCGCAGCCGGCGTTCCATCACCAGATCGACTATTACCGGACCTGCTTTCACGAGCTTGGCCACTGGACCGGCCACCCAACGCGGCTTGCTCGCGAACTCTGCGGCTCGTTCGGCTCCAAGGCTTACGCGCGTGAAGAATTGGTCGCCGAAATCACTGCCGCCTTCGTCTGCAGCAATCTCGGTATCGAGCCGACCGTGCGTCATGCCGATTACATCGGCTCATGGCTGAAGGTGCTGCGCGAGGACAATCGCGCCATCTTCCGTGCCGCCAGTCTTGCTTCCAAGGCCGCCGATTTCCTGTTTGGCCTTCAGGCCGATGCCGAAGGCGAGGCGCAGGAAGGGATTGCGGCATGACGATGCGCGATCCTCAACTGACCGCGAGCGAGCCGACGCCGCAAGGCGAGCAGATGCTCATTCCCGGTGTCCGGCCGATCACCACGCGCGATCGGCTCACCCTCCTGATGGACGCGCCGATGTGTCCGCGCGCGGCGCAAAAGCCGCTCGATATCGGCCTCTTCGATGAAGCCAGCAGAAATCAACTCGACCTGTTCGGACAAGGAGTCTTTCCATGATCCTGATCACCGATCCGCTGCGCGCACGACTGCTCGCCAATGGCGCCGCCGACGCCGACATCGACCATTTTCCCGTTGTGAAACTGTTTAATCCTACAGGTGCCGCGACGTGGCTTCTGAGCGAACTCGACGCCGATGGCGACACGCTGTTCGGCCTTTGCGATCTCGGCTTCGGCTTCCCCGAACTCGGCAGCGTCAGTCTGGCCGAGCTTGCATCCGTAAAAGGTCCGCTTGGCCTCGGCATCGAGCGCGACCTGCATTTCCAGGCGCGCTTTACGCTCTCCGTCTATGCCGAAGCCGCCCGCATTTGCGGCCACATCACCGAGGCCGAGCGACTTCTGCGGCAGGCAGCAGACGCCCTTTCAAAGCCCCATTCCGAGCTTCCGCCCGACACGGCGGAACAGCAGCGCCGATAGGCGCAAAAACCGTCCCCCCCCCCGGCCGCCGTGGCCGAAGCGCCCGGAGCAGCCCACCAAAAACCAACGGAAAAAACAAAGAACAAAGCCCCAACACCAGCAGAACGCACACACAAA
>NZ_JAMYMZ010000067.1:0-23808 GCF_040318825.1 Mesorhizobium sp. M1006
GAAGTAAGGGCGCGCGGCAGCATTCCCTCCCCCTTGTGGGGAGGGTTAGGGTGGGGGTCCATCTTCGTAAGAATCCAAATGCGATAGCCCTGCCCTCAAGGGGGGAGATCAGCAGTTTCCGCGCTTCGCACTAGTCCCCCTTTTTCCAGGGCAGGCTCCAGCGCACCTTCTCCAGCGTCGCCTTTGCCTCGGCCGAGTCCGGGTCGGGTTCTGTCTCGCGATAATGCGCCGAGCCCTCAGGCGGGTAGGCAAGTGTGTTGTTGAGGGCGAATTTGTCGATCTGGCTGAAGTCGGGGAAAGGCAGGTTTTGCGCCTCGCGCCAAGCGCTGACCCTTTTCTCCGCGGCGATGCGTTTTTCGTCGTCGACCGGAAGGTCGGTGGCTCTGTATTCCAGTGACGAAGGGAAGGCGAACTGCGCGCCGGCATCATCCATGATGTTGATCATGGACAACAGGATGTCCTCGCGTATGGCTTGAAAATCGGCCACGTCGGCGGTTTTGACATAAGTGAACACGTCGATATCGAGCGAATAGGCGCCGAAGCCGGCAAAGCGCACGCGGCACGGCTCATCGATGACGCGCGGATGGGCAATCAGCAGCTTGCGCAGCTCGGCCAGGACGTAACGTAGCTGATCGGGCCTTAGCCTCGATACGGCCGTTATAAAGCGGGTACACGCCGTTTACGTCAGTGCCCGTCTGCTCGAACTTGATCTGGGCGCCGCCGCCGCGCCACTTCGTGTCCCACACGCCCGTCCAGTTGGCCGCGTCCTGGGCATGCGCCTGCGGCATGGCCGGCAGCAGGCCGGCAAGCGCGAGTGCGCCGATCAGCGCGACCGTCCGGATCAGCAAAAGCAGCAGCCGATCCTGTCCTGCCGCAGAAAAGGGGTTCATTCTGTTGCCCTTCTTCTTGCCGGCGATTCTGCTGGTCCGGCCAGAGAAGGTTATTCCGCTTGAAGATGAATATTCTGTTTCAGGCTGCGACGGCGATGCCGGTCAGTCATAGGTCAGATCCGTCGCCTTGCCGGCGAACACCCGGTAGGCAAAGAACGAATAGAAGATGATGATCGGCAGCACGACGACCGTCCCGACCAGGATGACGGCCAGGCTTTCGGGTGCCGAAGCAGCCTGCCAGATGGTCAGCCGGTCGGGCACCACGAAGGGGTAGAACGACCAGGCGAGGCCGGCAAAGCCGAGCGTGAAGATCGCGGCCAATGTCAGGAACGGGAGCAGCGCGTGGCGGTCGCCGGGTTTCGGCAGATGGAAGGTCTGGCGCCACAGCCACAGGAACAGCACTGCCGACAGGATCGGCAGCGGCGACAAATAGAGCATGGCCGGCCAGACGAACCATTTGTCGAAGATGCGCGCGCTGGCAAAGGGCGTGGCCAGCGATACCGCGACCATGCCGAGCGCGGTCAGCACCAGCGCCGTCCGCAGCCACAGCACCGCCTTCTTCTGCAGATCGCCTTCGGTCTTATAGATGACCCAGGCCGCGCCCATCGCCGCGTAGGCCGCGGCAAGGCAGAGCGCCACCAGCGCGCCGAAAGCGACGCCGCCGGGGCCGACGTCGAGGCCGAGCACATAGACGCCGAGCATATAACCTTGCGCCAGCGACGCGACGACCGAGCCGAGGAAAAAGATGCGGTTCCAGCGGTGCTTCCTGCCGGCCGGCACCTTGGCGCGGAAATCGAAGGCGACGCCGCGCAGGATCAAGCCGACCAGCAGCACGAAGACCGGAATGTAGAGCGCCGTCAGAATGGTGCCATGCGCCAATGGGAAGGCGACCAGCAGCAGGCCGACCGCCAGCACCAGCCAGGTCTCGTTAGCGTCCCAGAACGGGCCGATGGCGGCGATCATCGTATCCTGTTCGGTGTCTTCGGCTGCGGCGAACAGGATGCCGATGCCGAGATCGAAGCCGTCGAGGATGACGTAGATCAGGATAGCGAGGCCCATCAGCCCGGCGAAGATCAGAGGCAGCAGGGTCGGCCAGTCGACGCTCATGATGTTTCTCCTGGTTGCGCAACCGGCTGCGACAGCGGCCTGTTCATGACGCCCGGTAGCGGCGAGGTGTCACCATCCTTCGCCGCCTTCAATGCCAGATGCACCAACACGCCGAGATAGGCGATCAAGAGCAGCACGTAGAGGATGAGATAGACCGCGAGCGACAGCGCGACATGGCTGCCGGCGACCGGCCCGACAGCATCGGCGGTACGCAGCACGCCGGTGACCAGCCAGGGCTGGCGGCCGATCTCGGTGGTGTACCAGCCGGCCAGCGTCGCCAGCCAGCCGGACAGCGCCATCGGCACCATGACAAGCGCCAGCGGCTTGGGCAGGCCGTGGCGGCGCTTGAGGAAGAAGGCCGCCGACCAGGAGACGGCGAGCATCAGGAGGCCGGTGCCGACCATGATGCGAAAGCCCCAGAACACCGGAAATACGGGCGGATGGTTGCCGGCATAATCGTTCAGACCCGGCACGATGCCGCCGGCGCTGTGCCTGAGGATGAGGCTGGCGCCATCCGGAATGGTGAGCTCGAACCTGTTCTGCTTGGCCGCTTCATCGGGAAGAGCAAACAGCACCAACGGCACGTTGGGACCGGTGTTCCAGTTGGCTTCCATGGCGGCGATCTTCTGCGGCTGGTGTTCCAGCGTGTTGAGGCCGTGCTGGTCGCCGGCAAAGATCTGGATGGGAATCAGGATAGCGGCGGTGAAGACGCCGGTGCGCAGGGCCTTCCACATCGATTCCGAGCGATCGCCGTAGAGATAGCGCAGCGCCGACAGGCCGGCGATCAGGAACGAGACGGTCAGCCCCGAAGCAAGCAGCATATGAACGAGCCGGTAGGGCATGGACGGATTGAAGACAACGGCCCACCAGTCGGTGGCGTGCGCAACACGATTGCGCATCTCGAAACCGGCCGGTGTCTGCATCCACGAATTGAGCGCGATGATCCAGAAGGCGGACAAGGTGGTGCCGCCGGCCACCAGCACCGTCGCCAGCGTATGGACGCGGTTCGAGACGCGGCGGAAGCCGAACAGCATGATGCCGAGGAACGCCGCCTCGAGGAAGAAGGCGGTCAGGATTTCGTAGGCCAGCAGCGGGCCGGCAATGTTGCCGACCGTCTCCATATAGCCCGGCCAGTTGGTGCCGAACTGAAAACTCATGGTGACGCCGGAAACCACGCCCATGGCGAAGGACAGCGCGAATACCTTAACCCAGGTGAAATACGCGCGCATCCAGGCGGAATCGTTTGTCGCGTTGTAGCGGAGCTTGAAGAACAGCAGCACCCAGCCGAGCGCGATGGTGATCGCCGGGAACAGGATGTGGAACGAGATGTTCGCGCCGAACTGTATGCGCGACAGAATGAGCGGGTCCATGGCGGCTCCGGCTGCTGCTTGTTTGTTGAAGGATAGGCTTGATGCACCGGACGGTCAAAGCGGCGTCCCGCCGCGAGGCGGAACGCCGCAGTGCGGTTAATCTGCTTTTGCGTGGAATTTGGCTGGACGACCGGGCAGGTGTTGCCTATTCCGGCGAACCTCGATGTCCAGAACTGTCGGGAGCGCCATTGACATCCGGATTTGCGGACCGACATTCAGCGGATTAAATCAACAACTCTGTTTCAAGCAGTCGTTTTCAGCCATGCAGCCGATCATCTCGATTTCCGGGGTCACCAAGACCTACGCCACCGGCTTCAAGGCGCTGAAGGAGATCAATCTCGACATCGTGCGCGGCGAGATCTTTGCGCTGCTCGGGCCGAATGGCGCCGGCAAGACAACGCTGATCTCGATCGTCTGCGGCATCGTCAACCGCTCGTCGGGTTCCGTCACCGTCGACGGCCATGACATCAACCGCGACTACCGCGCCGCGCGCAGTCTGATCGGGCTGGTGCCGCAGGAACTGACCATCGACGCCTTCGAGAGCGTGTGGGCGACGGTCAACTACAGCCGCGGCCTGTTCGGCAAGCCGGCGGACAAGGCGTTCGTCGAAAAGGTGCTGCGCGACCTGTCGCTCTGGGACAAGAAGGACGCCAAGGCGATCACGCTGTCCGGCGGCATGAAGCGCCGGCTGATGATTGCCAAGGCGCTGTCGCACGAACCGCGCATCCTGTTCCTCGACGAACCGACGGCAGGCGTCGACGTCGAGCTGCGCCAGGACATGTGGGCGATGGTGCGCCGGCTGCGCGAAGACGGCGTCACCATCATCCTGACCACGCATTACATCGAAGAAGCCGAGGCGATGGCCGACCGCGTCGGCGTCATCAACCGCGGTGAGATCGTGCTGGTGGAGGACAAGGCCGAGCTGATGCGCAAGCTTGGCCGCAAACGGCTTGTGCTGGAACTGCGCAGTCCCCTGGCCACCGTTCCCGATGCTTTTTCGCACTACGCGCTGGAGCTTTCGCCGGATGGCGGACAGCTGACCTATACTTATGACAACCAGAGCGAACGGCCGGGCGTCGCCTCGCTGATCCGCGAGCTCGAGGCGGCCGGCATCCAGTTCCGCGACATCGATACGGAAAACAGCTCGCTCGAGGAGATCTTCGTCAACCTGGTGAGGAAACCGGCATGAACCTGCGCGCGGCCATGAATCTTCATGCGGTATGGGCGATCTATCGGGTGGAGATGGCGCGCGCCCTTCGCACTGTGCTGCAGAGCATCGTTTCGCCGGTGATTTCGACGTCGCTCTATTTCGTCGTCTTCGGTTCGGCCATCGGCTCGCGCATCACCGAGATCGACGGCATCAGCTACGGCGCCTTCATCGTACCGGGGCTGATCATGCTGTCGCTGCTGACGCAATCGATCTCCAACGCCTCTTTCGCCATCTATTTTCCGAAATTCGTCGGCTCGATCTACGAATTACTGTCCGCGCCGGTGTCCTATCTGGAGATCGTCATCGCCTATGTCGGGGGCGCGGCGACAAAGTCGATCGTGCTTGGCCTGATCATCCTGGCGACGGCCTCGCTGTTCGTGCCGCTGACGATCCAGCATCCGTTCTGGATGCTCGCCTTCCTGGTGCTGACGGCGGTGACCTTCAGCCTGTTCGGCTTTATCATCGGCATCTGGGCGAAGAGCTTCGAGCAGCTGCAGCTGGTGCCGCTGCTGATCATCACGCCGCTGACCTTCCTCGGCGGCAGCTTCTATTCGATCAACATGCTGCCCGGCATCTGGCGCACGGTGACGCTGTTCAACCCGGTGGTCTACCTGGTCAGTGGGTTCCGCTGGAGCTTCTACGGCAAGTCCGACGTTTCGGTCGGCGTCAGCCTCGGCATGACGGTGGTCTTCCTGCTCATCTGCATAACGATCGTCGCCTGGATCTTCAGGACCGGCTACCGGCTGCGCAACTGATCGAACGGGCCTCGTCCAGGCGAAGCAGCCTGACCGATCGACCTTTCCTTGCCGAAGGCGATAGGCCTGCGCCCGATGCCTGGAACCCGCGCTTGAATGCCTCGATCTTGCTTTTCATGCATTGTTATATATCATGTTATCGGTGTTCATGGGGATGAATTGGCCTATGGAAGACGTCATACGATCGCTTGGCTTTCTGTGCCTGGGCAGCAGGCTGAAGCGTATAGGCGAGCAACTGCAAGCGGAGGCGCAGCGCCTGCTCGACAGGCTGGATGTCCCGGTTCAGGCGAGCCAATACCCGCTGCTGGCCGCGCTCGACAGGCTGGGTCCGCTGTCGGTCGGGGAACTGGCGCAATCCCTTGGCATCGCGCAGCCAGGCGTAACGCGAAGCGTCTCGCTTCTGGCCGAATTGGGACTGCTCGAAGTCAGTCCGTCGACCGATGACCAGCGGCGCAGGATCGTCTCGCTTACTCGGGACGGCCGGCGGCTGGTCGATGTCGCAAAGCGCGACGTCTGGCCTTGCATCGAGAACGTGGTCGCGGATTTGTGCGCAGGTTTTTCGGGGCCGCTTCTTGAGCAGCTGGCTGCCATCGAGGACGGCCTCGCCGCTGCTCCTCTCGACCGTCGTGTAAATAAGCCTGAGGGTGCCGCGCAATGAGACATCTGCTCGACCGCCCTATCTGGAGCGCGCTTCAGACGCGACATCGGGCCTTCGCGGAGGGTGACAACCTCGCCATGCGATATCGGCCGTCGATCGTCCCTTTCGCCGCCACTGGCGCGGACGACCCGGAAAGCCTGCGGGCGCTCGAAAACCTTGTCTCCCCGGGCGAGAGTATGATCCTGCTTCAAGCGGACGCGATTGCTCTGCCCACGGGGCTTTCCGCGACTTCGACCGCAGCCGGGGTTCAGATGATCGCCGAGCAGCCATTGCAGATCGTCTCCGACCCGCGCGTGCATCGTCTGACCCGAGACGATGCTGCTGAGATGCTCGCCCTGGCATTGCTCACCAAGCCTGGCCCATTCACGCTCGAAGCCTTGAGCCTGGGCGATTTTTGGGGTGTGAAAATCGAGGGCAGGCTCGCGGCAATGGCCGGCGAGCGCATGAAGCAACCTGGCTATACCGAACTCAGCGGGGTGTGCTCACATCCGGAATTTCGCGGCCGTGGCCTAGGAAAGCTGCTGTCCCTATTAGTGGCAAACCGGATAGTGGCGCGCGGCGAAGTTCCCTATCTCCACGCCTATGCCAGCAACGCCGCGGCCATAGCGTTATACGAGTCCATCGGCTTCAGGTTGCGAAGCACAATGAATGTGGCCGTGGTTCAGCGCACCGAATGATTAGTCGGCGCATGATGCGCAGCATGGATGCATCCCGTATCGGAAGGAAGGATTTCGTACCGCCGAAATCCTTCCTTGAGACTGCAAGAGCTGGCTGCGTGTCAGACCGCGATCTTGCCGCCGCCTTGCCTGGTGATGGCAACGACCGCCGGGCGCACCGGCATGTCCGGCTTGAAGTCGGGCCAGCGCGTCGACAAATCCTCATAGTAGGACGGACGGCCGAAAGCCTCCCAGTCCTCGCCGCCGTCGCCCGGATGCTGGACCGCAACGAAGGCGGTCTGGTCGTCCGGCGCAAACAGGGGACCGCACATTTCGGCGCCGATCGGCACGCGGAAGAACAGCTTTGATGTCGCCCGTGCCGTCCCCTCCGTATCGACAGCCCACAGACCATCGGTGCGGCCGGTGGCTTTCGGGCCTTGGCCGTCGGTGGCGACCCAGAGGCGGCCAGCCGAATCTACCGTGCAATTGTCCGGCATGCCGAACCAGCCATTGGCGGTGGTTGCGGTCGAGAAGGTGGCGCCGACGTCGGCCACAGCGGGATCGCCGCATTTCAGCAGGATTTCCCACCTGCCCTTTGTCGCGGTGAAATCACCGCCGTCCTCGACGATCTCGATGATGTGGCCAAAGGCATTTTCGGCACGCGGGTTGGCGGCGTCGACCTGGTCGGCCTTGCGCTTCGAATTGTTGGTCAGCATGACATAGACCTTGCCGTTGGCGGCATTGGGCTGGATGTCTTCCGGGCGGTCCATCTTGGTGGCGCCGAGCAGGTCGGCGGCGCGGCGCGTCTCGATCAGCACATCGGCCTCGCCGGCAAAGCCGTTCTCCGCCGTCAGCGGCCCTTGGCCGAAGACGATCGGCAGCCATTCGACCGAACCGTCGTCGGCAAACTTGGCGACATGCAAGGTGCCGTCGTCGAGCAAATCCATGTTGGCGGCGCGGTTGTCCGGATCGAACTTGCCTGTGGTGACGAACTTATAGACATAGTCGAAGCGCTCGTCGTCGCCGAGATAGAAGACGACACGGCCATCCTGGGCGACGATCGATTCGGCGCCCTCATGCTTGAAGCGGCCCATCGCGGTGCGCTTCCTCGGCGCCGAAGTCGCATCCTGGACGTCGACCTCGACGATCCAGCCGAAGCGGTTCGGCTCGTTCGGCTCCTTGCCGATGTCGAAACGGTCGTAATGCGCTGCCCATTCATAGGCACCTTCGGGAATGCCGAGGCGCTTGTAATTGGCCGCCTCCTTGTGGCCCTGCGGCAGCTCGCCCGAGAAATAGCCGTGGATGTTCTCCTCGGCCATGACATAGGTGCCCCACGGCGTGACGCCGCCGGCGCAATTGTTGATGGTGCCGATGACCTTCGTGCCGGTCGGATCGGCGCTGGTCTTGACGCGGTCGTGGCCGGCGACCGGGCCGGAGAGCGCGATCTCGGTGTTGGAGGTGATGCGGCGGTTGAGCTTGCCGTCGCGAACGACCTGCCATTTGCCTGATACCTTGCGTATCTCGACGATAGTGCCGCCATGCGCGGCCATCTCGACATCGACTTGCTCCTTGCTGAGGGGCGCCTGCTTGGCTTTGCCATCGACGATGGTGACGAGGCCCGGAAACATCAGGTGCGGATTGGTGTATTCGTGATTGACGACCAGCAGGCCGTGCTCGGCCGAGCCGTCGATCGGGATATAACCGACATAGTCGTTGTTGTAGCCGAATTGTCTGGCCTGGGCTTCCGCCGACTGTTTTGTCGGATCGAATCCCGGCGAATCGGCGAACAGCGGATCGCCCCAGCGCAGCAGCACGTCGGCGTCATAGCCAGGTGCGACGTGATGCTTGTCGTCGATGCCGGCCTCGAGCTCGTCGAAAGCGAAGGCGGAGCCTTCGGCGGCGCGGGCGTTGTCGGCGGTGATCAGCGCCAGCGGGCTGACGGTAGCGGCTATGGCCGAGACGGCAAGCGAACCCTTGAGGAAGCCGCGGCGTGAGAACCGCGCGGCGATGATCTCACCCATGGTGCGGTTGTCGGTGGGATTGGCTCCTGGCCCATCGTTTTCCTCGAGCAGGCTGGTGCGGAAATGGGCGTCAGGGGTGCGATGTTCGGTCATAGGGCCTGCCTCTGGCTGGATGGATTGCTGGAGCGTGTTGCCTGGCCAATCCGGTATTACCGGCAGGTCACAGTTTGATGACATGCCGGCTAAATTGCCACCTGCGATTTCGTATCCAACATCGGCCCCGCTTGACCGCGACCGGCGCTTCGGAAACAAGAGCTGCGGCAGGCGGTAGGGACCGCATCGGGAGGAACAAAAGTGAGTTTCTGGGGACTTGGGCAGCTCTGCGTCTCGACGGTGATCTTCCTGCTGGCGGCGATGGCCGCAAAACAGTGGGGGCTGGCGCCGAGCCTCGGCAAGATCGTGCTGACGTTGGCGCTCTACTCGCTGGGCAATCTGATCATGCTGAGGCTGATCCGTGAATTCGGCATGTCGGTGTCGTTCAGCCTGTCGGCGGTGATCCAGCTGGTGTCGGTGAATGTGGTGGCGCTGGTCTTCTTCGGCGAACGCGTCAATGCCTTGCAGGCAACCGGCATCGTGCTTGCCATCGCAGCTGTGGCGCTGATCACGCTCGGGCCCTATCTGCAAAGGCTGTAACTGCGATCGGGCCGATGAAGAAGATTGCAAGCAGACTGCCCAACTGGCTGGAGTTCCCGGTTCTGCTGGCCGGGCTGGTCATTGCCGGCGGGCTGTGGGGGTTCGAGGAGCTGATGGAGCTGGCGCGGGCGACCACGCCGCATGCCTTCGACACCGAAATCCTGCTTGCCTTCCGCAAGGCCGGCCAGCCCGACAATCCGATCGGACCGGCGTGGCTGGAAGGGGCGATGCGCGACATCACCAGCCTCGGCAGCGCCAGCGTACTGCTGCTGATCACGGCAGCAATGATCGTCTATCTGCTCCTTATCCGCAGGCCAGGCGCGGCGCTTCTCATGTTCGTCGCGGTAGCGGGCGGCCAGCTCCTGTCAAGCGTGCTGAAATTCGACATCGACCGGCCGCGCCCCGATCTGGTCTCGCATCTCGCCGATGTGGCATCGCTTTCGTTTCCGAGCGGCCACGCCATGCTGTCGGCGGTGACGTATTTGACGCTGGGCAGCATGGCGGCGCGGGTTTTGCCCGGGCGCACAACGAAGATCTATGTACTCGGGCTGGCGGTGCTGACGACAGTGGTGGTCGGCATCAGCCGCATCTATCTCGGCGTCCACTGGCCGTCCGACGTATTGGCCGGCTGGTGCGCCGGCTTTGCCTGGGCGATGCTGTGCTGGCTTGCGGCACGGTTCCTGCAGCGATGGCTTGGGCGGGCCGACGGCACCTGACTCAAATCAGCCTGTTGATCAGGCCATGACCGCAGCCTGCCAGCAGGAAAACCATCGACAGCAAGGCTGTCGAGGTTGCCAACGCTTTGAATATCTTCACCCGCTCATCCTTTTGAAGTCGTTCCTGTGAAATCGGGATCGCAGCGGATGTCCCGCCAAACGATGCCGAGGTTTGTAGCATGACAGCGCATCGGCTGGCAAAGAGTGCTGCATGTTTGGAGGCAGATCATCAATCCTTGGTGCAGGAAGACGTCGCCGCCCGCGCCAGCGCAGGAACTTCATCCTCGACTGTTCGGCGGTGCCGTTCTTCGATTCGACGGCAGCCAATGTCATCGAGGGCGCGGCCCACAAGGCGAGCCGCGCCGGCGTTCGCTTCATTATATCAGGCGCTTCAGCGCAGGATACGCCGCATGCTGATCAACCACGGCGTCAAGCGGCCGCTGGTGACTTACGCGCCTCGATCACGGATGCGCGGGCGCAGCTGAGGAGAGCCGCGCCCGCCGCTTGAGCTGGCAACGCCGGCTTAGTCGAGGCCCAACGCTGAGACCTCGCCCTCGTTCATCAGCGGCACGAAGATTGTCGACCTGCCGTCGGTGCCGATGTCGGCGCTGCCCGGCTTGAACGTCGCAACCGCTTGCGGCGTGCCGCCGGCTTTGTAGCGGTAGAGCGTGCCGGTCATATACGCGGTGGCGTAGATGCTGCCGCCGATGGCAACGACGCCATCGAGGTTGGCAAACTTTTCCGCGCCAGCCAGTGGCGAAACGGCCTTGGTAGCAAGATCGACCGAGAGCAGGCCGCCCGGCTCCGCGGTGCTGAAGTCGGGCTTGATGCCCTTGCCCCAGGAAGCGACGATCAGCCGGCCGCCATCGGCGAAGATGCCATTCGGCGAAGCAAGCGCCGCATCCCTGACGAACAGTTCGGGCCGGTCGCGGTCGATGCGATAGATCGTATCGGCAAGCATATCCGTGACGTAGACATTGCCGGATGCATCAGCGGTCATGTCGTTGAGAAAGACCGCGTTCGGCACGTCGATCGTCGATGTTAGCTTGCCGCTTGCGAGGTCGACGACGCGCACATGGGTGAGGTCGGCGACGTAGAGTTTGCCGCCGACAATCGCCATGCCCTTGGGCGCGTCCATGCCGTCGGTCCAGTGTTGCGTGACTAGCTTGCCGTCCATCGACAGGATCGACAGATAGCCGTTGCCGTCGGCTTCGCCGGGATTGCCGACGATGTTCGAGACGATAACGCGCTGGCCGGCGGCGTCGAACAGCGCCGATTCAGGCTGCTCGAGGCCGCCGGTGCGCCAGAGTTCAGCGGCCTGAACTGCCGGCGCGGCGGCGATGCCGACCAGGGCGAGAAGCATCGAGGTGAAGAGGCTCTTCATGGCTAGTCTCCTGTAATGGACTGGCGGAGAGCTAGGCCTTTCGATACTTTTCGGGAAGAGCTATCAGGACTAGTACCGAAGGCTGATACCAAATCGTGCAAAAGAGGTGCATCCCATGAACGGCCTGATCTTCGAAGCGCTGAAGCGGACGCTTAAGGCAAAGGGCATCACCTATCGCGTCCTTGCCGAGCGGATGGGTGTTTCCGAGCCGACGGTGAAGCGCATCTTCCACGAGCGCAACTGCAAGCTCGACCGGCTGATGGAGATCTGCACTGCCGCCGGCGTAGAGTTGGAAAACGTGCTCGGCTCAATGAACAGGGGACCAGGACCCGCCAACCAGATCGCGCCGGAGATCGAGCGCAAGCTCGCCGGGCGGCCGGCACTGCTGTTCGTCTTTGTCATGCTTTCCGAGAAATTCACGCCCGAAGGCATCATGCGCTCACAAGGGCTGAGCGAGGCTTCGATGTTCCTCTATCTGCGCGAGCTCGAGGAACTCGGCCTGGTCGCGCTCGGTCGCGGCCTGTCGGCAAGGCTGCTGATCGAGGCGCCGATCCAGTGGAATTTCGAGGGGCCATTGCGGCCGCTGTTCGAGACGACCAACAAGAATTTCATCGGCTGGGCCATCACCCATCTTGAGCGCGAGTCGACGTTCGTCAGCTTCTCCAGGCGGATGCGGCCGGAAACGGCGGAAATGGTCAGGCGCGAGGCGGAGGAATTGGCGGAGCGCGCCAAATTGCTTGCTCATCACGACCAGCACACGACGCCTGAAGACCGACTGGTCGGCTACAAATGGACGTTTGCGTTCGGCGCAACGCCGTTCCCGGTGATCATGCCGATCGGGCCGCATCCGCGCGACGCAGGCGCACGGACCGACGATCGAGTTGCGGCTGCCGCAAACGGACGACGTCTGCCGGCCTAGGTCAAAATGCAGAACGACCGAGTCCGGGCTGTTGGCGGCAGCCAGTCTGACTGAGCTTCTTACCCCTGAGTATCGGCCGCAAACCGGTTCTCAGAGGGTCCCCTGCTCAAACACAAGATCGAGCGGCTATTCGGCGGTCTTGTTCGCCACCTTGTCATCCCAGACCATCTGCCGGTAGTCGAAGCCGTATTCCAGCGTTGGCTTGACAATACGGAAATAGGGCGACAGGTCGAAATCGCGCGGCGTGTAGAGCGAGTGATGGCGGATGTGCAGGATTTCCCTGCGCGAAAAGCTCGACTGGGCCGAGGCACGGCCAGGCGCCCGGGTAATCTCCGGCAGGATCGGGTAGCGGATCAGGCCATACGCCTCGGCGATCAGCGACGAGCAGATGGCGCGCGTCGGGTCGCCGGAACCGAAAGCCAGCATGCGGCGGCGCCAGCGCACCGGCACCGGCGGCGTCGGCAAGAAGTAGCGCAGCATGTCGAATATGTTCCTGAGATCGTATCTGAGACCGAGCCTGCCGATCATGAACGCGACGACCGCTTCGCGATCGTCCGGAGCCAGGCCACTCGCCCGGCAGATGCGGGTGTTGTAGCTGCGATAGCGCGACAGCGGCACGGCGATGCAGCCATCGCCGAGCGTGACCTCGATCAGGCGCCGCCGCTCCGATCCGTCCTCCGGCTCCGGTAATGCATCGCCGATATAGAAGGCGGCATGCGACCAGGTCGACTGGGTGAGGTATTTGATCGCCGCCGAGATCTTCTGGTTGCCTTCGATGAGCAGGATGTCGCCGGGCTCGAGCGTGCGGCGCAACGTTTCGGCGTCCGACGGCGTGTAAGGCTCGTAGCCGGACGATTCCTCCTGCAGCCGGCCGGCAAGCCAGCGGCCAAGTCGGTCCAGAAGCGTGTCGCCGGGCTCGGTCATGCCAGACGGCGATTACCACAGGGCGGCAAGTTAGACCATGATCAGCCCACGCCAGGCGTGCCGGCGTCTTCGTGCGCAACTGTGAGATCTTCGCGCGCCTTACGGGCGAACTTCCTCGTCGAGCGCTTCGGGCTGTCGCCGAAAAGCTCGGCCGCCTCGGCGAGGCAGGTCTTTTTCAGGCTCTTTTCCGAACGCTTCAGCAGCTTGGCAAGCAACCGCGTCTCTTCAGCAGGACCGAGTGGCTGGTCCTCGGCATCGAGAAGCGCGCGCATGACGAACACATCGTGCAGCTCGCCGAGCCGCTCGCCCAATTCGTCGACGGCCCTGCGCCGCGTTTTGATCGGCGTCGGCCACAGCCGGCCGAGCAGCGACAGGTGCATGCCATGCGTCTTGGCCGCCTTGCGCAGGTCGTGAAAGTCATCGGCTTCGCCGCGCGAAGCCGCCTTGTCCAGCGCTTTCCTGGCACGGCGCAAAGTGGTGCGCGCGCCTTCGGCGAGCACGTCGGCAGCCTGCTCCGGCTTGTCGGGCAGAGCGAGCTTGTCGATCCGGGCGACACCTTCCTCGCAAGCGGAAATCGCCGCGCCTATCGCAGCATCGAGGCCTCCTCCGCCATGCAGTTCATGCTGGCGCGCGACGAGCCTGTCACGCACGGCACCGAGGCCATCGCCGGCACTTTGCTCGGGAAAGCTTGCCGCCAGCCGGTCGATTGTTTCGACCAGCGCGGTCGCCTCGCGCGGGCCGGCAAGCAGGGCCGCCACCTGGCGGTAGCACTGATTCTCCGTCACGCAGAATGTTTCGTCTCCGGAACGGACAAGGCGCAGCAAGGCGCGGACGTTCTTCAGCCGTTTGCGGCATTTGTGCAGCCCCGGTTCGGGCCTGTCACGCGCCGCGTTCAGATGGTCGATCACCTTGCCGATCTCCTCGGCGAGGATGCGCCTGACCTCTCCGGTCAGCGACATGCGCGGATCGATACGAAAGCTCATGCGACGATCTCCGGAATCCCCCCAAGGGCGAGCGACGCGTTGTAAAATCTCGGCTCGCCGGTGACTTCACGGCCGAGCCAATGTGGCAGCATTTCGTCCTGTATATCATCCGGCGTCTCGAGCTCGGCGATCACCAACCCCGCAAGCGTCCCGCCGAAGACATCGACTTCGTAGCGATAGCCGCGATGTTTAACATGGTGGCGTGTCTTCTCGATGACATGTCCGATGGCAAAGGCCTGCATCTCCTGCGCCTCCGCCAAAGGTACCGGATATTCGAATTCATCGCGCTCGCGTGCCTGGCTGCCGAACTTGAGCGTCAGCTTGGCGGCCGCATCGTTGCTGATGCGAACACGAACCGTACGGCTGGGTTCGGCGACAAGATAGAATTGACGGATATGAATGTCCGCCTCGACCATTGCCCGCCATTCCTCACCTGAGACCAGGAATTTACGCTCGATTTCCTTGCCCATGGCCAGGCACTAAAGCGCGCACGGCCAGAGTTGGCAAGCCGCTTGACCGCACTTGACTTTAATCATTCGATTGATTAAATTGTGGCCATGATCAAATCGCCCAGCGCCAGCGGCCTTCCTCATGAGGCGCCCAAGACCGCCGCCGATATGACGCGGGCGGCACTTGTCCGCGCGGCGTTGAAACTGTTCGGACGGCAAGGTTTCGACGGCACCTCGACGCGCCAGATCGCGGCGGAGGCCAAGGCCAATATCGGCTCGATCGCCTATCATTTCGGCGGCAAGGAAGGGCTCCGCAACGCGGCGGCCGACTACATCGTCGACACCATCCAGACCGTTGCCGGCCAGGCGATCGGCAATCTGCAGGCGCCGGTCGCGGCATTGGCCGACACCGAGGCCGCGCGGGCACATTTAGCCGTCGCACTGGAGCGGATGGTCGCCTTCATCGCGGCAAGGCCGGAAGCCGGCGAGATTGTACAGTTCGTCCTGCGCGAGCTGTCGCATCCTACCGCGGCGCTCGACCGTATCTATGACGGCGTGTTCGAACCGGCGCATAACCGGCTCTGCCTGATCTGGGAACAGGCGACGGGCGAGCCGGCCGAGAGCGAGCGCACAAAACTCACCGTGTTCACGCTGATTGGCCAGGTCGTCTATTTCCGCATCGGCCGCGAGGCGGTTATGCGCCGCATGGGCTGGCGCGAGATCGGCAATGACGAGGCCGGAAAGATCGCGGCGGTGGTGACGGATAATCTCAGCGCGATTTTGGCTCGGCGCGATTTGGCTGTCCGGAAGGATCGTGGATCATGAGCCTGCTCTGTTCTTTGCCGCTTGCCGCCCAGCTTTTCAGCGCCTGCGCGCCGGGAGCACCGCTCGCCGTCGGCTACGTCGAGGGCGACTACGTCCTGCTCGCGCCGATCGAGGTGGCGCAGGTCGAGACGATTGCGGTCAAGCGCGGCGACCGCGTCGCG
The DNA here is from genome assembly GCF_040318825.1 of Mesorhizobium sp. M1006. Taxonomy (NCBI): domain Bacteria; kingdom Pseudomonadati; phylum Pseudomonadota; class Alphaproteobacteria; order Hyphomicrobiales; family Phyllobacteriaceae; genus Mesorhizobium; species Mesorhizobium sp. M1006. The sequence continues at coordinate 15,662 of NZ_JAMYMZ010000067.1, forward strand.
CCCGGCACGCCGGTGGTGACGCTGGAAAACGCCGACGCCAAGATCGCCATCGCACAAGCCGAGGCGGCCCTTGCGCAGGCCCAGGCGCAACTTGCCGACCTGCAGGTCGGCAAGCGGCCTGAAGAGATTGCGGTGCTCAAGGCGCAGCTCGACATGGCCAAGGCGCAAGCCGCCGACGCCAAACGCCGTTACATCCGCGCCAGCGATCTGTTCAAACGCGGCACCGGCACACAGGCCGACTACGACACGGCTTCCGCGACGCTGGAGACGGCCAACGCGCAGGTCGGCCAGGCGGAGGCCAATCTCGCCGTCGGCGGCCTGCCGGCACGGCCGGAGACGATCAAGGCCGCCGACAATCAGGTCAGGCAGGCGCAGTCGGCGCTGGAGCAAGCGCAATGGCGGCTGTCGAAGCGCGTGCTGACGGCGCCCTCGCCCGGCCGGGTCAACGATGTCATCCGCTATCCTGGCGACACGGCCGGGCCGACCGCGCCGGTCATCTCCATGCTGCCGGATGGCGCGGTGAAGCTCAGCGTCTATGTGCCGGAAAGCGCGTTCTCCTCGGTCGACGTCGGCACGCTGCTCAACGTCCATTGCGACGGCTGCGGATCGGGCGTGAAGGCTCGCGTCAGCTACGTGTCGCCGGATCCGGAATTCACGCCGCCGGTGATCTACTCGCTCGAGACCCGGCAAAAGCTGGTCTATCTGGTCGAAGCGCGGCCGGAGGGCGACGCCAGCGCATTGCAGCCCGGGCAGATCGTCGACGTCGATCTGGCGGACATCGGAAAATGAACGTCATCGACGTGCACGGCCTGGTCAAACGCTTCGGCGACAAGACCGTCGTCGATCATGTGACTATGGCTGTGGCCGAGGGCGAGATCGTCGGCTTCCTCGGGCCGAACGGCTCGGGCAAGACGACGACCATCCGCATCATGTGCGGCTTGCTGACGCCGGATGAGGGCGAAGGCACCGTTCTGGGCTTCGACATCCGCACCGACAGCCTGCGGATCAAACGCGAAGTCGGCTACATGACGCAGAGATTCTCGTTCTACGAAGATCTCACGATCGGCGAGAATCTCGAATTCGTGGCACGGCTCTACCGGCTGAAGCCGCTCGACGAGCACGTTGCTAAGACGCTTGAGGAGCTCGGCCTGACATCGCGCAGGAACCAGTTGGCCGGCACCCTGTCCGGCGGCTGGAAGCAGCGGCTGGCGCTGGCCGCCTGCATCATGCACAAGCCGAAACTGCTGCTGCTCGATGAACCGACGGCGGGCGTCGACCCGAAAGCGCGACGCGAATTCTGGGACGAGATCCACCGGCTGGCGAGCGGCGGCCTGACCGTGCTGGTCTCCACCCACTACATGGACGAAGCCGAGCGCTGCCACCGCATCAGCTACATCTCCTACGGCAAGATGCTGGCCACCGGCACGGTCGAGGACGTGGTGAGGAATGCCGGGCTGACCACCTTCGTCCTGCAAGGGCCGCGGCTCGATCAGGTCGCTGCCGCACTTCATGGCCGCCCCGGCGTCGACCAGGTGGCGCCGTTCGGCGCGACGCTGCATGTCGTCGGCTCCGACAGGACGGCACTTCAGGCAGCGCTCGCCGATGTCGAGAAAGAGCACGAGGGCGTTACGGTGACGCCCGGCGAGACCAGCCTGGAAGATGTGTTCATCCAGTTCATGTCCGGTTCGAAGGACAACATGGGATGAAAAATGGGATAGACAGCATCTTTTCGTTCGCCAGGCTAGGCGCGCTGCTGATCAAGGAGTTCATCCAGATGCGGCGCGACCGCATCACCTTCGCCATGATGCTCGGCGTACCGCTGATGCAGCTGGTGCTGTTCGGCTATGCCATCAACAACGATCCGAAGAGCCTGCCGGCAGCGCTGGTGACGATGAGCAGCGATCCTTACACGCGGGCCATGGTTTCGGCGCTGCAGACCACCGGCTATTACCGCTTCGACCATGTTGCGCAAAGTGCCGCCGAAGCCGAATTCCTGATGGCGCGCGGCGACGTCGCCTTCGTCGTCACCATTCCCGCCGATTTTGCCCGACGGGTCGAGCGCGGCGACAGCCCGCAGATTCTGATCGAGGCGGATGCGACCGACCCGGCCGTCGCCAGCGGCGCCATCTCGACGCTCGGCACCGTCGCCAATCAGGCGCTGCTCAGGGCACGCGGTATGCAGGAGACGGCGGCCGAAGCTGCCCGGGGCCAGCTCCAGGTGGTGGTGCACCGGCGCTACAATCCGGAAGCCGTCTCACAATACAACATCGTGCCCGGCCTGCTCGGCGTCATCCTGCAGATGACGATGGTGATGATGACCTCGATCGCGCTGACGCGCGAGACCGAGCGCGGCACGATGGAGAACCTTCTGGCGATGCCGTCCAGCCCGCTCGAGATAATGCTGGGCAAGGTGCTGCCCTATCTGGCGGTCGGCGCCGTGCAGGTACTGGTGGTGCTGGCAGCCTCGAAGCTTCTGTTTGCCATCCCCTTCACCGGGTCGATGTCGCTGCTGTTGACGGCGGTCCTTATCTTCGTCTTGGCGCTGGTGCTGCTCGGCTACACGATCTCGACGATCGCCCGCACGCAAATGCAGGCCCTGCAGCTCACTTTCTTCTTCTTCTTGCCGTCGATCATGCTGTCCGGCTTCATGTTTCCCTATCGCGGCATGCCGGACTGGGCGCAGATTTTCGGCGAGGTGCTGCCGCTGACGCATTTCCTGCGCATCATCCGCGCGGTGATGCTGAAGGGCGCCGAGCTGCCGGCGGTGGCAACGGAAATCGGCTGGCTGGTGGTGTTCGTGGCGCTGTTCGCCGGTATTGCGCTGGTGCGGTTCCGCCGGACGCTGGATTAGGGTCGAACTCGATCCGCTTGTGCAAATGATCGAGATTTACACGGACTTGGCCTGGCCCGGGACCGGTGTCAATTCAGGCGCATTGAGCCCTTCGAAGGGATCGCGCCAGGCGTCGATTTCTTCGAGTTTAAGATACCAGCGACTGACAGAGGGATAGTCATCGAGCGGCAATCGGGCGACATCGTTGAAGGGCAGAAACGTCGCCATTCGAAAGTCGGCATAGGAAACCGAAGCGCCGACCAGCCATTCTCGCTCAGAAAGCTCGGCATCAAGTATGGCAGCGGCCGTGCGGAAGTCGCTCAGGCCCTCCTCAACCCGCGCCTGATCGATCGGGCCGAGCCCATAGCGCTGTTTGGTCCCGCGTTCGAAATGCACGACGTCGCAGGCTCTTGCGAAGTTCTCTTTCCCCCAACTCAGCCATCGGATCATCTCGGGCTCGTCGTCGCCGGTGCGCCAGAAATGCGAATGCGTGTCGCGTGAAAGGCGGCAGGCTATGGCGTCGGCCTCCCAGAGGCTTTTTCCCAGGCCTACGAGGATGGGCAATGAAAGATTTGGATTGAGCGGCCGAAATCGCTCGGCCTGGCCCGGAGCGAAGGGAGAGGCGAATTCAAACTCGACCTTGACGTTGAGATACCGTGCCACCGCGACCGCGAGGCGAGGATTGGGATTGCGGCTGAAGAACAGTTTCATTGATCTCAGTCTTTGAAGGGTACCGGTTCGGCTGGGCGCAACGGAGGCTCGAGCGCCTCGAACCGGCACATGACCTGGAATTGGTTGCTATCTTAGCTGGCAGCAATGATCTCGGCATAGGTGCTGAGATCGACATTGCCGCCGGAGAGCACCACGGCAATGCATTTCCCGGCAAGGTCGATCTCGCCTGACGACAGCGCGGCCAAGCCGACGCAACCGCCGGGTTCGACCACCAGCTTCAGACAAGCCATCGCATCGCGCATCGCCTGTGCCACCGCCTTGTCGGAAACGGCGATGGCGCCCGCGAGATTCTTGCGGTTAATCTCGAAAGTGATGGCGCCCGGCTCGGCGACGAGAAGGGCATCGCAGATCGAGGTGTGGCCGGGCGCGTTCGACACCCTGGCGCCTTTGATCAGCGAGCGGCGTGTGTCGTCGAAATGCTCAGGTTCCACGGCCCAGACGGCGGTGCCCGGCGGGGCATCCTTGACCGCGATCGAAATGCCGCTGCTCAACCCGCCGCCGCCGCAGGGAACCACTACCGCATCGAGGCTGACGCCAAGCGCTCTTGCTTGGCGCATCAATTCGAGGCCGATCGTGCCCTGGCCGGCGATGATGGCCGGATCGTCGTAGGGCGGCACCAGGACCATGCCCTTTTCCACGTAAGAACGGACGACGGCAGTGCGATCGTCGCGGACCCGGTCGAAGGTGATCACTTCCGCGCCCATCTTCCTGACATTGCCGACTTTCATCGCCGGCGCATCGGCGGGCATGGCGATGACGGCCTTGACGCCGAACATCGCCGCTGCGGCGGCAACGCCTTGCGCGTGATTACCCGACGAGAAGGCGACGACGCCGCGGGCGCGTTCTTCCGCCGAGAGCGAGGAGAGCTTGTTGTATGCACCGCGGAACTTGAACGAGCCGGTGCGCTGCAACGTCTCCGGCTTGAACAGGATCCTGGCGCCGAAGCGATTGTTCAACTCCGGCGATTCGATCAGCGGCGTTTCGACGATCAGTCCGGACAATCGCGCTGCTGCACTGTGAATATCGGCGATGCCGGGAGGGGTGATCATGGCTGGGTCCTGCAAGAGATGAGACGGCCTATGGTGCACGGAAAGGGAAGCCGCGCACCAATGAAAAAATGTGACCGTTACAATTCGACTTGGAGGCAGGAGTGGGCGTGACTGTCACCCACCTCTCCTCCGCCCTCCGCCATGCATTCGTCATTTCGACAAATCGCTGCCGATTTACCGGCATTGCCGGCCGCCCCTCACCCCAACAGCGTCTTTTGCCGTTTGGGGCCGCCGATCTTGCGCCAGGTGTTGAAGCGATGGGTGGCAGCGGCGAAGGAGATCTTCATCTGCTGAGCGACCGAATAGCGCGACTTGCCTTCGTCGAACAGGCGATAGCAGCACTCGACGCCCTCCTCGGTCAACTTGCCGTCGGGAGCCTTGTTATGCGGATTGGCGGGATCAAATTTTTCGACCTGCTGCTCGACCAGCCCTTTCAGGCGCTGCAAGTCCGCCTCGATGTTAGCGATCAGGTCGAGAACCGGCTTGGGGTCAAACGGCTGCTGTTTTTCCAGCATCTGCGGGTTCCTTTCTCTTGGTTGAGATTCGGTTATATAGGTGAACGTTTGCCGATAGCAACGGCAATGTGTTCGGGATTTTGAAGCCTGTACCTTTGAGCATGAGTGGAGCGGGCACGATTGACCGAGGATGTGCGAAGCTCTAGTTTAGAACCGTTCTAAACTAGGGTGAATTTCTCATGCTTTCCCGCGTTTTCGGCTTCGGCCGCCGTCCCTTTGAATCGCTCTCGGAACAGGAGATCCTGGCGCTCGCCATCTCCTCTGAGGAGGATGACGGGCGCATCTATCGCGCCTATGCCGACGGGCTGGCGGAGAGCTTTCCGCAATCGGCCAAGGTGTTCGAGGAGATGGCGGAGGAGGAGGACGGCCATCGCGATTCGCTGATCGAGCTTTACCGCAAGCGCTTCGGCGAGCGCATACCGCTGATCCGGCGCGAACATGTGAAGGGCTATTACGAGCGCAAGCCGGACTGGCTGGTGAGGCCGCTCGGCATCGATCATGTGCGCAGCCAGGCCGAGGCCATGGAGCGCCAAGCCTACCTGTTCTATATCGAGGCGGCCAAACGCACAGGCGATGCGTCGACGCGAAAGCTGCTCGACGACCTGGCGATCGCAGAACAGGGCCACGAGACACTGGCGCAGCGGCTGGAGCAAAAGCATGTGCCGGGCGCGGTCAAGGACGAAGAGGCGGCGGCCGAGCAGCGCCAGTTCATCCTGACCTATGTGCAACCGGGGCTGGCCGGGCTGATGGATGGCTCGGTGTCGACGCTGGCGCCGATCTTTGCCGCCGCCTTTGCCACGCATGATACGTTCCAGACCTTTCTGGTCGGGCTTGCCGCCTCGATCGGCGCTGGCATCTCGATGGGTTTCACCGAGGTGGCTTCCGACGACGGCAAATTATCTGGCCGCGGCTCGCCGGCAAAACGCGGGCTGACCGTCGGCGTCATGACGACGCTGGGCGGGCTCGGCCATGCGCTGCCCTATCTCATCCCGCTTTTTTGGACGGCGACCATTGTCGCCGCCGTGGTGGTTTTCTTCGAGCTGTGGGCGATCGCCTTCGTGCAGAACCGCTACATGCAGACCCCATTCTGGCGCGCCGCCTTCCAGGTGGTGCTGGGTGGCGCGCTGGTGTTTGCGGCAGGGGTGCTGATCGGGAATGCTTAACCATTCACCGCCTGGCTGTCCTGAGGCGCCTCGGCGCGTTCGGTCAGGCCGTAATCGCGCACGACATGAGCGAAACGCAAACGATAGTCCGCCAAGATACCGCCGCGCCCGGCCTTCTGCGCCTGCCGATGTTCCTGCGTGTTGCGCCAGGCCTTCACCGCATCCTCGTCGCGCCAGAAGGACAGCGACAGGATGCGGTTCGGATCGGCAAGGCTCTGGAAGCGCTCGATCGACAGGAAGCCGTCGATGCCGTCGAGCAGTGGGCGCAGATCGGCGGCGATGCCGAGATAGGCATCGCGCATGCCCGCCGCCGGCTCGACCTCGAAGATGACGGCGATCATGGTTTCACCAAAGGAGCATGTGGCCCGGAGGCCAGCTTGAGGAAGGTGCGGTCCTCCTTCAGGATGAATTTTTCCCGCCGGGCGAACTCGTAATTCGCCTTACCGGCGGGATCGGCGGCGAGCCGGGCGCGGTAGGCTTCGTAGGCCGCAAGACTGTCGATGTTGTAGGCGGCATAAGCCCTGGTGGCCGAGCCTTCGTGCGGCGCGAAATAGCCGATCAGATCGGCGCCGCAACGCGGGATCGCCTGCCCCCAATTGCGTGCATATTCCTCGAACGCCGCCTTGCCGAACGGATCGATCTCGTAGCGGATGAAGCAGGTAATGGTCATTTTCGCCTCCGTGGCGGTGGATGTTTTCTGGCGGTCACAGTTCGAGCCGGATCGAAACGTTCCGAAGATCGATATGCTAGGCAAATCCCTCGCCGATCATGCCTGCCAGAACGATTTCGCGCATTCGCGGCGGACGTCTTCAGGTGTCAGGCCAAGGTCACGCAGCAGATGATCGTCGATCTCGGCGAGGTCGAGACGCTGCAAATGACGGTCGAACCACCGCTTCAGGAGCCGCCGCCACAAGCGGCGCAAGACAATGAACGGGAACGGCCGGCGAGCAGGCGCGGCGCCGAAAGCGATCCTTGCAGGCATAGTTGTCTCCTTGATTTGCATCGAGACTAATGCTTTATCTGACGAGGATGCTTCGATGAGGAACGAACTATGCGCGAAGGACCTGACATAGCCCGCATTGCCAGCCTGGTGGGCGATCCAGCGCGGGCAAACATGCTGTCCGCACTGATGGGCGGCACGGCACTGACGGCGAGTGAACTGGCACTCGAGGCCGGCGTGTCGCTTCCGACAGCGATCTCCCATCTGTCGAAGCTGATGGAAGGCGGGCTGCTGACGCTGGCAAGCCAGGGACGGCATCGCTACTACGGCCTCGCTGGCCCGCAGGTAGCCGGCATGATCGAGGCGATCACCGGTGTTGCCGCTGCGGCCGGGCCGCAACGAGTGCGGCCTGGCCCACGCGACGCGGCCATGCGCGTGGCGCGGGTCTGCTACGACCACCTCGCCGGCGAGCAGGCGGTGGCGATGCTGGACCGTCTCGTCGCTCGACAAGTGCTCCTGCGAGATGATGAGGAGATTCAGCTTGGGCCGTCGGCCGCCTCGCATTTCGCCGCGATCGGCATCGATGTCGAGGGCAAGGCGCGGCGACCGGTGTGCCGGGCCTGCCTCGACTGGAGCGTGCGGCGTTCGCACCTCGCCGGCACGCTGGGCGCCGCCATTCTCGACAAGATCCTCGCCGAGAAATGGGCGCGGCGCGAGAAGGACAGCCGTGCGGTGATTTTCTCGCCGACAGGCAAGCAGGCGTTCGAGAAGACGTTTCTCGCCTGACGGCTCGCTTCGACGCACTAGAACGGCTCGTCGTTTCACGGAAACACCGAACCGCTCTATCTCTTTGTTTTGACGCAATTCCGGACGGAAAACCGTTTCACACTTTTCCTGGAATTGCTTGTCTTATGACTT